>JBAQBC010000048.1:0-1985 GCA_049286035.1 Xanthobacteraceae bacterium
GATCGCTGATTATGTCTTCAGTCCATATCCGTTCTACATACTGGAGCCACACCACGCGCGATCTTCCCGCTCGGCCGTAGATGATAACCGGACGCCACGCGAACCACCGCTGCCAGTGCATGTATGACGTTCGAGAAACAAGATGAGCGTCGGAGTAATGGGTGTGATGGAAGTTGATGTGGTCGCGAAAAATCTTACCGCACATTGGATGGTGGGCGACCTTATAATGAATTAACGTCTGCCCAAATGACATGACCAAATGCGTAGCGGCAGCAGTCACGAGAAATAGCGAAAGCTTTAGAATGAGCGGTGATACCGTCTGGAGCATGAGCTGCTTTCTTCGGCTTCAATTTAGTACGATAGCCCCGGTCGTGTTAGATCGATTGTAGTCGATCACGAGGCCCCCAAAGGCTCGTCACGCCAGCGGCCATCGCCGGGGTTGTCCCTGTCGTGAATTCCATCCGATTGGCTTGGGACGTAGAATCGATTGATCCTCTACGGGATGTTGTCTCTCTGCAGAATGATTTTTGGGGCTGTCGTCGATCTGTTTCGACCGCGGGCAGCACTGGAAGCCGAGATCTTGGTGTTGCGACAGCAGATCGTCGTCCTGCGACGGGGCAAACCTGGCTGGGTGCGATTTTCGGTTCTCGACAGAATGGTCCTAGGTTGGGTCTGCCATCTATTTCCGAAATCCCGCGATGCACTTGCGATCGTCCGACCCGACACCGTGGTTCGGTGGCATCGCGCTGGTTTCCGATGTTACTGGCGCTGGAAGTCGAGGCCCCGTCCGGGCCGACCAGCGGTGCCGCCTGAGATCCGGCACTTAATCCGGCAGATGAGTATTGCGAACCCATTGTGGGGCGCGCCTCGCATTCATGGCGAATTGCTCAAGCTCGGCATCGACATTGGCCAGACCAGCGTCGCCAAGTACATGGTGCGAAGGAGGACGCCACCGTCCCAAGGCTGGAAGACGTTCCTGCGCAATCATGCGGATGGTATCGCCGCGATGGATTTGTTTGTCGTTCCGACCGTGTCCTTTCGGCTGCTGTATGGGCTGCTGATCATGGGCCACGGCCGGCGACAAATCCTGTGGTTCGGCGTCACAGCGCAGCCCACCGCGGAATGGATCGCCAACCAACTGACGGCGGCCTGTGGCTGGGAGCAAATCTCTCGTGACCTGATCCACGATCGGGACGCTTGCTACGGCGCTATATTCATCCGCCGAGTTCGCTCGCTTGGCATTCGTGATCATCCGACTTCTGCACGTTCGCCCTGGCAGAACGGGTATGCGGAGCGCCTGATCGGCTCGATACGCCGGGAATGCCTGGATCACATCGTAGTGACAGGGGAGCAGCACCTTGGCCACATCCTCAAGTGCTACATGGAATATCACAATGCGGTGCGCACGCACCTCTCGTTAGGGAAGGATGCACCCATTGGAAGGGCCATTCAGCGCCACGGGCGCATCGAAGTGCGGCCCGTGCTCGGCGGACTCCACCATCAGTATGTGCGGATCTGATTGCGGTAAGGACAGGGGATGGTGGCGCTGCTATCGCTTTTTCTCAATCTGTTGATCTCGCCGCTCAAGTCGACAAGCCGGCTTGAGGCGGAGAACGCTGCACTGCGACAGCAGTTGGTTGTGTTGCAACGAAAGGTGCGTGGCCGGATCCAGTTCGTGATCGGTGATCGCCTGTTCTTCATTCTGCCGTATCGGTTATTTCCGTCGGTCCTCAAGGTGATGACGATCGTCCGGCCCGAGACATTCGTGCGCTGGCATCGGGCTGGAAATCGCGGGTGCGGGGAGCGCGGCCGCCGGTCAGTGCGGAGCTGCGCGCTTCGATCCGGCAGATGAGCCTTGAGAACGTGCTTTGGGGTGCGCCGCGCATCTCGGCGGTCTTCATCACCAATATTGCCGAATCTAGGTTTTCGGCACACACACCACCCTCGACGGGACGCATCTTCATCACGCCGCCTTCCATGGTCAT
>JBAQBC010000049.1:0-8229 GCA_049286035.1 Xanthobacteraceae bacterium
GGCCATGACGTGTGCGGGGGAGTGAGCAGCCATGATGTCCGATGCCGATCGCAGGAAAGCCGCTGATATTCTTGTCGCCGCCGAGAAAGACCGTAAACAGGCGGTGCAGCTGTCGAAGACCTGGCCCGGTATCACCATGGAGGACGCCTATGCCATCTCGTCTGAGGTCGCCAAACGAAAGATCACGGCCGGCGCGAGGCTGATCGGGCACAAGGTCGGGCTGACGTCGAAAGCGATGCAGCGCTCGTCCCAGATCGACGAGCCCGATTACGGGCATCTCCTCGACAATATGATGATCGCCGACGGCGCCCGGGTTCCTCACGAGAATTATTGTTTGCCGCGGGTCGAAATCGAGCTGGCCTTTGTGCTCGGCAAATCGCTGCGCGGCCCCGGCATCAGCCTGCCCGACGTGCTGCGCGCCACCGAATATGTCGTGCCGGCGATCGAGATCGTTGATGCGCGCCTGCAAGACCCGCGCAAGATTTTCGATACAGTGGCTGATAACGGCGCCGCCGCCGGCATCGTGATCGGCGGCCGCCCAGTCGGTCCGCTCGATATCGATCTGCGCTGGGTCGGCGGCATCATGTATCGCAACTCCGAAATCGAGGAGACCGGGGTCGCCGCCGGCGTGCTTGGCCATCCGGCGCTCGGCGTCGCCTGGCTCGCCAACAAGCTCGGCCAGCACGGCGTCGCGCTCGACGTCGGCCATCTGGTGCTAGCCGGCTCGTTCACGCGCGTGGTGCATGCCCGCAAGGGCGAAACGTTGCACGCCGATTTCGGCAATCTCGGCGGCATCGCCGTCCAGTTCGTTTGAGATGGCCCGGACATCTTGATTGTTGCCGCGGCACGGCGCGATCATGTGATCGATCCTGAACTCGGGCGCGGTGGTGTTTGGACATTATTGCAGGCGTTTGCTTGTGGCCGCCGTGACAATCGTGGCGCCGGCAGCGATCTTGCACGCCGCCTTGCCGACAGAGCCGGAGGTTGCCGGCCGCACGTCCTTTGCCGGCCAGCTCCTGATCGCCTCGCCAGAGCTGCACGACCCGTTCGATCACGCCGTGATCATGATCGCGCAGCATGATCGCAACGGCGCGCTCGGTATCGTCATCAATCGGCCGGTGACGCGGCGGCCAATCGCCACCGTACTTGGTGCGCTCGGCGCCGATGCTGCGGGCGTGACCGATAGCGTCCTTATATTTCTGGGCGGGCCGGTCAGCCCGAACTTCGCCTTTGCGCTGCACAGTACCGAGTATCACGGGTCGCACACTCTCGACATCGATGGCCGCGTGGCCTTGAGCGATGCCGCAGGCGTGCTGCGCGACATCGGCATCGGCCATGGGCCGAAGCAAAGTCTGATTGCGTTCGGCTATGCTGGTTGGGCGCCGCAGCAGCTTGACGATGAGCTCGCTCGCGGGGCATGGGTCGCAGCGCCGGAAAATCCGGTGCTGGTCTTCGACACCGATCGCGCCAAGGTGTGGACCGACGCGCTGACGCTTTATAAGAACGAGCATTAGAGCCCGACCAGTTTACTGGACAGAAGACAAAGAATGGCAAAACCGATCACAATCCGCATGGGCGGCTATGGCCCGCCGACCGCATCATTTTCGCGTTCGCTCAAGCTCATCGGCGACACGCTGTCGGCCCGCTTCAGCAATCGCATCAGCGTGGACTATGTCTGGAACATCATGGATTTCGGCCACCGCGCCGAGGAAATCGTCACCCTCGTCGAAAACGGGGCAATGACGCTCGGCTATCAGTCGTCGAGCTATCTCACCGACCGCGTGCCCGAGCTCGGCTTTGTCGATCTGCCGTTTTTGTTCGAGCATCGCGAAGAGGCCCGCGCCGCCGTCGACGGCGAGCTCGGCCGGTTTCTCGCCGCCAAGATCGAGGAGCGGATCGATTACCGGATCCTCGGCTATTTCGAAAACGGCTTCCGTCACATCTCAAACCGGCTGCGCACGGTACGCACGCCGGCGGACCTCAACGGCATGCGCATCCGCGTGCTACCAAGCGAAGTGCAGGCGCGAACCTTCGAACTCCTCGGCGCCATCCCCCTGCGCTGGGACCTGACCGAGGCGATCGCCGCGATCAAGGCCGGTACTATCGACGCGCAGGAAAATCCCTTCGCCAACACCGTGACCTACGGCGTACACAAGTTTCATCGCTTCCACACCGTCACCAACCACTTCTATATTTCACGCCCGATTTTTCTTAACCGCACGCAATTCGATTCCTGGCCGCGCGATCTGCAAAACACGATGCGCGAAGCGGTGATCAAGGCGGTTGCGTTTCAGCGCGAGCTCGCTATCGCCGAAGATCGCGAGGCGCGCGCCGCGATCGAAGCTCAGGGTTGCGAGATCACCGCATTGACGCCTGCGCAGCACGCTTTGTTTCGCGAAGCGGTGGATCCGCTTCTGCAAGAGGCGCGGCAGACCTACGGGGCGGACAGGTTCGAGATGGTAGCGGCGGCAAAAGAAGCAGCGGCGGACGCTGTGGCGATGGATAGGGCACAGCGTTTGTGATCATCTCAATTTCGGCATCACTTCGCTGGCGAACAGCTCCATATTCCGCTTGACGAACTCGTCCGGCATGACGCCGAACTGCGGCATGACGATGAGATTCTCCAAACCAGTCTGCTCGCGCACGCGCTCGATCTTTTCGAGAACGGTGCGCGGGCTGCCGATTACGGCGGTGCCGTTGGCCATCAATTCATCCACGGTTTGATTGCGGGCGCGGGAGCCGAGCGCGGTGCGGATTTTCATCGTGGCTTTGAGCGACGCATTCGACGTGTAGCCGGGCGGCAGCAGCATTTCCCACGGCATCGGCAGAAAATTATTGAACAGGCTCTCGATCCCGGCCTTGGCTTCTTCCTTGGCCAGCGCATCGGTGTCGGCGACGTAAAGCGGCACCGCCCAGCCGAGTTGGCTTCCCGCGGCGGCGTAGCCGTGCATGGACTGGGCGGTCTCTTTATACATGTTCAGATAGCGCACCACGGCGGCTTCGGCGGAAAACGTCACCAGGAACGGATATTTGCGCTCCGGCGCCGACGCCCAGTCTATCGTCTCGCGCGAACCCATCGACGGAATCCAGACCGGCGGATGCGGCGTCTGGTATGGGCGCGGCCACAAATTGACGTAGCGATTGCGGAAGTGATTACCCTCGAACTCGAATGGGCCGACCGTGGTCCAGGCTTTGATGATCAGATCGTGCGCCTCGTGAAAGCGCTCGTGCGAGAATGCCGGATTGACGCCGGTCGAGTGATATTCGGCGCCGATCCCGCGCACAAAGCCCGCGATCAGTCGGCCCTTCGACAGCACGTCGAGCATCGCGAATTCTTCGGCGATGTTAATTGGATTGCCGACGATAGGCAGCGCGCGGCCGAGCACAGCGATCTTGGCGGTCTTGGTGCGCTGAATGAGCGCGCTCGCGATCAGGTTCGGCGCCGGCATCATGCCGTAAGCGGTTTGATGATGCTCGTTGACGCCGATGACGTCGAAGCCGAGCTTTTCGGCATAGGTCAGCTGATCGAGATAGGAATCGTATTCCGCGGCGCCTTTTTTCGGGTCGTAGAAGCTGTTGGGCAGAACCACCCAGGCCGAGCGGTGTTCGGCGGCCGCTTTCAGATCGAGCGGCCGATATGGCATCAGATGGAAGCAGGTGAACTTCATGCGCCCGCTCGCTCGAGGAATGAGACGACTTTGTCGGTCACCAGATCGCACTGCTCGATGTGGGGACTGTGTCCGCAGGCCTCGACCATGGTGATTTGCGCGCTCGCCAAGCGCTTTTCCCATAAGCCCGCATAGGCGCTCGGCAAAATCTTATCCTGCACGCCCCAGATGACATGCGTCGGCACATCGATGCGATGCAGCCATTTTTCCAGCGCCGGATTGAACCAGCGCGGCTCCCAGCCGAATTTGACGGCGGCCACCCTGTTTTGCAGGTCGAGATCGAGCTGCGCCTCGTCCGGCGGCGGCGCCTGCAGCAAGGCCTCGGCAAAGCTTTGATTGTGATAACGGTTGCGGATCGCCTCCTCGGGCGACCAGATAAAATTGTCGCCGGGCGGAACGCCTTTGACGCGGATGCCGGCCGGCGTGATGAGCGTCAGGCTCGCGATGCGGCGGGTGTTGCGCACTGCCGCCTCGGCCGCCGTCCAGCCGCCGAGCGAATGGCCGATGACATGGACCGGCGACGCGAAGGCCGCGTCGAGCACGTCGAGATAATACATCGCGAGGTCCGGCACATCGCGCAACCAGTGCGGATCGTCGGAGCCGCCGAAGCCCGGATGTTCGGGCACTGTCAGCGCGAAGCGCTGCGACAGGCGCTCGAAGAACGGCAGCCAGGCCGGCCAGCCGCCGGCGCCGTGCAGGAACAGAATCGGCTTGCCTTTGCCGGCGCGGCGCACGCGAACGCGCGTGCCGCGGGTGACCAGGGTCTCAATTTCAGTTGCCATGATCGCGGACAATCTCAGCCGTGCTCCTTGCCTTCGATCACCGCGAATTTGCGGCCCGCGGTCTCCGGCAAGAACACCGCGAACAGCAGACTTAAGACCGCGCCGACGATGCCGAACATCATGGCGTTGAAGAGATTGCCGAGGAGCGCGGCGATCACCGGGACCAGATAGGGCATCGCGCTGCCAATCAGGCGTCCGGCGGTGAAGGTGACCGAAGCGCCGGTCGAGCGCATTTCAACCGGAAATAATTCGGAATACCACGGCCCGAATACGCCGATCGAACCTTGTCCCAGACCCCACAAGGCGTAGCACCAGAACAGCGGCCAGCTTAAGACCGCGCCCGGGTAATCGACACGGCCGAACCGATAGATCGCAACGAAGCCGAGAATGCAGACGCAGGTCGAAGCGAGCACGGCGCGCTTGCGTCCGAAATGATCGCTGGCGAGCCCGGCGAGCAGGAGTCCGGCCGCGGAAAATACCGACCAGATCAGCGTCACCGTGCGCACCGCGCCGGGATTGGCGTGCTGATCGCGGATCATCAGCGTCGGCATGAAGATCGAAATCGCCTGATACGAGATGATATAGGCGCCGCACATCAGCGTGCCGAGGGCGAAATATTTGAGCGAGGCGCCGCGCAGAATCTCCAAAATAGACGTGCGCTCGGCGGCTTTCTCCGGCGGCAGCGTGCCGCTCTTGCGCAGCCGTTCGTATTCGCTCCACAGCCGGGACTCCGGCATTTTGGCGCGAATGAAGATCATCAGAAAGATCGGCAGGCCGCCGAAGAGAAGCGCCGCGCGCCAGGATTGATTGTCGCTGAGATTGGTCAGCGCGTAGGTCGCGACCAGCACCGCGATGGCGGTGCCGGCGGCCGACATCGCCTGCACCACGCAGGAACCGAAGCCGCGGCGTTCGCTGCGCCAAACCTCATTGAGGAGCACCATGCCGGCGCCCCATTCGCCGCCGACCCCGATGCCGGTGATGAAGCGGAAGGCGAGCAGCGAAACAAAATCCCAGGCGAAGGCCGACAGAATCGATCCGGCGGCGAGCAAAGCCAGACTCGCGATCAGCGCGTTCTTGCGGCCGATCCGATCGCCGAGCCAGCCGATGGCGACGCCGCCGATCACCGAGCCCGTGAGCGTCATCGAAACGATCAAGCCGGTCTGCGGCAGCGTCATGCCGAGCGATTTCTGAATCTGCGTCAAGAGAAACGCCATGATGATCAGATTGTAGAAATCGAAGGCGTAACCGAGGATCGCCGACAAGGTCACGAAGCTGCGCTCGCGGCCGGTGTAAGTCAGCTCGATCGTGGACAAGTCGTGTCTCCCCCGATTTTCGGGGAAGTCTATAGCATGATCCGGAAAAATGGATACCGGTTTTCCGAAAAGCTCATGCTCAAACAAGAGCTAAAGCGAAATGTCCCGACTTAAAACCATTTCGCTTTAGGCGGCGCCGCGCGAGCCGGCAATGCTCATTGGATTTTGCAAGACCCGCATGCGATGTGCGGCTAAAGCATGATCCCGATCAGCTACGCCGCTCGTCCGGCGCAGCGAGGATCAAAGCCCAGAACACCTTGTATTTCGATTTCGGTGCATAGACCGCGGCGATGCCCATGCGCGTAACATTGGCATTGAGCATGTTGGCGCGGTGCGGCGGCGAATCGCGCCAGCCCGAGAAGGCTTCCGCCAGCGTGTGATAGCCGGCGCCGATGTTCTCGACCGCGACGCTGGCATCGAAGCGCGACTTGCGAATCCGCTCCTGGAAAGGAGCGCCGACACTGTGGTCGAGCGTGCCGCGCGCCGCCATGGCGGTGGCCTGCTCGTTGGCAAGCCGCATCAGTTCCGGATCGATCGTGACCGTGCCAAGGCCATTGTTATGGCGATAGCCGGAAATCATCGATTGTGCCGCGCCGGCGTCGAGCGCGGCCGCTGGTCCGGCCAGGTCCTGATAAAAGCTTGGCTGGCCTTCTGGCAGGTTATTGCCCGTGCAACCGAACAGCATTGCTGCGCCCATCGCGATGGCGCAACCGCGCAGCACGCCCAACAGCCGGATCATTGGAGAGTCCCCCGTCGCCGTGACCATGCGATCAAAAAAGTGTCGGAACCGTGAACGAAACCACTCTCTGGCGTCAGCAACCGACCTCAATTAGCATCATTGCAAAGGAACTCGGCAATGAGTGAACGATCGGCACCTCTACCCCGCACCCCCGGCGCCAAGCGTGCCGGCGCCGGCGAATATGTCTTTGATCTCGCGACCGTCAACCACATCCTCGGCGGTCCCGATTATTCGACGGCCAACGGCGCTTGCGTCGAGGGCGACCGCATGATCGTCGGACTAATGCGCATGCCGGCCGGAACCGGCGCCGCGCCGCATTCGCATCCCAATGAACAATGGATTTACATTCTCGAGGGCACCTTTCACGCAACTGTTGGCGGCAAGGCGATCGAGGCCAAGCCTGGCGCGGTGGTCTACGTTCCCGCCGATGTTGTGCATTCCGGCACCGCCGGCACCGATCGCGACGTGGTTTTCTTTACCGTGAAAGACGCTTCGCATAGCCTGCACGGATCCCGCGCAGCGGGCTAGCGGGCATTGCATTGAACTTTTGTTAAGCAAGCCACGTCTCCGCGCTTAACATTAAAACAACCGGTCTGCCACTAGGGCATAGGCCGTTTCGGCGCCGTGCATACTAGTGCTTCTCGTTGCGTTATTCACCGAAAAGCCTTGCCGTCTGGCGGTTCTAGCGTATCTTGGCGTTGCGTCTGGCAACATTGAATTACGCTCATTTTGTTGCCATGACGTTGCCAGGGGGATCTATGGCCAAGGCAAGCACGATCAAACGCAATCTGACAGATCGTCATCTAAGAAGCCTAACGGGGGGCAAGGACGGCAAGCCCTACGACATCCGCGACACAGAGATTCGGGGCTTGCGCGTTCGAGTAATGCCGAGCGGAGAGCGGACGTTTGTGCTGCTCGCCCGATACCAGCCAGGCGCCGATCCTACTCGACGGGCGCTGGGGACATATCCCGTCATCGGTCTAGCCGACGCTCGGGAGAAGGCGAGGAAGTGGCGTGAACTCATCAAGCGAGGCATTGACCCAGCGCAGGAAGAAGAACG
This sequence comes from Xanthobacteraceae bacterium, assembly GCA_049286035.1. GTDB lineage: Bacteria > Pseudomonadota > Alphaproteobacteria > Rhizobiales > Xanthobacteraceae > BOG-931. Next base: position 7,563 of record JBAQBC010000049.1, read on the forward strand.
AGACCGTGCCGCTGAATTGCGGAAGCAGAAAACGACATTCCTTGCGGTAGCCGAAGATTTCATCCGAGAAAAACTGCAGAGAGAGCGCAAGGGACACGAGGCGGAAACTGATATTCGACGCGAGTTCATTCCGGTTTGGGGCGGTCGGCCCGCCACGGACATTACCCCGCTCGATGTTTGTGCCGTAGTTAAGCGCGTCAGGAACGAGGGAAAGATCTATCAGGCACACAATCTGCTTGGCCATGTGCGTCGTCTCTATAATTGGGCGATTGGCCAACACCTCTATGGAATCGAGTCCTCCCCCTGCGACCGGCTCAGGCCGCGAGAGATCATCGGAGAGAAAAAGGAGCGTACTCGCATTCTGAATGATGCGGAGCTGCGGGCGGCGTGGAAGGCGGCAGACAGGATCGGCTACCCCTATGGCCCGCTGTTCAAACTCCTGATTCTGACCGGGCAGCGCAAGTCTGAGGTAGCAGAGGCGCAATGGTCTGAGATCGATTCAACAAAGAAGATTTGGACAATACCAGCGGGGCGCATGAAGGCCCGCGCGGCGCACGTCCTTCCACTCTCGGACGATGCAATGGAGGTTCTGGGGTCCCTGCCCCGCTTCGATGGCGGCGATTATTTGTTCTCTGTTCAGTTCGGCAAGCGCCCGGTGGCCGCATTC
>JBAQBC010000050.1:0-5547 GCA_049286035.1 Xanthobacteraceae bacterium
TTTTCAAGTAAGGATCGAGCTTCCAGAAAAATCTCGTTTGCGGGATCTCTTTTCAGTTGCTTTGATAGTGTCTCAATTAGTTCGTGCTGAAAGCCGTGAAGGCGCCACACTGTCGTTTCGTACAGTGTTGCCGGGACCGTTTTCGATACTTTTTGTTCGGCTTCCCAGATTTTATCGTCGATGTTCACCCGGAAACCGTCAGCACCGGGAGTCTCCGTCTCCAGATTGGTAAGTACGTTGTCAACGAGTTCTTGCCATCGACTCATGGCTTGGTCCTTTCCTGTAGCAGTCCCGGCAGCACGGCGATGTAATTCGCTGTGATCCTGGGCTACTGCCAAAATTAAAACTGACCAAAATAGACCATGCGGGGGCTCTTCGAGCAGTCTGCTTTAGCGCAGACGGCACTCGATGCGCTCAAGCTGCAGCACCAGCAACAGCGGCACCACCAAGTCATTGATGTTGCCGCCATCGGCAGCTGCCGCAAGCTGCTTGGCAACATGGCGCCATGTCGATCGCTCGCGATGGCCGTCAGGCAGGGCCTAGCTGAAAAGCTAAACCCCTGTTTTTGTTGGCGACCCCGGCAGGATTCGAACCTGCGACCTTCAGCTTAGAAGGCTGTTGCTCTATCCCCTGAGCTACGGGGCCCCGATGCCACCTATGTGCGGCGCCGCTTTTATATAGAATCGAAGGCGAAAACGCCCAGTAAATTACCGTTTCGCGCCTCTCGGAACCGCCACCCAAATGCCGGCCCGCGACGGCCCCCCAAGCTTCCGGCCAAACTTCCCAGCCAAGCTTCCCCGTCAGGAGCGATTTGACTATTGTCCCGCGGCTTAGAGGGTGGTCATTGACCGGCGGCCGAGCAGGCGGGCTTTCCATTTCCGACGTGATCGCCGCTCGAAAACCAGCAGCAGTGGCATTGCAGGCGACATGAGCACGACCAGTGGTTGGACATCCCGGTCCTACTGGCCCGCAAAGGGCTTTGCGGCGCTGTTCGACTATGCCGCCGGATCGAGCCGCCGCGCAGCGGCGGTGCTGGTAATGATTTCGCTGATCGCGTTTCTGCCTGGAATTTTTCAAATTCCGCCGGTTGATCGCGATGAAGCCTATTTTGCGCAAGCCACCAAGCAGATGATCGAGACCGGGGATTATGTCGATATCCGTTACCAGGATGACGTGCGCTATCGCAAACCGGTGGGAATCTACTGGCTGCAAGCGAGTGTCGTGAACGTTGCCAGCGCGCTCGGCCTGCCGAATGCGCGTACCAGCATATGGCTCTATCGACTGCCGTCATTAATCGGCGCGATCGGCGCGGTACTGGCGACCTATTGGTGCGCGCTTGCCTTCGTCGGCCGGCGCGGCGCGGTGCTCGCGGCGCTGATGATGATGTCCTCGTCGATCCTTGGCGTCGAAGCGCGCCTGGCCAAGACCGATGCGGTGCTGTTGTTCACGGTCGTGGCGGCGATGGCGGTGCTGGCCCGCGTCTATCTGGCGCCGCGCCGCGGCGATGCGCAGCCGGGCTTTGGGCAGCTCGTGATTTTCTGGACCGCGCTTGCCGTCGGCATTCTCATCAAAGGACCTATGATTTTGATGGTGGTCGGGCTCGCGCCGGCGACGCTGGTCGTCCTCGACCGGTCGGCGCGCTGGCTATTGGCGTTGCGCCCGATTCCGGGTCTCCTTTGGCTCCTTGTTCTCGTCCTGCCGTGGTTTATCGCGATATACGCGCGCGTCGGTCCTCAGTTCCTTATCGGATCGGTCGGCGAAGACATGCTGGCCAAAGTCGCAAGCCCGCAAGAAACCCATGGCGCGCCGCCGGGTCTCTACCTGATTTTGTTTTTCGTTACGTTCTTTCCCGCTTCGATCCTGGCCGGTCTCGCGGCGCCTGCGGTTTGGGCGGTGCGGCGCGAAGCGGCAGCGCGTTTTCTGCTGGCGTGGCTCGTGCCGTCCTGGATCGTATTCGAGGGGTCATTACCAAGCTGCCGCACTACGTGCTGCCGCTCTATCCGGCTGTCGCGATCCTTACCGCCGGCGCCGTCGAATCGGGGGTTTTGTCGCGCCGGCCATGGCTCGTCCGCGGCGCAATGTGGTGGTTTCTGGTGCCGGTGATCGTCAGCGTCATCGCGGTGGTGGCCGCGGTGATCATCGAACGCGATCTCGCTTTGCTAGCGTGGCCCTTCTTTGCCGCTGCCGTCGTGTGCGGGCTATTCGCCTGGCAATTGTACGATCAAGAAGGCACTGAACGCGCATTTACACGGGCGGTCGAGGGCGCGGTTCTCATGGCGATCGCAATATATGCCATCGTCGTACCGTCGCTCGAGCCCGCCTTTCCGAGCGTCGCGCTGGCGGAAATTTTGCACGAGGCGCCGTGCGCCGCTCCGCTGGCCGCCAGCGCCGGCTATGAAGAGCCGAGTCTGGTATTTCTTGCCGGCACCAAGACACATCTCACCGATGCGGCGGGTGCCGCCGATTTCTTGCTCCCCGGGGGTTGTCGTTTTGCGTTCGTGGAAGCGCGGCAACAACGCGCGTTTGCGTTGCGCGCCGAGGCGATCGGGCTGCGCTACAATCGCGGACCGCTGGTTGAGGGCTATGACATCAGCAACGGCAAGCCGGTCTCGATTGCGGTGTTCGAAACTGTGAGCACGCCGTGAACGCGCCGAATGCGGGCTTTGATCGGGCGAACGCAAGGCCGGTCGGGGAGGGCGCGTCCCCGCGGTCGGCTTTGCGGCGCATTGCGCGCAATGTTTCGGAAAATGTTGCGGTTTGCTCTCGCGCGCTGATCCGGCCAGCGCGATCCACCAGGCTCCCGCGATCGTCGGGAATTATTGTGGTTGCCCTTGCTCTCGTCGCTTGCGCGGTAGGCTCCATGCCTCTCCTTGACGCAAGCGCCGTCGAATGGGCGCGCGGCGAACCGGGTTGGTTCAGGGCGGCATTCGAGGAAATCACCAGATTCGGCTTGTCGGGCTGGTTCTTGTTTCCATGTGGCTTCATCTTGCTGTTTTTGGCCGCGGTGACTTCGCCGCAGTTGACGAAATCGGCGCAAGCCTTGCTTGCCGCCCTTGGCGCGCGGTTCGGCTTTGTGTTTCTCGCGGTCGGTTTGCCGGGATTATTCGTCTCGATCGTCAAGCGCTTGATCGGCCGCGCCCGTCCGTTCGTCGGCGGCCACGAGGATCCTTTTGCCTATGTGCCGTTCACCTGGCACCCCGCATTCGCCAGCATGCCGTCGGGCCACGCCACGACGGCCGTGGCGGCCGCGATCGCTATCGGCGCGATCTGGCCGCGCACCCGGGTCGTGATGTGGATCTACGCAGTGACGATCATGTTCAGCCGCATTGCTGTGCTTGCCCATCACCCAAGCGACGTCATCGGCGGTGCGCTCGTCGCGCTGGTGGGAACTCATCTCCTTCGACGCTGGTTCGCGGCGCGCGGTCTGGTATTTGGGGCAAGCGATCTTGGCGCCAAACCGGCGCCCTCGCTTGCCCGGATCACGACCGCTTTGCGGGATGCAAGCCGGCGCGCAACGTGTCCGCCTGAGCGGATCTTCGCCAATTGAACCCCGGCGAGATGGCCTTTAGAAGCTTGCGGCATGTCGGATGAGGTCGGGGTATGTCGCAGGTGGGCCTGTCACAGGTGAGGCTGGCGCAACACGGCGGCGGTGAGCAACCCGTGGTTTCCGTGGTTGTACCGGTGAAGAACGAGTCCGGGAATATCGCGCCGCTCGTGGGCGAAATCGCCGCAGCGCTCGCGGGCCGCGCGTTCGAGATCGTTTACGTAAACGACGGCTCGACCGATGCGACCGAGCAGGAGCTGGGTGCGCTCATGCGCGAGCGCTCGTGGCTGCGGCAAATCAGGCATCAGAGCTCGTGCGGCCAATCCGCCGCCATCCGCACTGGAGTTGCCATGGCGCGTGCGGCGCTCGTCGTCACAATTGACGGCGACGGGCAGAACGATCCCGCATTCATCCCCGCGCTGATCGCCGCATTCGCGGCCGGCAGTCCACGCGTTGGACTGGTCGCTGGCCAGCGTGTCGGCCGCAAGGCGACGGCGTTCAAGAAATTGCAATCGCGCATCGCCAACGCGATCCGCAGTACTGTGCTCAAGGACGGCACGCGCGACACGGGCTGCGGACTGAAAGCGTTCGGCCGCGATCTGTTTCTGTCGCTGCCATACTTTGACGGGCTGCACCGGTTTCTACCGGCGCTGGTCCGGCGCGAAGGTCTCGACATCGCTTACGTCGAGGTCGTCGACCGCCCGCGCCGGTATGGCAAATCCAATTATGGCTTTTGGGATCGGCTGTGGATCGGCATGGTCGATCTATTCGGCGTGTGGTGGCTCACTCGCCGCAAAAAACGCATTCCCCAATCGGTGGAGGTCACTCTTGCTCATTGAAATGTCGCACGCGATCGGCGCGTATCTGACCGATGTTTTCGTCACCAGGCTCGATTGGTGGGTGCTGCTCGGGCTTGTTGCTCAGGCGTTGTTCACGATGCGCTTCCTGGTCCAGTGGATCGCTTCCGAGCGCGCTGGCCACAGCGTCATACCCATGGCTTTTTGGCTGTTCTCGATCGGCGGCGGCCTCTTGCTTCTGGTTTATGCCCTCTACCGCAAGGACGTGGTCTTCATCGCCGGCCAGGCGTTCGGCGTATTCGTTTACTTGCGCAATCTTCATTTCGTCATGCGGGACCGCAGAGTCAAAACATCCACGGCGTGATCAGTACTGCGGCAGGGCGCGCCACCATCTGATCCAACTCATCTCATCGTCGACGCGTCGGGACTTATTGTTCCATTTGGACTTGAATGGGAACGCCGTGGTTATCGGGAGTACCAGGAAGAATCACCAGGTAGCGACGCGGGGTCTTGTCCTCACCGCGCACTAATTGGCGAATCGGTCCGATCGTATTCACGATGGCTGCCCCCGCAGGGTTGGTCATGAAACCTTGCAGTGGCTCGACCACGCCGCTGCCGGACGGCTCACTCGCAAGCGCAAGCACATATGGCTTTCCCGGCTCGAGACCGGTGACTGCGGCCTCTAATACTTGCACCAGCCCCTGGTCGGACAGTGAAACACTGGTGGGCGCTTTTGCCTCCTTCTTTGCGCCCGGCGACGCAAGCCACAGCTCCGCCGATTGGCCAGCTATGCCGAGAGGCTGCAAGTTGTTGGTTCCGAGACCTTCGGGAACGACCATCATTCTGGTCATTGCCGAGTTGATGGCGCCACTCGCCGCGGGTACGGCATCGGGCACGTAGGCGAGCGCTTGTGGAGCTTGGCCTATTGGACTGGTCGCGATGACTTCGTTCTTTAATGTGTCAATGGCGGCAACTTTGTCCTCGTTCTCAAGACCAACATAGACTCGCGTGCCGTCCCCGGACGGCCAGATGCCGTGCGGTAATTTGCCCACTGAAATTGTCGCGACCTGCTCGAAATTAGTGCGAAACACTTTTATTTCGTTGAGCCCGCCGATCGTGACGTAGGCAAACATGCCGTTGGCATTGCGCACGATATTGACGTGGTTGGTGATCGGACCGGTATCGAGGGTCTTCAAGGGCGCGAAC
>JBAQBC010000051.1:0-8930 GCA_049286035.1 Xanthobacteraceae bacterium
GCGGTCGCGGCCCCAATGCATCAGCATGAAGGTCGGCACGCCGGCATCCACGATCGAAGTGCAATGCGCGCCGCCGTCGCTCAAGCCCAGAAGGCAGGCCGGATCGTTGAGCATTTCAAAGATCGGCGCGTGATCGCCGGATACATAGTTCACCACCGGGAAATAGAGATATTGGCCGTCGCCGCCGGTGATGTAGTCGTAGGCGACCTCGTCGGGCGGGCGGCCCTCGCGCGCGGCAATAGCGGCGACGCTCTTCTCCGGCGCCGGCTCGTAATCCGGCGGATCGCCCATGACATAGAAGCGGTCCCACTTGCGCGTCACCGCCTGCCGGAATTGCGCGAGCTTGGCGACGTCGGCGTCCGACGGCGCCTCGGCGAGAATCTGCCGCCGCATTTGCGGATCGCGCAAGCGCTTGCGCTGCTCGTCGATCGGCAGCGATTCGATTTTCTTATAGCTCGGCCGCACGGTGAATGGATTGAGCGCGGTGCCGACCCCCATCATCACGCCGATGGGGCGACCGGCGATCTGCGCCGTGAACGAGATACCTTGCGCGCGCGCCGCGTGAGTGGCGTCGAGCAGCCGCCGCCAGCGCTGCGGATCCTCGTAGCGGTCGGTCAGCAAAAACCAGACCGGTCGGCCGGTCTGTCGCGCAAGCCTGGTCATCCAGTTCAGTTCGTAATCCTCGTCATCGAAATCGCTGTTCATGCCGAACGCGCCCATGCCGGCCGCGCCCAGCGCCGAACCAATGCCGACCAGCTCGTCGGCGTCGGCATCACGCGATGGCACAAGTTCGCCGTCGGGCGTCTTGTGCGAGTCGGTACGTGAGGTGGTGAAGCCGAACGCGCCGCATTGCAGCGCCTCGATGGTGAGCCGGCGCATCTCGGCAATATCGTCGGCCGTCGCCGCTTCGCGGCGCACCGCGCGATCGCCCATGACATAGACGCGCAGCGGCAGATGCGCAGCTTGCGCGCCGATATCGATGGCGTGCGGCCGCCGCTCCAGCGCGTCCATGAATTGCGGAAAGGTCTCCCACTCCCAGTTCAGCCCGGCGGCGAGGACCGGATTGGGAATTTCTTCGACGCCCTCCATCAAATCCATCAGCGCGCCGCGATGGTGCTTCTTGACCGGAGCGAAGCCGACACCGCAATTGCCAAACAGCACCGTGGTCACGCCATGCCAGCACGAGGGCGCCAATAGCGGGTCCCACATCGCCTGGCCGTCGTAATGAGTATGCGCGTCAACCCAGCCGGGCGTGACCAGAAGCCCGTCTGCATCGATGTCGCGCTTGGCGGGACCCAGTTTGCCGCCGACCGCGGCGATGCGGCCGTTGGTGACAGCGACATCGCCGGCAAAAGCGGCCTTGCCGGTGCCGTCGATGATGGTACCGCCGCGAATGACGATGTCGTGCATGGCTGCCGCTCCTTAAGATCCGCTTTTGGGATCCGCCTTTGCTCAGTAGGTCACGATTCTGAAATTCACAGGGACTCTGCGTGCATGATGCACCCGGCCCGACAGGTGCGCAACGCGGTTATTGCGCAATGCAGATCTTTGCTAATGCAGGTCTTTACTAATGCAGGTCTTTACTAATGCAGGTCTTTGCTAATGCAGGTCTTTGCTAATGCAGGTCTTTGCGGCGCGATGGACAAGCCCGGCAAAGAGCCGGCATATAGCGCCGCTTTTGTTGTCAGATCCTTCCCGGCGGTCCGCGTGGCATCCTCTCCGGCAATCCGGCTTGGCGTCGATATCGGTGGCACGTTTACCGACGTGGCGCTCGAAGTCGGCGATCGCCGTTATACCGCCAAGGGCCTGACCACCACGCGCACTCCGGAAACGGGGGTGCTTGCGATTCTGCGTGCGACCATTGCCGAAGCCGGGATCATGCCCGGCGACGTGCAATTGATCATCCATGGCACGACCCTTGCGACCAATGCGCTGATCGAGCGCAAGGGCGCCAAGACCGCGCTTCTGACCACCGAAGGTTTTCGCGACGTTCTCGAAATTCGCCACGAGAATCGGTTCGAGCAGTACGACGTCAATATCGATCTGCCGCCGCCGCTGGTGCCACGCCGGTTACGCCTGCCGATCCGCGAGCGCATCGATGCCCAAGGCAACGTGCTCGTTCCGCTCGACGAGGCGAGCGTGACGCAAGCGCTCGATAGTCTCGCGCAGCAAAACATCGAGGCGGTGGCGATCGGATTTTTGCACAGCTTCACCAATCCGGATCACGAGCGCCGCGTCGGCGAAGTGGTCGCGCGCCGACTGCCGCAGGTCGCGATGAGCCTGTCGTCGGACGTGTCGCCGGAAATGCGCGAATACGAACGTTTCTCGACTGCGTGCGCCAATGCCTATCTCCAGCCGCTGATCGGCAGCTATCTGGGCAAGCTCGCGCGCGAGCTTGAGCAATCGGGCTTTCGCTGCCCGATGCTGTTGATGACCTCGGGCGGCGGCATCACCACGACCGAGACTGCGATCCGCTTTCCGGTGCGCCTCGTTGAATCCGGGCCCGCCGGCGGCGCGATCTTTGCTGCCTGCATTGCCCGCCAGCACGGGCTCGATCATGTCGTGTCGTTCGACATGGGCGGAACGACGGCGAAAATCTGTTTCATCGATCACGCCCGGCCGCAGACCGCACGCGCCTTCGAAGTCGCGCGCGTCTATCGCTTCACCAAGGGCAGCGGCTTGCCGCTGCGTATTCCGGTGATCGAAATGGTCGAGATCGGCGCCGGCGGCGGCTCGATCGCGGCGATTGATTCGCTCGGACGGATTGCGGTCGGCCCGCAAAGCACGGGCTCGGAACCCGGCCCCGTCTGTTACGGCCGCGGCGGCAGCGAGCCGACCGTGACCGACGCCGATCTCGTTCTCGGCCGCATCGATCCGGCGACGTTTTCCGGCGGCAAGATGCGGCTCGATGCGAGTGCCGCCCAGCGCTCCGTCGCCGAACGAATCGGCGCCAAGCTCAATCTCGCCGCCGAACATGCGGCGCTCGGGATCAGCGAAATGGTCGACGAGAACATGGCCAATGCGGCGCGTGTGCATGCGATCGAAAGCGGCAAGGATTTGCGGCCGCGGACCTTGATCGCGTTCGGCGGCGCGGCGCCGCTGCATGCCGCGCGTGTCGCCGAAAAGCTCGGCATCGGCCGCGTTCTCATTCCGGTCAATGCCGGCGTTGGCTCCGCGGTCGGACTGTTGCGCGCGCCGGTCGCCTATGAGGTCGTGCGCGGCCGGTTGATGCGGCTGTCGAGCTTCGAGCATGAGAACGCCAACCGGCTCCTTGCGGACATGCGCGCCGAAGCCGAAACGATCGTGCGGCGCGGCGACCCTGATGCGCCGCTCGCCGAACGCCGCTCGGTCTTCATGCGTTACCGCGGTCAAGGCCACGAGATCGCGGTCGAGCTTCCGGTGCGTGCATTCAATAGTGCCGATCGTACCGCAATCACCGCATTGTTCGAGGACGCCTATCGCCGGCTCTACAGCCGGCCGATTCCCGGCGTCGACATTGAAATTCTGAGCTGGGTAGTCACGATCAGCGCGCCGGCACAAGGCGAGCTCGCAAGCGCCATGCCGACCCGGCCGAGCGAACCGAAAGCGCGCGGCCGGCGTGAGCTGTTCGATCCGCAGGCCGGCGAATTCCAGGACGTGCCGATCTATTGGCGTAGCGATCTCGCGCCGGGTGCGAAGATCGGCGGCCCGGCGGTGATTGCCGAGGATGATACGTCCACCGTGGTCAGTCCCTTGTTCGAGGCGCAGGTCGACAAGTTCGGCTATATTGCGCTCACCCGCCGCGAGGTGTGAGGTTCTATTTCATGGTCGCCCGCCCCAACGCCGCGCTCGCGCAGATTCATACTCAGATCATGTGGAACCGGCTGATCGCCGTCGTCGAAGAGCAGGCGCAGACCATGCTGCGCACCGCGTTTTCCACGTCCGTGCGCGAGGCCGGCGACCTCTCGGCCGGCGTGTTCGATCGGCACGGCCGCATGCTCGCTCAGGCAGTGACCGGCACGCCAGGCCATGTCAATTCGATGGCGAACGCGGTGCGGTATTTTCTCGACGTGTATCCGCTCGCCACGATGAAACCGGGCGACCATTACATCACCAACGATCCATGGCTCACCTCCGGCCATTTGCACGACATCACCGTGGTGACGCCGAGCTTTTATCGCGGGCAAGCGGTCGGCTTGTTCGCCAATACCATTCATGTGGTCGATATCGGCGGGCTCGGCATGGGACCAGACGGGCGGCAAGTGTTCGAGGAAGGTCTGGCGATTCCGATCATGCCACTCGCTCGCGAAGGCCACATGAGCGAAGACCTGCTGCGGCTTGTGCGCGCCAATGTACGCGAGCCGCTCCAGGTCGAAGGCGACATCTATGCTTGCGCGGCCTGCAATGACGAGGGCGGCCGCCGGCTCATCGAAATGATGGACGAGTTCGAGATCGCCAATCTCGATCGGCTCGGCGACACCATCGTCGAAGCCTCGCGCGACGCCACGCTCGAACGCATCCGCGCGCTGCCGAAGGGTACCTATCGCAACAGCATGACCATGGATGGCTATGACAAGCCGCTCACGCTCAATGCCGCGCTGACCATTTCAGATGACGGCATCCACGTCGACTACGAGGGGACTTCGCCGGCCTCGGCCTACGGCATCAACGTCGTGTTCAATTATTGCCTCGCCTATACCGCGTTCGGCGTGAAGTGTTTGGTCGCGCCGGACGTTCCGAACAATGCCGGCTCGCTCGAGCCGATCACGGTCAGCGCGCCGGAAGGCTGCGTGCTCAACGTCAAGCGGCCGTGGCCGGTCGCCGCGCGCCACACCGTCGGACAGATGCTGCCGGACGTTGTGGCCGGCTGTTTGCAACAGGCGATCGCCGGTGGCGTGCCGGCGGAGGGCGCTTCGTCTTTGTGGAATCCGCAGATCTTCGGCGGCGGTTCGCTGGTCGACGAGGTCGAGGCCGGCACCGATGCCAACACGCTGCCGGAATTCTCTACCGTGATTTTCCACTGTGGCGGCGCCGGCGCGCGGCCGCAGAAGGACGGCTTGAGCGCGACGTCTTTTCCCTCCGGCGTGCGCACGATCCCGGTCGAGGCGACCGAAAGCGTGGCGCCGGTCGTATTCTACCGCCGCGAATTTCGCGACGGCTCGGGCGGTCCCGGCCAATTCCGCGGCGGCCTCGGTCAGGTGATCGAGCTCGGCGGCGCCGGCGTCAATCCGCTGGCGCTTTTGTGCAATTTCGAGCGCGTGCACCATCCGGCGCGCGGGCGCAGTGGTGGGCAATCCGGCGCGGCCGGCGTGGTGACACTGCGTTCGGGACGGCCGATCCGGCCCAAAGGACGCCAGACCGTGCCGTCGCGTGACGCCATCTGCCTGCAACTACCAGGCGGCGGCGGCTTCGGCGATCCGCGCGCGCGCAATCCAGAGCACGTGCGCGAAGACGTGCTCGACGGCTTGATCACGGCGGAACAAGCGCGTCGCGATTACAGTGTCGCGATCGATGCGAGTGGCGCAATCGATGTCGCGGAAACCGAGCGCTTACGAGCGCCGAAAAAATCCACGGCTGCGTAGATTCAAGGAGGCGGCAATGCCCATGCGCGTGATCGGCATGATCGGAGTAACGCCGCCGACCAGCGCGGCGACACTGCATGTCATCGAGGGTGGATTGTCGCCGAACTACGTCGCCGAGGCGGCCCGCGCGCACGAGACTTCCGGCTTCGATCTCGTGCTGGTCGGTTATTCATCGTCGTCCGCCGAAGGCTTTTTGGTCGCCTTGCATGCGGCGGCGCGCACCGAGCGGCTCGGTTATTTAATCGCGCATCGCCCGGGCTTCGTCGCGCCGACCTTGATGGCGCGCAAAATCGCGACCTTCGATCATCTGAGCGGCGGCCGGCTCGCTCTCCATATCATCACTGGCAAGACCGACGACGAGCAGGAGGGGGACGGCGATTTCACGCCCAAGGCAGAACGCTATCGCCGCGCCGCCGAATATCTCGAATTGATGAAATTGACCTGGGCGAGCGAGCGGCCGTTCGATTTTGCCGGCAAGTTCTATCGCGTCGGAGGCGCGCATTCGGACGTGCGGCCGCTGCAAAAACCACATCCGCTGCTGTTTTTCGGCGGCGCGTCTGAGGGCGCCTTGGAAATGGGCGCGCGGCTGTGCGACGTTTATGCCATCTATGCCGAGCCGCTTCTCTCGACGCACGAACGCATCAAGCAATTTCGCGCTCAGGCGGCCGCATACGGCCGCACTCCGGGCTTCAACGCCTCGGTGCGCCCGATCATTGCCGCGAGCGAGGGCGCGGCCTGGGATAAAGCCAACAAGATCCTTGCCGGCATGACCGGCGCCAAAGGCTGGAGCCGCCAGGAGGCGATATCGGGTCCGGTCGACAATGCCGGCAAGCGACTGATGAGCTTTGCGCTCGAACGCGACGTCCATGACGAGCGGCTGTGGATGCCGATCGCGCGCGCAACCGGCGCGCTCGGCAACACCTCGTGTCTGGTCGGCACGCCAGAGCAGGTCGCGCGCGCGATCCTAGAATATTACAAGCTCGGCATCGGCTCGGTGCTGATCCGCGGCTTCGATCCGTTCAACGACACGGTCGAGTTCGGCCGCGAGCTCATTCCACGGATCAAGGCCGGCGCGCTCGAACTCGATCGCCTGCAAGCCGCGGGGTGAGTCAAGCGGAAATCGCCAACGCCGGCGACAGCGCGACGGCGTCCTGCAGCACCATGTCAGCGCCTTTTTCGCCGATCATCACCGCTGCGGCGTTGGTGTTGCCGGATACCACGGTCGGCATGATCGAGGCATCGATCACGCGGAGATTCTCAAAGCCGCGCACGCGCAAGCGCTCGTCGACCACCGCCGATGGATCGGGACCCATGCGGCAGGTCGACGTCGGGTGGTACACGGTCGTGCCGGTGTCGCGTGCGAAGGCGAGCAGATCGGCATCGCTGACGCAATGATTGCCGGGCGCGCGCTCCTCCGCGATATAGCGGCGCATCGCCGGCTCGTTCATGATGCGGCGCATTGCCTTCATTCCGGCAACCACGGTCTCGCAATCGCTGCGCCCCGAGAGATACCGGGGCTGGATTGCCGGCGGTAGGCGCGGATCGCTCGACTTGATGCGCACGAAGCCGCGGCTCTCCGGCCGCAACTGGCACACCGAAGCCATGAAGCCCGGAAAAGCGTGCAGCACCGCGCCGGCGGCATCGGCGCTGAAAATCAGGAAATGGATTTGCACGTCGGGCGTCGCCAATTCGGGCCGCGTGCGCACAAACGCCCCGGCATAGCCGGCGCCGATCGTCAGCAATCCCTTGCGCGACATTATATAGCGCAAGCCGGCGCCGTAGCGGTGGCGCCAGTGATTGATGACATCGTTCATGGTGATCGGCTCGGTGCAGCGATACTGCATGCGAATTTGCAAGTGATCCTGCAGATCGGCGCCGATGCCGGGCATGTCGGCAATCACTTCGATGCCGAGGTCGCGCAAAACTTTGGCTGGCCCCAATCCGGAGAGCTGCAACAGCTGCGGCGAGTTGAACGCACCGCCGGAAACGATCACTTCACCGTCCGCATAGGCGGTGCGCGGCACTCCATGCTGGAGATACTGGACGCCGATGGCGCGGCGTCCCGAGAGCAGAATGCGGCTGGCCAAAGCGTTCGATACGATGGCGAGATTGCGCCGCCGCCGTGCCTGGCGCAGATAGCCGACTGCGGTCGACCACCGCCGGCCGTTTTTCGCCGTCAACTGGAAATAGCCGGCACCCTCTTGCGTCGCGCCATTAAAGTCGTCATTGCGCGGAACGCCGGCGCGCTGCGCCGCTTCAATGAAAGCCTCGCACAGCGGATGCGGCTCGCAGACGTCGGAGACGGCAAGCGGGCCGCCAACACCGTGGAAGTCATCGGCGCCGCGCTGCTGATCCTCGGCGCGCCGAAAATAGGGCAGCACATCGGCAAAGCCCCAGCCGGTATTGCCGAGCTGCCGCCAATGATCGTAGTCCTCGTGCTGGCCGCGCACATAGAGCAAGCCGTTGATCGAGCTCGATCCGCCCAGCACTTTGCCGCGCGGCTGGATGATCTGCCTGTTGTTCAACTCGGGTTCCGGCTCGGTCTTGTACAGCCAATTGACCTTGGCATTGTCGAACAGCTTGCCGTAGCCGAGTGGGATGTGAATCCAGATATGCCGGTCATGGCCGCCGGCCTCGATGAGCAGCACGCGATGACGGCCGGATTCGATGAGCCGGCTGGCGAGCACGCAGCCGGCCGAGCCGGCGCCGACGATAATGTAATCAAACCGTGCTTTGTCCGGAATCGCCGCCATGCCGCCTCCTTACTGGTCCGTTCTCATCGTCGGCATTGGTGAGTATAAATTTCTTCCTTCCCCGCGACAGCGGGGAAGGGGGACCGCACGAAGTGCGGTGGAAGGGGCGTGGGCACTGAGGCGTATTCCTCCTTGCCCACGCCCCCTCCACCATGCTTCGCATGGTCCCCCTCCCCCGCATAGCGGGGGAGGATAACGATGATGAGGAGTTCTGCGTGAACAAGTTCGGTGTCGGTCAGCCGGTCCCCCGGGTCGAAGATCCGCGATTCATCACCGGCCGCGGCCGCTATGTCGATGACCTCGAACTGCCGCAGCATTGCTACGGCGTCGTCGTGATGTCGCCGCACGCACACGCCCGCATCAAGCGCGTTGATACCGCGAAAGCGAAAGCCGCACCGGGCGTACTCACGGTCCTCACCGGCGCGGATGTGGCTGCCGACAAGCTAGGCGGCCTGGCGCCGCCGATGCCGGAGGACATGGGCGGTCCCAAGGGATTCCGCACGCTGCGCGCGATCCTCGAAAGTAACAAGGTGCGCGCCGTCGGCGACCGCGTCGCCTTCGTGGTCGCCGAGACCTATGCGCAGGCGCGCGACGCCGCCGAAATGATCGAGATCGA
>JBAQBC010000052.1:0-4727 GCA_049286035.1 Xanthobacteraceae bacterium
CGGCAGCGGCTCGGCTGGACCGCGGCGGCATTCGAAATTCCCGCCGATATCCGGGCGCAATGGCGCGCGGCGGGCGAGCGCAACCGGCCGGCACGGCTTGCCTGGGAGCAGCGCCTGGCCGCGCTTGATCCAGGCCGACGCACCGAGTTTCTCCCCCGCCTGCGCGGCGATGTCGCCGAGCGACTCGCGCCGGCGGTCAGCGACGTGAAACATGAGCTCGCGCAAGCGCCAAAGGATATCGCGACGCGCGCGGCTTCCGAAGTTGCGCTTGATGCGATCACCACGGCGTTGCCGGAAATGATCGGCGGCTCGGCCGACCTGACCGGCTCGAACAACACCCGCGCTAAGGGGATGAAGGTGCTCAAAGCGCCGGATTATTCCGGCACATTCATTCATTACGGCGTGCGCGAGCACGGCATGGCCGCCGCGATGAACGGCATGGCGCTACATGGCGGCATCATCCCGTATTCCGGCACCTTCCTGGTGTTTTCGGATTATTGCCGGCCCGCGATCCGTCTCGCCGCCCTGATGGGCCAGCGCGTCATTTATGTCATGACGCACGATTCGATCGGGCTCGGCGAGGATGGCCCAACGCATCAGCCTATCGAGCATCTCGCGGCGCTGCGCGCGATTCCGAAGCTGAAAGTGTTTCGGCCCGCCGACGCAGTCGAGACTGTCGAATGCTGGCAGCTCGCGCTGCAATCCCAAGATGGTCCGAGCGTGCTGGCGCTCACGCGGCAAACGGTACCGCAACTGCGGACGGGTTTTGACGCGCGCAATCGCTGCGCGTCGGGAGCCTATGAGCTGATCGGCGCCGAGGGCGCAACCGCGGAAGTATCGCTATTCGGCACAGGCTCGGAGCTTTCCACCGCCGTCGAAGCGCGCAAGCTCCTTGCCGCGCGCAAAATTCCGGCGCGCGTCGTCTCGGTGCCGTGCTTTGAGCTGTTCCTTGCTTTGCCCGAAGCGGAACGCCGCGCGGTGATCGGCGCGGCCAAGGTCAACATCGCGATCGAAGCCGGGATTCGCCAGGGCTGGGATGCGATCATCGGATCCGCCGGTGCCTTCGTCGGCATGAACAGCTTTGGCGCCAGCGCGCCGTATAAGGACCTGTACCGGCATTTTGGGCTGACGGCGGAAAAGGTCGTCGAAGCGGCGTTGAATAAGCTATGAAACGCGCGCACATATGATTGAGAGTACGGCGGCCCGCCAAGTGGCCGCTTGCGAATAGGAGACCGGGGAAATGTCCGTGCGTGTTGCGATTAACGGGTTCGGCCGGATCGGCCGCAATATTCTGCGCGCCATCGTCGAAGCCGAACGCAGCGACATCGAAGTCGTCGCGCTGAACGATCTGGCGCCGGTTGAAACCAATGCGCATCTATTGCGCTACGACTCCGTTCACGGGCGTTTTCCCGCGCAAGTGACCGTCAAAGGCGACACCATCAGCTGCGGCAACGGCGCGATCAAAGTCACCGCGGTCAAGGATCCCGCACAACTGCCGTGGAAAGATCTCGGCGTCGATGTCGCACTGGAATGCACCGGAATTTTCACATCGAAGGACAAGGCGTCGGCGCATCTCAAAGCCGGCGCCAAGCGCGTGTTGGTTTCGGCGCCGGCCGACGGTGCCGATCTCACCGTGGTCTATGGCGTCAACCACGACAAGCTTGCGAAAACCCACACCGTCGTCTCGAATGCATCCTGCACCACCAATTGTCTGGTACCGGTCGTGAAGGTGCTCAATGACGCGATCGGCATCGACAAGGGATTTATGACGACGGTGCACTCCTACACCAATGACCAGCCGTCGCTCGATCAAGTACATAAGGATCTGTACCGCGCTCGCGCCGCGGCATTGAACATCATCCCGACCTCGACCGGCGCCGCCAAGGCGGTCGGCCTGGTTTTGCCGGAACTCGCCGGGCGGCTCGACGGCGTCTCGATCCGGGTGCCGACGCCGAACGTGTCAGTGATCGATTTCAAGTTCGTCGCCAAGCGCGCGACCAGCAAGGATGAAGTGAACGGCGCGGTCAAACGCGCCGCCGAGCAGCAGCTCAAGGGCATACTCGGCTATACCGAGGCGCCGAATGTTTCCAGCGACTTCAACCACGATCCGCATTCCTCGGTCTTTCATATGGACCAAACCAAAGTGATCGACGGCACGCTGGTCCGCGTCATGTCGTGGTACGACAACGAATGGGGTTTCTCCAATCGCATGGTCGACACCGCGGTGGCGATGGGCAAGCTCGGCTGATTGCGGTCGCGGCTTTTTCTCAAGCTTCGTTCATGCCGACCTTCCGCAGCCTCGACGACGCCGACGTCAAGGGTAAACGCGTGCTCGTGCGCGTCGATCTCAACGTGCCGATGCAGGACGGCAAGGTTTCGGATTCGACACGCATCGAGGAGATCGTGCCGACGATCACTGAGCTCGCCGATAAAGGCGGCAAGATCATTCTGCTGTCGCATTTCGATCGGCCGAAAGGCCGGGATCTGAAATATTCGCTGCGTCCGGTGGCGGCCGAAGTGGCGCGGCTCGTCAAGCGGCCGGTCGCCTTCGCCGACGATTGCATCGGGCCGAAAGCGGAAGCTGCCGTCGCCGCCATGAAGAATGGCGACATTGTTTGTCTGGAAAACACGCGGTTTCATCCGGGCGAAGAAAAAAACGACAAGGAATTCGCGAAAAAGCTCGCGGCGCTCGGCGACATTTTCGTCAATGACGCCTTTTCGGTCGCACATCGCGAACATGCCAGCACGACGACTATCGTGACCGATTCCAAGCTCCTCGCTTATCCCGGCCGCGCCATGAAAGCCGAGCTCGACGCGCTTGAGCGCGCCTTCGAAAGACCCGAGCACCCGGTGACCGCAATCGTTGGCGGCGCGAAGGTATCCACCAAGCTTGAGCTTCTGGGCAATCTGCTCACCAAGGTCGAGACGTTGATTATCGGCGGCGCCATGGCCAACACGTTTTTGGTCGCTCAAGGCAAGCGGATCGGCAAATCGTTATTTGAAAGCGATCTCATCGGCGCTGCCGCCGACATCATGAGCAGAGCCAAAGCGCTCGGCCGCGAAATCGTGCTGCCGGTCGATGCCGTCGTTGCGGCGGAGCTCGCCACGCATGCGCCTTCGCATGTCCTATCCGTCGATGAGGTCAGCGCCGGCGATATGATCCTCGATATCGGGCCGCGCACGATCGAGCATGTCGTGTCGGTGCTGGCGCGCAGCAAAACGCTGGTCTGGAATGGCCCGTTCGGCGCCTTCGAGCATGAGCCGTTCGATAATGGTACAATCGAAGTCGCCGAGGCGGCAGCGGAACTGACCGCGGCCGGCAAGCTTGTCAGCTTCGCGGGGGGCGGCGACACCGTCGCAGCGCTTAATGTCGCCTCGGTCAAGGATCGCATGACGCACGTTTCCACCGGCGGCGGCGCGTTCCTGGAATCCTTGGAAGGCAAGACGCTGCCCGGAGTGAAAGTGCTGCTGGTTGCAGAACCGACACGGGCGACCGCAGGATAGCAAATAGAGACGCCGGCGCGCGGCGCCGCGCATGAGGATATCGAGGAGGGCGCGATGAACCTAAGCGAGTTGAACAAGGTCGCGACCGCAATGGTCGCTCCAGGACGCGGCATCCTCGCGGCTGACGAGTCGACCGGCACGATCAAGAAACGGTTCGACGCCATCGGCGTGGAATCGACCGCCGATAATCGCCGCGATTATCGCGAAATGCTGTTCCGCTCGAGCGAGGCGATGGGAAAATACATTTCCGGCGTCATCCTTTACGATGAAACGATCCGGCAGAACGCCAAGGACGGCACCCCGCTCGTCAAGCTTATTGAAAAGGCCGGTTCGATTCCCGGGATTAAGGTCGATAAAGGCGCCAAGCCCCTGCCCTTCTGCCCCGGCGAAGTCATTACCGAGGGACTTGACGGCTTGCGTGAGCGGCTCGCCGAATATCGCGGGCTGGGCGCCAAATTCGCCAAGTGGCGCGCGGTCATCGATGTCGGGCCGACGCATGTCATGCCGAGCTACACCTGCGTGCGGGCCAATGCGCACGCGCTGGCGCGCTATGCCGCGCTCTGTCAGGACGAAACCATCGTCCCGATCGTGGAGCCAGAAGTGCTGATGGATGGCGACCACGATATCGACCGCTGTGTCGAGGTGACGAGCTGGGTGCTGAAAGAGACGTTCCAGGAATTGTTCTACAACCGCGTCGCGCTCGAAGGCATGGTGCTCAAGCCCAATATGGCGGTGCCCGGGAAGAAGTCGTCGAAGCGCGCGTCGATCGCCGAAGTTGCGGAAAAGACATTGCGCATGCTCAGGGACTGTGTGCCGGCCGCGGTGCCGGGCATCGCGTTTTTGTCCGGCGGGCAATCCGACGAAGAGGCCACGGCGCATCTCGACGCGATCAATAAACTCGGCGACCTGCCGTGGCGCGTCAGCTTCTCATACGGCCGCGCTTTGCAGGCGGCGCCGCAAAAAACGTGGTCGGGCAAGGCGGAGAACACCGCCGCCGCGCAGCGCGCTTTCAATCACCGCGCCATGATGAACGGCCTTGCCACGCTCGGGCAATGGAAAGCCGATCTTGAGCGCAAAGCGGCGTGACCGCGGCCTCACCGCGCCAGCGGCTTTATCTGGTCACCCCGGCGATCAGCGATCCCGCGCTCTTTACCGGCGAGCTTGAACGCGCACTCGGCGCTGGCGACATCGCCGCGGTGCTGTTACGCCTTGCCGACGACGGC
>JBAQBC010000053.1:0-2595 GCA_049286035.1 Xanthobacteraceae bacterium
CCGCCGGAGCGGGCGCAGGCGCGGCGGGTTGCTGAGCGTATGCCGAGCCGGCAGTCAGCACGACCGCGGCGGCAGCCACACTGATGAATTTGGCGATGGCAGCGAGCGTCCGGCTCGCCGGCAGCGCCGGCGCCGACGCGTTCGAATAAGTCATGCGATGCAGTTCCTCTTTGCTGCTGCCGGCTACAAATCGTTCGATACGAAATCGATTTGCCTGGTCAGACTGGCGTGTCGATCGAGTGTCGCGGCTAGAGCCGATCCGTTTTCCGCGCCGCGCGGGCCCCCAACCGACGGTCAATCGGCGCAGATTACGGCAACACCGTGGCCCAGCCCAATACCGCAATTGCGCCGTAAGATCAAAGGCCGGGAACGCGCTGCCGTGACGGACTTCACAGTTCTTGCGCGGCCGAAACCGCATGGCAAGCGGGCAAAGCCCGCGCTGCCGGCCACCGCCATCCACGCCGTGATCATGCACGTGATACAGTCGAGCGCAGTGAATCGCATTCTTTCGAGCGCTTTTTGCACTCTCCAATGCTTGCGGCCGCCTTTTCGCGTTGCGCTCTGCGGGCTGCTGGCCGCTCTCGCCATCGCGCCAGCGCAGACCGCGCAGGCGGCGCCCGCGATCGCCATGCATGGCGCGCCGGCGCTGCCGGACGATTTCAGCGCCGCCCCTTACGTCAATCCCGACGCACCGAAAGGCGGCCGCATGATCGAAGGCGTGCTCGGCACCTTCGACAGCCTCAATCCGCTCATCGTTTCTGGCCTCGCCGTGCAGACGATCCGCGGCTACGTCATCGAGAGCCTGATGGCGCGCGGCTACGACGAACCGTTCACGCTCTACGGCTTGCTGGCGCAAAGCGTCGAAACCGACGATGCGCGCACTTTCGTAACCTTCACGCTCAATCCCGCCGCGCATTTTTCCGACGGCGTGCCGGTCACCGCCGACGACGTCGTGTTCTCGTGGCAGCTTTTGCGCGATCACGGCCGGCCGAACCACCGCACTTATTATGCCAAGGTCGAAAACACCGCGATCCTCGGTCCGCGCTCGGTGCGGTTCGATTTTCCCAATGCCAACGATCGCGAACTGCCGCTGATCCTCGGGCTCATGCCGGTTTTGCCTAAGCACGCCGTCGATCCCGCCACCTTCGAGAATTCGAGCTTGGCGAAACCGGTCGGCACCGGTCCCTACGTCGTGAGCGCCGTCGACACCGGCAAGAGCGTTACCTTCAAGCGC
Source organism: Xanthobacteraceae bacterium (assembly GCA_049286035.1). Classification (GTDB taxonomy): domain Bacteria; phylum Pseudomonadota; class Alphaproteobacteria; order Rhizobiales; family Xanthobacteraceae; genus BOG-931. The sequence continues at coordinate 1,235 of JBAQBC010000053.1, forward strand.
GATCCGAATTATTGGGGCCGCGATCTGCCGATCAATCGCGGCCTGTGGAATTTCGACGAGTTGCGCTTCGATTTCTATCGCGACGAGAACGCCTATTTCGAAGCGTTCAAGGCCGGTCTTTACGATGTGCGCAGCGAGAGCGATCCATTGCGCTGGCAGACCAATTACGATTTTCCCGCCGTGCGCGACGGCCGCGTGATCAAGGAGACATTCACCAACGGCCTGCCGAAATTCAGTTCGGACTATGTCTTCAACACGCGCCGTACGGTCTTTGCCGATATCAGGGTGCGCCAGGCGATAACGCTTCTGTTCGACTTCGAATGGATCAATCGCGACTTCTTCTTCAACCTGTATCGGCGCGGCGCGAGCTTCTTCGACGATTCCGAACTGTCCGCCTACCATCGTCCGGCGGATGCGCGCGAGCGCGCACTGCTCGCGCCATTTCCTGACGCTGTGCGCACGGACGTGCTCGACGGCACCTGGTCGCCGCCGATGAGCGACGGCTCCGGCCGCGACCGCAACATGCTGCGCCAGGCGCTCGCGCTGTTTGCCGCCGCCGGTTATGAGCTCAAGGGCACGGTGATGCGCAATCGCGCCAGCGGCAAGCCGCTCACCTTCGAAATCATGGTGACCAATCGCGACGACGAACGTTTGGCGCTCGCTTTCGCCGGCAGTCTGGCGCGCGCCGGCATCACCGCGCAGGTGCGCCTCGTCGACGCCGTACAGTATCAGCAGCGGCTCTCGACCTTCGATTTCGATATGATCGAATATCGCTGGGAGCAATCGCTGTCGCCTGGCAACGAGCAGACCTTCTACTGGGGCTCGGCGGCGGCCGATCAGGACGGCTCGCGCAATTACATGGGCGTCAAAAGTCCGGCGCTGGACGCCATGATCGCGGCGCTCTTGCGCGCCCGCGAGCGCACCGACTTTGTCGCCGCGGTGCGCGCCCTCGATCGCGTGCTCATTTCCGGTTCCTATGTCGTGCCGCTGTTCTATCTGCCGGAGCAATGGGTGGCGCGGCGCGCCGCGATCAACCATCCGGCGCGCACCTCGCTGTTCGGGTTCCTGCCGGATAGCTGGTGGCGCGACCCCGGCCAGGCGCGGCAATAAGAAATCCTCTCCCCACCGCTTCGCGGAGGGAGGGAAATCGCGCCGCATTGGCCTTCGTTGACGCCCCGTTAACGGCGCTTTGGCAGGATCGGCCGCAGTTTTTGTAACCGTCTGCGCGCGAGCGCCATCCACATTCCCGGCCCAACCGGCAACACAACAACCATGGCGCTGCAAGGTCCCTTCGCCGTCATTGCCGACCAGCCGGCCCGCGACGTCGTCGAAGCTTTGCGCGCGGCCGGCGCCTACCCGAT
>JBAQBC010000054.1:0-24450 GCA_049286035.1 Xanthobacteraceae bacterium
GTATTTGACGGCGTTAGTCGCCAACTCATGCAAAGTGACGGCGACGGCTTGCGCGGTGTTGGGCTCCAGCAGGACTTGCGGACCGTCTATTCGCACGCGCTTTCCCCCGCGCGTCGAATAGGGAGCAAGCTCGTGTTCTGCGATTGTCGATAGCTCGGCGCCGATCCAGCGGCTCGCGACAAACAGCGAGTGAACATTCGCAAGCGCCTGAATACGCCCTTCGATCACTTTCTTAAAGTCAGCGACCGCATCAGCCTGCGAAAGATTGACCATCGCCTGTACGTTAGCAAGCAGGTTCTTGCTTCGGTGTTCTGCTTCTCGCGCCAATGTGGCGATTTGATCGATGGTTCGTTTCTGTTCTGTAATATCCCTCGCGATTTTGGACGCTCCGACGATTTTGCCCTCCGCGTTTCTGACTGGAGAAACAGTTAAAGAGACCACTATCAGACTGCCGTGCTTACGCTGTCGTATGGTTTCGAAGTGTTCGATGCGCTCACCCCGTCTGATGCGCGTTAATATTGTACGCTCTTCATCCTGCCGGTCTTGCGGGATCACGATTGTGATGGGCTGACCTATCGCCTCTTCGGCAGAGTAACCGAAGACGCGCTCGGCACCGTTGTTCCAACTTGTGATAATGCCGTCGAGATTCTTGCTTACAATTGCGTCGTCACTAGACTGAATAATTGAAGCCAACCAACGCAATTGTTGTTCACGTTCGCGAAGATCAGCTTCGATCTGCTTGCGTTCGGTAACGTCGCGATTGACTTCAATCACCGTGCCGTCATCGAGCAGTTGCAGCCGGCTTTCTACAATGACTTCACGTCCATCCTTGCAGATGTGGCGTAGTTCGCCCGACCAGTGGCGTTCATTTTGCAGCTGCGTAATCAGTTCGCTAAATTCGACCGGGAATTTTGTTTGAAGCAGAGCGTGACTACTGTGCCCAATCGCCTCTTCCGGCGTAAAGCCATAAAGCCGCTCCGCCCCAGTATTCCAAAATTCGATCGGCCCATTGAGTTTCCACGCGAGCATTGGTTCGTAAGACAGTGTCAGCAGACTGGCCAAACGCTCTGCGCTCTCGGGGGCTGCTTCGACCCCGGACGACTCGCGTCCAGCCTGTAACTCGCGCGGCACTACGGAAACCTTCGAGCTAACGCCTGCCCTACCGCTCACAGACCATATAATTACAGCAGGGATTTGCGACAGGCAAAAAGGGGTTCAGGGGTCAGTCGGCACGGCGCCAATTCCTGGCGGTCAAAGCTTCGAGCCGCCGTCGACGGGGATGGCGTCGCCGGTAATCCACCGCGCATCCTCCGACGCCAAGAAAGCGACAACGCCTCCGATATCGTCGGGCCGCGCCACGCGCTTGAGCGCTTGCAGCCCAAGCACGAAATCGCGGCCGGCATCGGTCTTGGTAAGGCTCGACATATCAGTGTCGACGACGCCGGGGGCCACCGCATTGACGCGGATGCCCCGTGCGCCAAGCAGCGCGGCGAAGTGCTTCACGAATGTGTCGATAGCGCCCTTGGTTGCGGCATAGGCCGGAATCGGGATGGTACCGAGAACGGAATGTGCCGCCAGTGACGAGACAAAAATGATGCTGCTTCCTTTCGACAGTATCGGAAGGAGCTGCTGGATAAGAAAGAAGGGCGCCCGAACGTTGACGGTGAAGAGTCTGTCGAAGTCTTCGACGGTTGTTTCCTCAATGGTCGCTGCTTTCGAGATTCCTGCATTGGCTACCAGGATGTCGAGGCGGTCACCGATGATGCTCCGGGATTGTTTAGCGAGCTTATGCGCACCATCCGCGGCGGCGAGATCAACCGCTAAGGCATCGGCACGGCCGCCGGCTTTGCGTATCTCGGCGACAACAGCGTCGGCTTCCTTGGCACCGCGGCCGTAATGCACGAGAACCTGAGCACCGGCCGCGGCAAGCGCGAGTGCGCTGGCGCGGCCCATGCCGCGCGACGCGCCGGTAACGAGAGCTGTCTTTCCGGCAAGGTTTGGCATGACCAATCTCCTGATTGCCTGGTGCGGCGAAGCCTTACGCCGTCTGGCGGCCCGAAACGGCAGAGCCTTCAGCCAGCGGACTTGCCGCCGTCGGCAGCCAGAATCTGGCCGGTGACGAATGAGGCTCGGTCGGACGCAAGAAAGACAGCGGCGCGCGCGATCTCGTCTGGTTGCCCGACGCGGCCGAGCGGCACGGTCTTGGTAAGCGCGGCTTTTCGTTCCGCCGTTCCGGTGAAGCGGCCAAGCATAGCGGTCTCGATCGGACCCGGCGCGACGGCATTGACGCGCACGCCCGAGCCCGCCGCTTCGAGCGCGGCGGATTTCGTCAGGCCCTCCACGGCGTGTTTACTTGCGGCGTAGACCGAAGCGCCGCGTGCCCCTTGATGCCCGTAGGTCGAGGAAATGTTGATAATGCTGCCGTGCGCTTGCGCTTGCATCACGCGCAACTCATGCTTCATGCTCAACAGTGCGCCGAGCACATTGGTGTCGAAGGTGGCAGCAAAGCTCTCCGCCGTTTGATCGGTGACCGGTCCCGGTTGACCTTCGGTGCCAGCGGCATTGACGGCGGCATCGATACGGCCAAAGCGCGCGACGGTGCGATCGACTAAGTTGCGAACGTCGTCATCGCGGCGCACGTCCGCGGCGATGAATTCCGCCTCGGCGCCCGTACTGCGAAGCTCGGCTGCAAGCGCCTTCCCCTCGGGCTCGTGGCGGCCTGAGACGACGACGCGGGCGCCGTCCTTGGCAAAGGCGGCGGCGGTGGCGCGACCGATGCCGGTCAGGGCGCCAGTGATCAAGACGACTGGGTTGCTCATATTCTGATCCTCACGTTCGCTCCGCCCTTACCGGCAGAGCATGGTCAAATGGAAATCCTGCATCGGCTTAGGAGCCGTAGACTGGTCCTATGCGCGCTGCTCTCAGCATGTAGATAGGCGCTCCTGGCGCCATCGAAAAAGACTTTGTAAGCTTGTGGGCATGCCTTGCAGATATGGAAGGTGGCAATGGAGCTACGACACCTTCGTTACTTCGTCGCGGTCGCGGAGGCGGGCAGCCTGACAGTCGCCGCCGAGAAAAAGCTGCACACGGCGCAGCCTTCGCTGAGCCGACAGATCCGCGATCTCGAATATGAGGTTGGCGTTCAGCTCATGAGCCGCAGCGTGCACGGCGTCGAGCTGACCGCCGCCGGCCGGGCCTTTCTCGATCATGCGCGGCTGGCGCTTACGCAGGCAGAGGCAGCCGCGGAAGCAGCACGGCGTGCCGCGCAACGGACCAAACCGACTTTCGCCATGGGTTTCCTAACCGGGCAGGAAGTCGATTGGCTGCCTCGGGCCACAGGCGTTCTTCGCGACGAATTGCTCAATATCGAAATCAGGGTTTCGAGCGACCACTCGACAACGCTCGCAGACGACCTGCAGCGCGGGACGCTCGATATCGCTTTCCTCCGCCGGGAGCAGAAGCCCGATCTCGAATACAAAACAGTAGCGAAGGAGCCGCTTGTCGTGTTCCTGCCCAGCGATCATCCGCTCGCCGCGCATAAGGCCATCGACCCGCACGATCTTGTCGGCGAGACGTTTATCGGGATCTCAGACGTGCCCCGCGTGCTGCGTGCTGTTGTCAACGATTATCTGAAGCGATCTGGAACAGAGATAGCGCCGCATCTTGAGATCGATAACTACGCAATGGCCATTTCTCTCGTGGCGTCGACCCGCGGTGTGGCTTTGCTGCCGGTCTCTGCAGAGCATTTCTTGCCGTGGTCTGTCGTCAGCCGTCCCCTCAAAGGCGAGACCCCGACCATCGATCTCGTCATCGGGTATCACAAGGCCAACACGTCCCCAATTCTGAAAACTTTCCTCCCCAAAATCGATGATTTGACCACCCGGATATCGAGCAAGGCTCGGCGAAATCAGTGAAGCCCTAGCCGAAATATTTCTCGATGATCCGGCGATAGATCGCCGTCAGCGTGCGCAGGTCCTGCACCGGCGCGCATTCGTCGGTCTGATGCATGGTCTGGCCAACCAGCCCGAATTCCAGCACCGGGCAATAATCCTTGATGAAACGCGCGTCCGAAGTGCCGCCGCTGGTCGAAAGTTTTGGTTGACGGCCGGTGATCTCGGCGATCGCCGCGACGGCAAGCTCGGTAAACGAGCCCGGCTTGGTGACGAATACGTCGGCATTCGACGGCTGCCACTCGATCGAATATCGCACGCGGCCCGCAGCCGCGGCCTTGGCGTGCTGTTCGATCAACGTCTTCAGCGCTGTCTGGCTGTGGCGATCGTTGTAGCGGATGTTGAAGCGCGCGCGCGCTTCGCCGGGAATGAGATTGACCGTTGTGTTGCCGACATCGACCGACGTGAATTCCAGATGCGACGGCGAAAAGTGCTCGCTGCCTTCGTCCAGGGGCGCCTGTAGGGCGGCAATCAGGGTTACAAGACCGCGGATCGGATTGTCGGCGCGTTCGGGATAGGCAACGTGGCCCTGCCGGCCGCTCACGATCAGAGTGCCATTGAGCGAACCGCGCCGTCCGGCTTTGATGGTGTCGCCGAGCACTTCGACATTGCTCGGCTCGCCGAGAATGCAATGATCGAAAGTTTCACCACGCTCGGCCGCCCATTTGAGGAGCTTGACGGTCCCGTTGACCGCCACGCTTTCCTCGTCGCCGGTGATCAGGAACGAGAGCGAGCCTTCCGGCTTGCCGCCATTGGCCGCCAAATGATCGAGCGCCGCCGCGACGAAACAGGCGATCCCGCCTTTCATGTCGACCGCGCCGCGGCCATACAAGCGATCGTCGGCAATCTCGCCCGCAAACGGCGGGTGCGACCACGCGCCCTCGTTTCCCGGTGGAACAACGTCGGTATGCCCAGCGAACAAGAGATTGGGCCGAGACGTACCGATGCGCGCATAGAGATTGTCCACCGGCGCGGTTCCTGGCTCGGCAAAAACCGCCCGATGTGCCTCGAACCCGCCGCGCGTCAAGAGATCTTGCAAATACGCGAGCGCGCCGGCTTCGTCCGGCGTCACGGAGCGGCAGCGGATGAGGTCGCGAGCGATGGCTACGGGGTCGGATGGCATAGTAAGTTTTGACCCTTAATCAATGAGAAGCAACGGGATCCGGTCCGTACTGGTTGGGACCGATCGTACCCCTGCGAAAACCGAGCTCGATCAATAGCGCCACGAGTAGAACCGTGAAGGGAACCGCAATGACCAGCGACAGCCCGCTGGGCTGCTCATCACTCCCGGTTAATTGCAGCACGGTAAGCAAGTCGAGCATCGCGCCGCCGCCGAAGAAAATGAACAGAATCCAGATCGGCAAATCGCGGTCGTGAGCGCGCTTCGTCGCGATCGCGAATTCCGGATAAGTGAAGGCGAGGTCGACAATGGCGCTGAGCCGATCGCCCTGGAGCGTTTGGGCGACGAGATGGCCGAGGATTTCGGCGCTGACGAGGACCGCCATCCCGATCCAGAATGTCTTACGGCTGATGCGGCCTTCGAAACTATTGAGGAGATAGGCCCAATCCATAACGCCGACCGTCGGTGTTGCTTGCGCTCAATCGCGAAGCAGTTCGTTGATACTGGTCTTGGCGCGCGTTTTTTCATCAACGCGTTTGACGATGACCGCGCAGTAAAGATTGGGCGTTGCCTCGCCTGAATTGCTTCGCTTGCCCGCCATCGTACCGGGCACCACCACCGAATAAGCCGGGACCTCGCCCACAATTGTCGCGCCCGTCTCGCGATCGATGATTTTCGTTGACGCCCCGAGAAAAACGCCCATCGAAAGTACCGAGCCTTCGCGCACGATCACGCCTTCGGCCACCTCAGAGCGTGCGCCAATAAAGCAATTGTTCTCGATGATGACGGGTCCCGCCTGCAACGGCTCGAGCACACCGCCGATGCCGGCGCCGCCGGAAATATGACAATTCTTGCCGATCTGGGCGCACGAGCCCACGGTGGCCCAGGTGTCGATCATGCTGCCGGAATCGACGTAGGCGCCGAGATTGACGAAGCACGGCATCAGGACCACGCCTGGCGCGATGTAGGCGGAATGCCGCACCACGGAGCCCGGAACGGCGCGAAAACCCGCCGCGCGAAACCGCCGTTCGTCCCAATGATCGAATTTGGAGGGCACCTTGTCCCACCAAACCGCGTGGCCCGGTCCGCCGGGAATTTCGCTCATATCGTTAAGACGAAACGACAGCAGAACTGCTTTTTTGAGCCACTGGTTGACGCGCCAGGAGCCATCACTTGCCCGCTCCGCCACGCGGGCAGCGCCGCGATCCAAAAGGTCAAGCGCCTGCTCGACCGCTTCGCGGACCGCGCCTTTGGTGCCCGGTCCCAATTCTTCGCGGCGATCAAAGGCAGAATCGATTGTTTGGGCGAGCTCGGCTGAGGACATCAGGGGAGATCCGTGCTGGCGGTTTGTCGGGGCGTTCTCGGTCGATGTCAAGCAATTGGAGGACTGTCCGCCGTTAACCGAGATCGATGGTCGGCGCCCCGCGCTGGTAAGGAAGTTGGAACTATTCTTGCATGGTCGGTGGTGGCTATGGTTACCAAAGGACAGGCAATGATTACGATGGGAATAGGCCTCGTTGCCGGCGTTTTTTACTGGCTGGCCTCGTACAAACTGGCGTTCTGGATACTGGTTTATGCGATCATTTACGGTGGGCTCGGCATCTTGCGCGGCGACAATCACGCGCGTCCGCTTTTTCGCGGCGATTCGGAGTTCACCGTGGCGGTGTTTATGCCGGTCGCTTGGCACATCGGTCGGCTTGCCGGTTATCTGTAGACCCTAGAATTCACATAGCCGAAATGCCGCGCAAGAATGCGGTGAGATCGTCGGTGACGTAATCGACATGCGCGGAATCGCGTCCGGCGAGCTCCCACTCCTCGCGCAGCACCACTTGCGTGCCTTGCGGAACGACCAAGACCGTCGACATCCCGAGCGCGTGCGGCACTTCAAGGTTACGCGCGAGATCCTCGAAGATCGCCGCTCGGCTTGCATCAACGAGATGCCGCGCCAGAAAGCGCTCATACACGCCGCGCCGCGGCTTCGGCTCAAGCTCGGCCGCTCTGATGTCAAAGACATCGTCGAAGTGCCGCTCGATCCCGATCCGCCGCATCACGGCATCGGCATGACCGCGCGTTCCATTGGTGAGAATGAATTTGCGCCCCGGCAGCCCGGCAATCGCGGCGCCGAGAGCCGGATTGGGCGTGAGCGGTGAGTGATCGATCTGATGCACGATCTCGAGAAACTTGTCCGGGTCGAGACCGTGCTCCTCCATCAAGCCGCGCAGCGTCGTGCCGTAGCGGCGATAATAGTCCTTCTGCAACCGAAACGCCTCGTCGTGCGTAACCTTGAGGAAATCGACGATGTAATCGCGAATGCGTACGTCGACCTGCTGCCACAGATTGAGATGATGCGGGTAAAGCGTGTTGTCGAGATCGAAGATCCAAGTCTCGATGGTGTTGAAATCTGCGGCTCTGGCGCGCGGCTGGTCTTCCGACTGGTGCCCCGACTCTTTGTTGCCATCTTTGTCGCCGAGGAAGTCCGATCGCTGCCGAATCATCGAAAATGAATCCAAAAATGAGAACCATGCCGCACCGTGGGCGATCGATGCGACGCGCCTTGCGTAAATCTATGCCATTCATATGGGCGTTGCTAATCGGCACTCTGGCCGGCGGCTTCGTAGCCGCACTCGCGGTATTCGCGGCGCATTCCTGAAGACACCCGGCCAAAATGCGTGGCGATCAGCTCGCCTCGCGCCAAACCGTGGCGGGTAGCAGCCCTTTCAAGGCGCCATCGTGCAGCCGCACGGGATCGCGCTCGCCTTCCATGGCCAGACGTAACACGCAGCGCGCCAGCTCGTCCGGCTTGACGGTTTTATTACCGATCGACTTGAGCGTCAGCCACGCCTCGTCGAAAGCCGCCTCCAAAAGCACCAGCGTCTGAGGATCGAAGGAGCTGTTGTGGAAGCCGCGCATTGCTCCACCTTCGAACTTGATACGGACGATTTGCGTGATTAGCGGAAGCTTCGGCGCAAGCTTCAGTACTAACTTGGCCAAGTTTGTGACCTCGCCGGACGATGGCACAACCGTACGATTCGGATCAACTGCATTTGATCGCCGGAAGTGTGTGTTCTATGTGGCGAAAGACGAACTTTATTCAACACGCCGTGAAGTGCGCCACTGTTCCTATGCGCTCAGGCGCGGCAGCAGCCGCATGGCATTGCCACTGGAAATTGCGGCGAGGTCTTGCGGCGACAGCGCTCGCCGCAAATTTTCAATCTGATTGAGCGGATAATATGGGTAATCGCTGCCATAAGTGATTTGCGACATCGGTATGAGACTGGTCAGCGCCGCCATCGACGCCGGATGGGTCGCGTTCGCCGTGTCATAATAGAGACGGCGAAATTCGGCTTCGACGCCGTCAGGCGCAAAACGGTCATGGTTTCCGGCGCGATCGAAAAACGATTCGATGCGGCCGGCCAGCATCGGGATGGTGCCGCCGGCATGCGAAAACAGCCATTTGATATCGCGCATCTGCGCGAATGTTCCGCTGACCAAGAGACTCACAATCGTGCGCGTCGTATCGTGGGGTACTTCGATCACCGCAGGGAACGCGCCGATATTGAGCCGGCCGCAGCAGCTCGCGACCAGAGGATGGACGTAGACCACCGCTTTACGCCGGTTCAGTTCCTCGAAAACGGGCCGGTAAGTCGGATCGCCGAGCCACTTATCTCCGTAATTCGTTTGTAGATTGACACCGTCCGCCTTGAGCGTATCGAGGGCATATTCGATTTCCTTGAGTGTCGCGTCGATGTCTAGCATCGAGAGCGGCGCGAACAGACCGTAACGCCCTGGCTTCTCGTGCAGCATTTCCGCCGCGAAATCGCAGCACAATCGCGCCATATCGTGCGCGGCTTGCGCGCCGGCGTCGAACCAAGTCCCTGGCGTCGAGGCAAGCGATAAAATGCTTGTCGTCACGCCATTCTTGTCCATCGCCTCGATATCCTGCTCGCGCGACCAGGCGAGCTGAACGCCGAAATGCGGAATTTTGCGCTGATCTTCCCAGTCGGCCCACGCTTTCTGATATGCGGGCGGGTAGAAGTGGTGGTGAGTATCGATCAGCTTCGCTCCGTCGGGCATGGCCGCGTGGCTGCGCGTTGTGAAGGTCGTCGCGGCGCAAACTGCCGAGGCGGTTGCCAGGAACTTTCGGCGCGATGAGTGATGGTGCTCCGGACGGCAATGCGGATTTGTAGCGAACGATTTCATGTCCATGATGCTGCTCCCGAGCCCCCCGCCGATTTGATCGTAAATCAGGTTCGATCGTACATGATCGGCGGTGCTGGACAATTGAATCGTCGGCGCTTTATCGCCATACCTGAAATGCAATCAGCCCAGCGAGCATAATGATCACGCCAAGCGCCTGCATGGGCGTGATGACTTCACCAAGAACGAATGCGCTGAGGATCGTCGCCGTTAAAGGCTCGAGATGCATGATCACCGCGGTGCGAAAGGCTCCGATCCGGACGGTTGAGAGAAATACAAACAGGATCGCCGCTGTCGTGGCGAGACTAAGCGTCACGAGATAAGTCCAGGCCAAACCCGAGTGCGGCAGGGTCCATGCGTGTTGCGCAAAAGACGCCGCTACGAAGATGGCCGTCGACGACAGCATCGAATACCAGGTGGTTAGGCGTGCGTCGGCGCCAACGAGATAAGCGCGCGTTACCAGCAAGACTGCAGTGCGGCAGCCGGCGGCGCCGATGGCATAGGCGACCCCCGCTAGCGCGAATCCGGCAGGATGCGCGTCGATCAGCAACGCGAGCCCACAGAATGCAGCGATGGCGCAAAGCATCCCCTTCCAGCGCAGCGGTTCGAGGCCGGCGAACGCAGCCGTCAAACCGGTCAGCAGCGGATAGGTGAAATAAGAGAGGATTGCGGTGGGCACGTCGATCGTTTCGATTGCCTTGAACAAGCAGAAAATCAGTCCTGCGAAAATGATTCCGACGATCATCGAGATGGCGCGGACCTGCGCGGTGGCTGCGGGGCGGCGCCCGAAACGAAGCCAGCTGGCTACGAAAGCAAGCCCAACCACACTGCGGAACGACAACATCGACACGACGTCGATGCCGCCCACCAACAAGATCTTTGCGAGCACGTCGGAGATGCCAAGCGAGGTGCCCGCGGTGATCGCGGGCGCGAGCCGGTGCATGCGGTCGCGGAGCGGGGAGGAGTTCATTCGCCGCCAAACGTCATCCGGCGCGGCGGATTATCGACGGAACAAAGTGCCAGCGCCGAGCTCGGTGAACAGCTCAAGCAGCACCGCATGCGGCACCTTGCCATCCAGAATGACGACGGCCTCGACGCCGCGTTCGAGCGCATCGATGCAGGTCTCGACCTTGGGAATCATTCCTCCGGAAATCGTTCCGTCGGCGATCAGGCGACGGGCTTCATCAGCGGTGAGCTCCTTGATGAGTTTTTTTGATTTGTCGAATACGCCGGCCACGTCGGTGAGAAGCAAGAGACGCTTGGCTTTGAGCGCACCGGCGATCGCGCCGGCGAAAGTATCGGCATTGACGTTATAAGTTCCGCCCTCGGCGCCCGCCGCGACCGGAGCCAAAACCGGAATAAGCTTTCGGCCGAGGACCTGATCGAGCACGGTGGTGTCGACCTTTTCCGGTTCGCCGACATATCCGAGGTCGACGATCTTCTCGATAGCGGAATCGGGATCCACCACGGCGCGCGTGAGCTTGCGCGCCACGACCATGTTGCCGTCCTTGCCGCACAGACCGATCGCCTTGCCGCCGGCTTCATTGATGTAGCCGACCATCTGCTTGTTGATGGCTCCGGCAAGAACCATTTCGACGACTTCCAGCGTCTGTTCATCGGTGATGCGCAGCCCACCGGCGAATTGCGATTTGACGCCCATCTTTTTCAGCATGGCTTCGATCTGCGGTCCGCCGCCATGCACCACGACCGGGTTAATCGCGGTCTGCTCCAACAGCACGATGTCGCGGGCGAATTCGCGCGCCAAATGCTCGGCGCCCATGGCATGACCGCCATACTTCACCACGACGGTCGCCTCGTCGTAGCGCTGCATATACGGCAAGGCTTCCGCCAGGATCTGAGCCTGCTGAAACGGCGTCACGTCCATTAAGGAACTCCTGTGCCGGATGCGGCTATTTAGCCGTGGCAGCGAAGCCGAGGAAGGGGCAATCGGTCAAGAAGTCACAGGAACACCAAAGCATTCGGCCGGTGTTGTTTTGACGAGGCGCGCCCGAAGCGCGACTTAAGCGCGACTTGCCAGGGCGGCGACAAGAGACCAGCGCTCTCAAGACACCAGCGAACCGCGTTCCCCGGCGAGCCGCGCGATCGCAGCGCGCAAACTATCGATCCCTCTGCCGGTGCGGGCGGAAGTGGCGATCAGATCGGGAAACGCCGCCGGCCTTTTTGCAATTGCAGCTTTGACGATATCGCCGCATTGAGCGAGAGCGGCCTCGTTGATCTGGTCGCATTTCGTCAGCACGATCTGGTGACTGACCGCGGCTTGGCTCAGAACGCCGAGAATATCTTGATCGCCGGGCTTCAGCCCGTAGCGCGAGTCGAGCAGCACATAAACGCGCGCCAGGTTGGGGCGCGTCTGCAAATAGCCCCGGATCAGCTTTGACCAAGCGGCGACCTTTGCTTTGCTCGCGGCGGCGTAGCCGTAGCCAGGCATGTCGACGAGCGTGAGCCGGTGCCGAGGATTACCGAAGAACAGCAATTCCTGCGTGCGGCCGGGAGTATTGGAGGTACGGGCCAGGGCGCGGCGACCGGTAAGCGCGTTGATCAGCGATGACTTGCCCACATTGGAGCGGCCGGCAAAGGCGATCTCGATCCCGGTAGATAGAGGTAGCGCATCGAACGAGCCGGCGGCGCCGAGGAACTTCCACTCTACCGCAAACAAGCGCCGGCCGACTTCCAGCTCCGCGGCAGAAAAACCTGGCGCAGGAAAGGCTGGCGACTGCGTCGTTAGGCTCACTGGACCGCGCCTTTTGCGCGTGTCATTGGAACTAAAACTCGGACGTGCAGTTCCTTTCCAGGCCGGGCCGGTGCACGCGCCCGGTCATTACGGGAGGAGGAAATGGACGACTGGTCGAGCATACGGCTCTGCGACGTGGTGAATTTCATCCTCGGCGGCGTCCTGTTCTTTTCACCGTGGCTTTTTGATCTGTCTGCCGGCGCCCAATGGCAGACCGCGTCGATTGTCGGCATCCTCATCGCGGTGCTGTCGATAGCGGCGCTCGCCGCTTTTGCAGTCTGGGAAGAATGGTTCCTCCTCGCTGCCGGGATCGGGCTCATCGTATCGCCCTGGCTGCTCGGCTTCCAGGACAGCGACTCGATGATCGTCAACGTGGTGATCGGCGTTATCGTCGCGGGCTTGGCTGCCTTCGCGGTGTGTCTGACGCGCGAGGACAACGCGCAAGTCGAAAAGGTGCAAGTCACGGCCAGCGACTAATCAAGCCTCATCGGCTTCGGAAGCAGGAATCAAAAGGGGGACACGCGCCGTGCCCCCCGTTTCCAGCCCCTCTCGATTAAGATCGCCGATCAAGACCTCAGGCCAGCTCCTCGGCATACTGAAGGCGCCAATCGTTTGGCGCGGGGGCATAGGCTGGGTTCTTCGCAGTGCCTTGGTATCGCGCTGCCGCCGCGACTGCCGAAATTCCTATCTGTCCGTAGCGGGCATCGAGGGCCGGCTGGACCTGGGCGTCGCTGCCCGAAATCTCATGTCCTTCAGCCGGTTGGCTCATTGTTCCGTCACGCGCGGCCGTCACATTCGGCATACCAGACCCCGTTCGTTTCCTCTGTGGATGTGGATCGAAATTTAGGCGGTGAGTGAGGCGGAAATGGGCGGCAAATCGCGCCTTGCCGTGACATTTCCATTCGGATCACTACCTGCACCGGCCGTGGTAAACTCCGGCTTAACGGCTCGGGATCATATTTCTCCCGGAATTCGGGTTTAGGTTTTGGGGTGAAGTTGGGGTTATCCACCCTGATCGCAGGAACTGCGGCATTCCTGCAACAGTCGGCGCGGACCTTGCCGTGACTGGCCGCTAACGGCTGGCACCGCCACGACGGTTTGGGTATTGGGTTTACGGGTATGGATTGACCGGCCGCTCGGCCGGGCGGTGGGAGAGTCAACGCGTTATGACGATACGTGGCATTGCTTTCGTCATCATCGGCCTTGCACTGGGCGGCTGCATGCAGGAGACGCTGGAGCCGGCGTCGCAGGCTAGCTGGAACGCACGCGACAAGCAGCTGATGGCCAATCTGCCTTATGCGCAGGCCTCAATTCCCGAGGCCTATAAGCGCCACATCGTTGATTACACGCGCAAGGAAGCGGCAGGAAGCATCGTCATCGATAGCGACAGCAAGTTTCTCTACTACGTGCTGCCGAAGGGGCAGGCGATCCGCTACGGAATAGCGGTGGGCGAAGAGGCGCAGGCGTGGAGCGGAATCGCCAAGATCGGCCGCATGGAGGAATGGCCGGCCTGGGTGCCGACTGCCGGCGAGCAGACTCGGCTCGGTCCATTGCCGGCCTATGTCACCGGTGGCCCGCACAATCCGATGGGCGCTCGCGGCATGTACCTTTATTCCGGGAACAAAGATACGCTGTACCGGATCCACGGCACCAACCAGCCTGAATATATCGGCCAGGCCATCTCGTCCGGCTGCATCCGGATGACCAATGAGGATGCGATCGATCTCTACAATCGCGTCAAGGTTGGCACCATTGTTGTCGTGCTGGCACCTAAACAGGGTGACTCGCCATTCAGTCCGATGATGGCAGCGGGTTCAGAGCCGAAGGCCGGCCGGACGTATTAAGCGCAAACAAGCTTGTAGAACGGGCGGCGGCGGCACGATCCGCCGCCGCTTGTTGTTTGCATCATACGCATCAGACTTGGTCGAGGCGCTCGCGCCGGACCCAATCGAGGGTCTTGTCAAGGGCGCGCGTAAGCCGGTCGAACAGCTCATCGACCTCGGCTGCGGTGATAATCAGCGGCGGGCATAATGTGAGGACGTCGCCCATCACCGCGCGCACGATCAGTCCCTCGTCTTCAGCAAAGCGCACGGCGCGCGACCCGACGCCTTGCCCGGGCGCGAACGCTTGCCTGGTCTTCTTGTTCGCCACCAGTTCGACACCGCCAATAAGGCCGAGCCCGCGCGCTTCCCCGACGAGGGGATGACTATTGAGCGCCACGAGGCGCGCTTGAAACTGCGGCGCCCGTTCCGCGGCGCGCTCGAATATCCGGTCCCGCGAATAGATTTCGATCGCTTTGAGCGCAACCGCGGCAGACACAGGATGCCCGCCATAAGTAAAACCATGACCGAAGACGCCGATCTTTTTACTTTGAGAAAGCAGCGCCTGGTACATGATCTCCGGGATCATAACGCCGGCGATCGGCAGGTAGGCCGAAGACAGCGCCTTGGCCACCGAAATCGCGTGCGGGACGAAGTTGAGCTTCTCACAACCGAAGGCGGTGCCGAGCCTGCCGAAGCCGCAAATCACCTCATCGCTTACGATGAACACATCGTACTTGGCGCAGACCGCCGCGATCTTTTCGAAATAACTTTGCGGCGGAACGATCACGCCGCCCGCGCCCATCACCGGTTCGGCGATGAAAGCCGCCACCGTGTCGGGACCTTCCTTTAAGATCAGTGCCTCTAGCTCGGCAGCAAGCCGGGTTGCAAACGTCTCCTCAGTCTCGCCCTCTTGAGCGAACCGGTAGTGATGGGGACAGCCGGCGTGCAAAAAACCTGGCAGCGGCAAGTCGAAATCGCGGTGGTTGGCCGGTAAGCCGGTCAGCGAAGCGGCCGCTACCGTGACCCCGTGATAGGCTTTGATACGGCTGATGATTTTCTTTTTTTGCGGCCGGCCGAGCGCATTATTCAGGTACCAGACAAGCTTTACCTGCGTGTCGTTGGCTTCCGAGCCGGAATTGCAGAAGAACACCTTTGAGATCGGGATTGGTGCGATCTCCTTGAGCTTCTCCGCAAGCTCGATCGCGGGGTCGTGACTCCGGCCGGTGAACAGATGGGCAAAAGAAAGCTTCCGCATTTGCTCGGCGGCCGCTTGAACAAGTTCCTCGTTGCCGTAACCAAGCGCCGTACACCAAAGCCCGGCCATGCCTTCGATGTAGGGCTTGCCTTCCGTGTCATAGACATAGACGCCGTGTGCCCTCTCAATGATGAGCGGTCCGGTTTCACGGAAGCTTGAGAGATTGATGTAGGGATGCACCAGCGTTTCGACGTCGCGGGCGGCCAGGTTGCTGAGCGGAGCCATGGGATTCCTATCTCGATGCGTGCGGCCGCCAGCGATCGCTGTCGGATGTCGGCGCCTTGATGTCATCGTGACGCGGCGGGCGCAAGCGCCAACTCCCCAATGATAGGGCACTGCGCTCGTTTATTTTGTTTCGGATCTTTTTGTCCTGCTACTCGTCCGATCGGCCGCTAGCGGTCGCGGCCTTGGCAGCGGCACTTCGCTGGCGGCCATTGCGGCCTCATGTTCGCCTTGCTCGCTTGCTTCGTCAGTTGGCGGGCCCGATTCCGCCTGCGCTGGCGGGGGTGGCTCGCGCAGCTCCCACTCACAAAGCTTATACCCATTGCGTCGCTCGGCCAGATCGAGATGCACATGCTCTTCGTGATAACCGTCAGAGCCCGGTCCCAGCACCGTTGAGAAGCGCGCACAGGCGCTCGAGCGAACCTTCTGACGCAAGTCCTTGGCGACGTTAACGTCGGTCAAGCCAAGTTCGCGGCCGTCGGCAAGTCGAAACCCGCGCACATCGAGCGCGTCGGCGCGGCCGTGCTCGCTCAGCGCCGCCGCGCGCACGCGATTGCGTCCGCGGCATTCGTACGAATCGAAATTGTCGAGGACACGCAGCGGCGGCCCGGACTCCGCAAGCGTGGGCGCGACATCGTCGCGCAGCCAGTTCGCCATTTGCTCGGCCATCGGACAGCGCAATGTGGCGGGTGGGGTCACCGCCACTTTCGTCTGATCGGGCAACACCACCCCCTGCAGCTGCACTGCGTCGGGTGCCCCGCAGTCGCCTGGGCCGATAAGGGTGCCGAGCGCCTGGAACACGGCGACCTTGGCTAACCGCAGCTGGCAGGCCGACGGCGCTGCTGGCGCCGCGGCCGCACCGTTGGGTTCAGGAAACGAGGCATAGGCCTCCTGCGGCGGAGCGAACTGCTCCGGAAGCGCAAGCGGTAGCGAGCGCGGCTGCGGCGCCGAATGGACGGATCGGGCCCGCGGGGAGGATGTTCCGGTGCCGGTTTGCGCCCTGGCCGGCGCCGCGACGCTCGCTATTAGGCTTGCCATGGCGCCAGCCAAGAGCAGTACCATTGCAGCACCAGTAGCTTTCACGCGGACGTCTCGGCGCAATCGAGCAGCTGTTCAGGGAGGGATAGGACTGGTCATCGTTAAAGGATGGGCGGAAATAGTGGAAGCGAAATGGTGACCTTTAGGGCGCCGGGGGAGTTTGCCTTGACGCAACATCAGATTAATTTTGGCGTGTTTCGACCGTTCCCGCGCAGGCGCAGACGGTCCATGCATGATCGGCTGGTCGTGCAGCGAAAGGGAGGAAGCCAATGCTTGGCCTGATGCAGGACTGGCCGCTTTTGTGCCATCGCGTCATTGATCACGCCGCCATAAATGCCGGCGCGCGGCCTGTAATTTCGCGATCCATCGAAGGGCCGATGCACACGACCAATTACGCCGAAATCCGCAAACGCGCGCTCCGCGTGGCGCAACGGCTCGAACGCGACGGCCTGCGGCTTGGTGATCGGGTAGCGACGCTGGCTTGGAATACCTGGCGGCACCTGGAGACCTGGTACGGGATTCTGGGCATCGGCGCGATCTATCACACGGTCAATCCCCGCCTGTTCACCGATCAGATCGCCTGGATCATCAATCACGCAGAGGACCGCGTGATCATGACCGACGTCACGTTTTTGCCGATCCTCGAGAAGATCGCGGATCGCATTCCGACGATCGAGCGCACCATTGTTTATTGCGATGCCGCACATATGCCTGCGACCTCGCTGCGCAACGCGGTGCCCTATGAGGACTGGCTGGCTGAGGCCGATGGCGATTTTGCTTGGAAGTCCTTTGACGAAAATACTGCGGCGGGCATGTGCTACACCTCGGGCACCACCGGAAACCCCAAGGGCGTTGTCTATTCGCATCGGTCCAATGTGCTGCATGCGATGACGGCGTTGCGCCCGGATATGATTGGGCTGTCGGGCAGCGACATCGCCATGCCGGTGGTTCCGCTGTTTCACGCCAATGGCTGGGCTATCGGTTTTGCCGCCCCGATGGCGGGCACCGCGCTTATTTTGCCTGGGCAGAAACTGGACGGCCCGTCGATCTATCAGTTGCTCACAGAATACAAGGTCACTTGCACCGCCGGCGTGCCGACGGTTTGGCTGGCATTGCTGCAGGATCTGGAGAAGAGCGGCGGCAAGCTGCCCTATTTGCGCCGCGTCGTGATCGGCGGGTCGGCCTGTCCGCGCGCCATGATCTCAACCTTCCGAGACGTGTACGATGTCGAAGTGACCCACGCCTGGGGCATGACCGAGATGAGCCCGCTCGGCACCACCTGTTCGCTCAAAGCTGAATACGCCGACCTGAAAGGCGACGCGCTTCTCGACGTATTGCAGAAGCAGGGACACTCGCCATTCGCCGTCGAAATGAAAGTCACCGACGACGAAGGCCGCCCCAAGCCGTGGGACGGCAAAACATTCGGACGGCTGAAAGTCCGCGGCCCTGCGGTCGCTAGGGCCTATTTCAAGGACAACACCAATCTTCTCGACGAAGAGGGATTTTTCGACACTGGCGACGTCGGCACGATCGATCGATATGGCTATTTGAACATCACCGATCGTTCTAAAGACGTGATCAAATCCGGCGGCGAGTGGATTTCATCGATTGAGTTGGAAAACTTGGCCGTCGGTCATCCCAAAGTTGCCGAGGCGGCCGTTATCGGTATCCGCCACCCAAAATGGGATGAGCGGCCGTTGCTGGTTATCGTCCTAAAAGCGGGGCAGCAGGCGAGCAAAGAAGAAATGTTGGCCTTCCTTGAAGGTAAAATCGCCAAATGGTGGATGCCGGACGATGTCGCTTTCGTTGCTGAAATTCCGCACACCGCGACCGGCAAGATCCAAAAAATCGCGTTGCGCGATCAGTTCAAAGATTACGTGCTGCCGAGCGCCGCCGCTTGAAACTTGCGGGGCCGCCTAAACGAAAATCGCAACCAAGGGTTCCCTATCCCGCACTGCAATAATGTCGTAGCGCAATGCAATCGATGCATGACTGCGCGCGCCCGGGTCGCGGCAGAAGCGGCGTTAAATGCCATTAAAGCTAACATTTTCAATCATTTAAGAGCAAGGACTTGTGGTCACTTTATTAACGCAAGAATTTCATTCTCCGCGTGCGCCGGTTTTTAGAATGATGCGACGCACAATGACCACAATTCGCCGGTCATAGCGCGCGCAGTTCGCGAGCCGCGGACTCAATCACCCTTCCCATCAACAATCACACAGGATGGTCATGGCTGTTTCAAGCCTCAAGAAAACTTTGTTTGCGTCGGCTCTTATCGGCTGCCTCGTCGGGGTACCGCTGACGGCACTGGCGCAGAGTGGAATCGCCTCGGTCTATGCTTACGATGGAGGCCGCACCGCCAGCGGCGAACGGGCATCGCCCGGCGCGCTGACTGCGGCCCATCGCACGCTGCCCTTCGGCACGATGGTGCGGGTCACCAATCGGAGTAGTGGTCGCTCGGTCGTGGTGCGGATCAACGATCGCGGGCCCTTCGTTCAGGGCCGCATCATTGATCTGACGCCGGCAGCGGCACGGGAGCTGGGTTTTTCCGGCCTCGCCAATGTGGAGGTCGACGTCGTCGGCCGCAGTTGAGGCGTGACCGGACGAAAGATAGTTCAGTCAAAGCTGAAAACGGGAGGCGCAAGCCTCCCGTTTTTGTTTCTACCGAGTGGGATTTGGTCGACCTCCGCCTCGGAACATTCATCGACCGCGCCAGCACCGCAAAAACTATTCCGCCGGCTGTTTTCGCTTCTGCCTGACGAAGGTGCTTTTGAGATTACTCCAAAGCTCGATCTTGGCGCCGTTGCGATGCATGATGACGCTCTGCTGGATCACCGAGAGCGTATTGTTCCAGGCCCAATAAATCACGAGCCCAGCGGGAAACTTCGCCAGCATGAAGGTGAAGATCAGCGGCATCCAGCTAAAGATGACCTGCTGCGTCGGATCGGGTGGCGCCGGGTTGAGCTTCATCTGAACCCACATGGTCACGCCCATAATTGCCGGCCAGGCGCCAAGCGCGAGATAGCCGCCGAGGAGCGGCAGCACGCTGGGATCGAACGGCACCAACCCAAACAAGTTGAAAATATTGGTCGGATCCCCCGCGGAGAGATCGTGAATCCAGCCGTAGAACGGCGCGTGCCGCATTTCAATCGTGACAAACAGCACTTTGTACAGCGAGAAGAAGACCGGGATCTGGATCACGATCGGCAAACAGCCGGCGACCGGGTTGATCTGCTCTTTCTTGTAGAGCTCCATCATCGCCTGCTGCTGCTTCACCCTGTCGTCGGCATAGCGCTCCTTGATCATGGCCATTTGCGGCTGCACCGCTTTCATCTTGGCCATGGACGCATAGGATTTGTTGGCAAGCGGAAAGAACAGGATTTTCACCAGCACGGTGACGATCAGGATGGCGATGCCAAAATTGCCGACGAGGCGGAAGAAAAAGTCGAGCGCGAGGAACATCGGCTTGGTGATGAAGTAGAACCAGCCCCAATCGATCAGCAGGTCGAAATGATTGAGATGGAGCGCCTGGTTGTAGCCGCCGGGTCCGAACGGAAAATCGATGCCGACAACCGAGACCTCCTTGGCGCCGGCGAACAAGCGCGCATTGGCGCTGCCGGTCGCGCCCGGCGCGATCGTCTGCGGCTGCAGGAGATAATCGGTCTGATAGGTCTTCATCCCGGCCGCTTCGCCGGCCGAGAAACGGGCGCGCACCTTGGCATCGGTGTCCGGCAACAGCGTCGCGGCCCAGTATTTATCGGTGATGCCAAACCAGGCATTGGTGACGTCCCAGGTCTCCGACTTCTTGTCCTCGATTTTTTTATAAGTCTCTTCCTGCAGACCTTGATCGCCCATCATGCCGATCAGACCTTCATGCAGAATGTAGTAACCCTGCACTTGCGGCGTGCCGTGCCGCGAAATCAACGCATAGGGAAACAGCGTCACCGGATTGCCGCTGTTATTGGCGACATCGTCCTTGACGGTGAACAGATAATGCTCGTCAACCGCGATGGTGCGGGTGAAGACAAGTCCCTGCCCGTTATCATAGGCCAAGGTCACCGGGTGGCCGACGCCGAGCGCGCCGGCGCCTTGCTGCTTCCATACGGTCTCGGGACCAGGCATAGCAGCGTTGGTGCCGGCAGCGGGCACCCAGCCGAATTCAGCATAGAAGGCCTCCGGCGCGCCCGACGGCGAGAACAGTACGATCGGCGGGGACTTCGGGTCGGTCGCTTCGCGATATTGCGTGAGCGTCAGGTCGTCGATGCGGCCGCCCTTAAGATCGATGCTGCCGCCGAGCCGCGGCGTCTCGATCGCGATCCGCGGCGAGGAAGCGATTGCCGCTTCGCGCGAAGCCGCTTGCGCTTGAGCCGTTGGTGCGCCGGTTCTTGGCGTTCCCGGTACTTCCGGCGTTGCCGGCTGGGCAGCGTTCGGCTGCGGCGTGGCTGATTGCGTAGATCCTGGCTGAGGCAGTGGCGGTTGCTTGAGCTGCGCCTGTTGTTGCGTTTCTTGCCGTTGCCGCTCCATTTGCGGGTAGCCGATGAAATACTGCCAGCCAACGATCACGAGCAGTGACAACACTACGGCCAGAATGGTGTTCTTGTGCTCGCTCATTCAATGCTCGTGCGGACTGTCCGCTTTTCGGGACTCATTTGGACTTGCCCCCGCGACCTTTGGACGGACCCGCCCTATGTGGGGACAGCACCCCGGATGCACCAGTTCCAGCGCCGCTTTTACTGGAGCCGTATTTGGCGGAGTCATCTTTGCTCAAGCGATGGACGCGGCGAAGCGCGCCGCTGAGTTCCTTCATCATCGCATCAAACGCGCCCTTGAGCGCGGCGCGCCGTCCGATCAGTACGTAGTCGTGACCGGCGGATAGTGCCGCTGGCGGAGCAAGGCGGATGAGCTCGCGCAAGCGGCGCCGCACCCGGTTGCGCTCCACGGCGTTGCCGACCTGTTTGCTGACCGTGAAACCAACCCGCGGCGCGCCGGCTTGGGCCCGCGCGCGTGCTTGCAGGATAAAGGCGCTGGCATGAACTCGCGCGCCGGCCCCCCCAGCTTGGGCAACGGCCCGAAAGTCACTCCGGCGTTTCAACCGCTCCATTGTAGCGACTTTGGCGGCGATTTTGGCATGGCCGCGTTCTAGAGGACCGTTCGCGAATGCAACCGAAACACCGAGCCCGTCGTGCTCAGGCACTCAGTCTTTTGCGGCCCCGGGCGCGCCGCGCGGCCAAAACCCTGCGGCCGCCTTTACTTTCCATACGGGCGCGAAAGCCATGGCGGCGCTTGCGTACGAGTTTGCTCGGTTGATAGGTCCGTTTCACAAGGTATCTCCGCTGCGCCGCTTACCGCGACTATAAGTCGCCGCGATTGCGCGGCTTATAAGGGAGGGCTCCTGGCCCGTCAATGTAAGTTACCGGCCATTTGCCGGCATTTTGCTGCAGTCTTGTGACGCCGGTTTTGGCCGGCCTGCGATGGCGATTGACGGTCATTTCGCCAAGCATTTTGACCGGCCAAGGTCACCGGCGGCGGCGGATCGCGTGACGTTTCACGATCATCACGATGGTGAGGAACCGTCTTGATTACGACGGGCGATGTGCCTTCGTCATATTCAAGTCCAGAAATGCGACAATGACATATATATCGTATAATGGGCAGGGATTTGACCTGCTGTCCGGTGCGGCGCATCATTCGGCTGCTGCACTTTGGTTCGGCTAGGCAGCGGATCTAGGTAATGACTGAAGACACAGCCGTGCGGCCGGAGCTCCGGACGCCGCGCTTCGGGCTTTCGGGCAAACTCCTCGTCCTCACGATTCTATTCGTGATGATCGCGGAAGTGCTGATCTATGTCCCCTCCGTCGCCAATTTCCGTGTCGTTTGGCTGAAGGACCGCATGGCGACGGCCTATACCGCCGCGCTTGTGCTCGATGCGGCGCCTAATGGCGTGGTCTCCGACAATCTTGCCAAGCGCATTCTCGACTCGATTGGCGCGCGCGCTGTCGCCATGAAGATGGGATCGCGGCATCGCATGATCGCGGTCGACGATATGCCGCCGGCGGTGGCCGCCACTTACGACATGCGCAACGTTTATGCATTCGACGCGGTGGTCGATGCCTTTACCACCATGCTCAACAACAAGAAGGACGTGGTGCGCGTCATGGGACCCGCCCAAGGCGGCGAATATATCGAGCTCGTCATGGACGAGCAGCCGCTGCGCCGGGCCATGCTGCGTTATTCCGCCGATATTCTGTTGCTGTCGCTTCTGATCTCCGCCATCACCGCGGCGCTCGTTTACCTGGCGCTGCATTACATGTTCGTGCGGCCGATGCGCCGCGTCACCGGAAACATGGTGGCGTTTCGCGCCGATCCCGAAAACGGCGATCGCGTGATCGTGCCATCTGGACGGCTCGACGAAATCGGCACCGCGGAGCACGAACTCGCGACGATGCAGACTGAACTCGCCTCGATGCTGCATCAGAAAAACCGCCTGGCCGGCCTCGGGCTCGCGGTGTCAAAGATCAATCACGACCTGCGCAATCTGCTCGCCTCGGCGCAATTGTTCTCCGACCGGCTCGCAAAAATTCCCGATCCCGGCGTGCAGCGGTTTGCACCGAAGCTGATGCACGCGCTCGAACGCGCCATCGCCTTTTGCCAATCGACACTATCTTACGGCCGCCTGCAGGAGCCGCCGCCGGACCGCCGCCCGATCCAGCTTGAGCCGCTAGTCGAGGAAGTGCACGAGACCTTGGGTCTCGGCGCCGACGCGCCGATCCGCTGGATCAGCGCCGTCGAGCGCGGGCTCGTGGTCGAAGCCGATTACGATCAGCTGTTCCGGATAATGCTGAACCTGTCACGCAACGCGGTGCAGGCGATGGAAAGCCAGGTCGCCGAAAGCCGCACCGATCGCGATCCCGGCCGGGATCAGATTCGCATCACCGGCCGCCGTGAAGGCGCGGTGGTGGTCATCGAGGTTTCCGACACCGGCCCCGGTTTTTCCGACCAGGCGCGCGCGCATCTGTTTGAAGCTTTCCAGGGCTCGACTCGCACCGGCGGCACCGGACTTGGCCTTGCGATCGCCGCCGAACTGGTGCGCGCCCATGGCGGCGAAGTCCGCTTGGTCGAGGGCACGATCGGTGCGACCTTGCGGCTGACGATTCCCGATCGCGCCGTCGAGCTTGCCGCCCATCGCGGCGCCCGCGCGCATGGTTAGAAAACCATTCTGCGGGCGTTGCCGGCGCTGCTGCACGGCATAAGCGCGCCGCCGGCAAGCCTCTCCTTGCCATCGCGCCTTCTTGCCATTGAGCAGCGGAGCCTATAGCTACGACGCGCCGCGCCCGTAGCTCAGCTGGATAGAGCACCAGACTACGAATCTGGGGGTCAGGAGTTCGAATCTCTTCGGGCGCGCCAGTTAGTACTCGTCTGCGAACACGATGCTCCGTTTTGGCTCGCGAGGATCGCCTTCTCGAGCACATCCTTGCTTCCCCTGATGCGGACCACGTCGTCGTCGACTTCAATGCTGTCGATGAGTGCTTGCAAGTAAGCTTTCCGAAACGGCACTGAGCCGGTGCTGAAATTCTCGCGCATGACACGGCCGAATCGCTCGATCAAGGCCGGGTCGATCCGGATCTGAGAAGCCGAGGACTCCTTAGCGCGTTCCAGTGCAGCCTTTGCACGGTCACGGTCCGCCTTCAGCGCGGCCAGCCGGTCGCTGAGCACCTCATCGAGGTCTGTTAACCCATCCTCGACCAGCCGGTAGAGCCGGGCGAGCTTGTCTTCCGCTTCGGTGATTTGCCTCTGCAGCGCGATCAGTCTGCCACTGAGGCTTTCGGCTTTCTCGGCGCGTCGGGCGGAAAGCGAAGCCAGAAGGGCGGACATCCGCTCGGGCTTAAACAGCCGCTCACTCAGATTTTCGGTGACCAGCCGGTCAAGCTTTTCCATCGGTATGGAACGCCCCTTACAGACAGTCTTGCCCTTGGTCGCGCAATTCGAGCAGGTGTAATACCGATACACACGCCCATTTTTGGAGGTGCCAGTACGCAGCATCATTCCGCTCTGACAGCTCGCGCAGACCGCCAAGCCGGTCAGCAGGATCGGAC
>JBAQBC010000055.1:0-3758 GCA_049286035.1 Xanthobacteraceae bacterium
CCAGGCGAAACGGCGCCGCAATGGCTCCGCCGTTAGGGAGGGTTCGTCTTATGAAACGTCGTCAATTCTTGAAGACCGCGGGCGTCGGACTTGCGGGCAGCGCGGTCGCCATGCCGGCGATCGCCCAATCCATGCCGGAATTGAAATGGCGTCTGACCACGAGCTGGCCGAAGTCGCTCGACACGCTGTTCGGCGCCTGTTTGACCTTCTCCAGAATTGTTTCCGAAGCAACCGACGGCAAATTCCAGATCCAGGTTTTTGCCGGCGGCGAGATCGTGCCGGCGCTCCAAGCACTCGACGCCGTCCAGAACGGCACGGTCGAGATGGGTCACAGCGCGCAGTATTACTTTATCGGCAAGGACCCGACCTGGGCCCTGTTTTGCGCTTCTCCATTCAGTCTGAATTCTCGCCAGCAAAACGCCTGGTTTTACGAGGGCGACGGCCAGAAGCTGATCGACGAGTTCGCCGCCGCCAACTTCAATACCAAATGCCTGCTGATGGGCAATACCGGCACGCAGATGGGCGGCTGGTTCCGAAAGGAAATGAACACCGCTGCGGATCTCAGCGGTTTGAAAATGCGCATCGGCGGCTGGGCCGGCAGGACGATTGCCAAGCTCGGTGCGGTGCCGCAGCAGCTCGCCGGCGGCGACATTTATCCGGCGCTGGAGAAGGGCACCATCGACGCGGCCGAATGGGTCGGCCCCTACGATGACGAGAAGCTCGGTTTCTACAAGATCGCCAAATATTACTATTATCCGGGCTGGTGGGAAGGTGGCACGACGAACCACTTGCTGATCAATCTCGCCAAGTGGAACGAACTTCCGAAAAATTACAAAGCGATCGTGGAGGCCGCTGCCGGTTACGCCAACGTCGAAGAGCAGGCGCGTTACGATGCCCGCAACCCGCAGGCCTTGAAGCGCTTGGTTGCCAACGGGGTGAACTTGCGCCCGTTCAGCCAAGCGATCATGGAAGCCTGTCTGAAGGCGTCGAATGAAGTAAACGCCGAAGAATCGGCCAAGAACCCCAATTTCAAGAAGGTGCTGGCTTCGATCGATACCTTCCGCAACGATGAAAATCTGTGGTGGCAGGTCGCCGAATACTCATTCGAGACCTTCATGATCCGCAGTCGCACCAAGAGTTGAGGCAAAATCGCTGCGTAATTTACGGCCCGGCCTAGCGTCGACCCCGTAGTTTTTAGCGTCGCGGCTCGACATCGAGCGGCGGCGGCTCCGCCGGCTGTATCATTTGCTCGAAGCGCCGTTCCAATTCGCGGTCGGAAATAGCGGGCGGCTTGCGGCTGCGATCGTTGACGCCTTCGCCGACATGCGTGAGCTGCGGTACCAGCAAAACCGCAAGCAATAGAGCGGCCTGCGCGAACAGATACGGCAATAACGACCGCAGCAGCGCCGGAAATGGAATTGCCTGCTTGAGAACGGTGCGCGTCATCATGACGGCGTAGCCGATCAATGGATTGATGAAACTCGCTTGCAGGGCGAGCAAGACGAGAACGGCGACCCAGCGCGCATCCGCTACTCGGATGAGGAGCGGCGGAATGACGATCGGCACGACGACGAAAATGATCTCGAAGGCGTCGAGCACCAGGGCACTGAGACCTATCCCGCCAAGCACGATGAGCGTGGCGCTCACCGTACCGCCCGGGATGGCAGCTATCCAGTCGGCGACGAGTTGATCGGTGCCAAGGATTCGTAGCACCAGAGTCAAAGTCGTGGCAGCCACCAGGAGAAAGAATAAGGCACCCGTGAGCGCCAGCGCGTCGCGCAATACTTCGTTGAGAACGGGAAGCGGCAATCGCCCGGTGACGAATCCTGCGACCAGGAGGATGAAGCCGCCCATGGCCGCTGCCTCGACGGCATAAAAATATCCAGTGGTGACGCCTCCGAGCAGGATCAATATCGCCGCCACCGTCACCACGGCCAGCACTGCCTGCTGCACCGTCGGCCGCGGCGCGGCCGTCGAAGCCGCTGCTTGGTCCGGCTTGACCCAGCGATTGAACCACCAACCGATAGCGAGGCAGGCGCCGAGATAGAGGGCGGCAGGGACCAACGCGCCATGAAATACATCCTGCGTGTTGATCACGCGGTCTTCGCGGCCGGTTACGGTGACCGCAATCGTATGGGCGTTGAGCATGGCGTCGCCCAGAAGGATCAGCACCAGCGAGGGTGGCACGACGACGCCAAGCGTGCTCGCCACAGTGATGATTGCGGCGCGGCGCGGTAGCGCAATCCCGGAAGCGGCAAGTCGCGGTTCGGCCACGCGCGATAAAGCCAACACGCTGGCGCCAACCGAACCGTTCATGGGCCCGAGTAAGGCGCCAAGCAGGAGTCCCGAAACCACCGGGGCCGCCGGCCCGCGGAGGATGGCGGTGGAGCAACGATAGAGCGCTTCAGCGAGCGGCAGCCGATTAATAAGCGTGCCCATCAGCACATAAAGCGGAATGGCTTGCAGCAGGTCGTTTTCAAGCAGATTGATCAGACGTTCGGGCAAGACGCCAAGGAGCTGTACTGGCGCCGCCCCGCTTATCGCTCCAACCACAGCGCCAAAACAGCCCGCCGCCAGCAATACGACTGCTGCCGGTATGCCGGTGAAAACGACGCCAAGACCCACGAAGACCAACAGGCTCAGGCCGAACCAAGGCATCGCGGCGCTCATTGCGACGTCGGCCCCCGGACCGGCCGCACTAGTTCGATCACGCCCTCGATTAGGACCAAAAGTGCTAGCAGCAATAGTGCCAATTTGATGATGAAATAACCGGGATTGCCTGTGTCCGGAAAATGCTCCTGCAGCAACATCGAATCGCGCACGATATTCCAGCTCGTCATCAAGACGATAACCGACCAGGGAATGAGGCCGAACAGCGCGCCGGCGCGCGCCAGCCATTGCCGCGTATTATCCGAATAATTTCGCGATATCGTGTCCGCTGCGAGGTGCGTTTTGGCGCGCGTGGCGGCGGCAATGCTGGCCGCGACATAGAGCGCGAACAGCCATTGGCCGAGATCATTGGCTTCGCGCGAGTAAGTACCGACAATCGTGCGCAGCGGCCATTGCAGGAACAGTAACGTCACCACGGGCAGCGCCAGCCATTTGGCGGCAGCCAACACGAAGCCAACGATCTGATCGAGGAATCGCAATATGCCGCTCGTGGCGATCTTTCCGGAAGATGACAGACCAGCGCGAATATTCGCGTCTTTCGACCAGCCCCACAAGTCTGCGGACCGGTGACATGTCGGCCTTTCGCAACGCACTGCTAAGACATGTGCAATTGGGCCGAGTGCGACCCGCAATCGAAGCCGCCGGAAACCTTAGCGCCAGTCGACCTGAGCGCAGCCCAGCGCGGCTATTTGAAGTTCGGCGGCTGGGTGAGATCGATCGGCGGCAAATCGATCTGTGGAATATTGATCTGCACCTTGTTGGGATCGATCTGCGACAGCCCCGCTTTGTAGTGCATGACCATGCTGGGGAACATGATCACCGTGATCACCATGATGAGCTGGATCACAACGAACGGCACGGCGCCCCAATAAATCTGACCGGTCGTCACGCCCGGCGTCAGCTTGCCGCTGATACGGTCGAGGAAAGATTCGCGCGGCGCTACCGAGCGAAGATAGAACAGTGCGAAGCCGAACGGCGGATGCAGGAACGAGGTCTGCATGTTGACGCCGAGTATGACGCCGAACCAAATCAGATCGATGCCGAGGTGTTCCGCCGCGGGCCCGAGCAGCGGTATGACGATGAAGGCC
>JBAQBC010000056.1:0-62957 GCA_049286035.1 Xanthobacteraceae bacterium
CCAGCATTGCCAGCAGCGTGCCGCCGCCAATAATTATCGCGCCAGAAATCCAGAGCGGCTGGCTCGTCAAAAAGAACAGCATCGGCGCGAGGGTTAGCGGCGGGCAGCTGATTCGCCAAGCGGCATGCTGTGCCGGGCGCGGGCGAGCATCGGCAGCATTGCGATTGCGGGTTTTCTCGCCGCCCGGGGTCCGGAAACCTCGGCTCGACCATCACGGAGGCGGCAGACTTGCGCCCAAGACCTGCAAACAAGCCCGCCGCAGGAACGCCGCATTGCGGCCTTTGGCTTGGCGCCCATCGGGAGTGCAAGGGGGGAGTGCATGGGGAGTGCATGGTGGGTTGGCGGGACGCGTGCTTGATAGCCGCATTGGCGGCGGGATTTGCGGCGAAGTGCGGCGGGACGCCGGCGCGCGCGGACGATCAAGCATTGACACCGCAGGGGCAGGTCTGCGGCGGCGACGAGATCGCCCGCGGCACGGTCGCCAAGATTCTCGACGGACGCACTTTCGTGCTCGAGGACGGACGCGAAGTCCGCTTAGCCGCAATCGAGGTTGCTCCGGCGCCCGGGCCGCAGGATCGCGCAGACCCGGCAGGGCGTGCCGCGGCGGCGGCGCTTGGCGCCCTTGCGGCCGGGGATCAGGTCGTGCTGCGGCGGGCGGAGAGCGGGTCCGATCGCTACGGCCGCCTGCTCGCTTACGCCTATACGCTACGGGACGGTGACGAGTTCTTGTTGCAGGGAGAACTCGTGGCGGAGGGATTTGCCCGGGTCAGCACCCGCATCGCAAGTCCCTGCGCCGGGGACCTCCTGGACCGCGAGAAATCGGCCCGCGAGGCTAAACTTGGCCTATGGGCCGATCCGTATTATGAGGTGCTCGACGCCGAGATGCCGAAGGACGCGCTGGCGCACCGGGGCCGATTTGCGCTGGTCGAGGGCAAAGTGGCGTCCGTGCGCGAAAGTGGGCCCACAATCTACGTGAATTTCGGCCGGCGGCGGATCGGGGACATTACGGTTACGATCCTGAAACGAAACGAGCGCAGTTTCGCGGCGGTGGGCCTTGATTTGAGGGGGCTGGCTGGCCGACGCATCAGGGTTCGCGGCTGGATCGAGGCGCGTGGTGGCGAACGCGCCTGGATCGAGGCCGAGCGCCCGGAGCAGATTGAAATGGCCGATTAACCGATCGGCGGCGCGCGGGGTAAACAACGGAATCGCGCTTGGGTGGTTAGGTGACGTGGTGAGACGGGGACAATTCGAGCTTATCACCTGTTGGCTCGGCAGGGCGGTTACGCTGTTTGCCGCCCTGCTGCTTGCCGCCTGTACGGCTTCATCGTCCGCTTATGCGCCGCAGGCCACAGCGTCGCTCCCGGCAAAGACTGCCGAGGCGCCGATGGCGCCGGACGTGCTGCGCGAGCATCAACGCATTCTCGGGGCCTATGGCGGCATTTACAACGAGCCGCGGCTGCAAACGCTAATCGAGCGGACGGTCGAACGGCTCGTCGCCGCATCGGAACGGCCTGACCTGCACTACAAGGTCACGGTTCTCAATTCGCAATCGGTCAATGCCTTCGCGCTGCCGAGCGGCCAGCTTTACGTCACACGCGGGTTGATCGCACTGGCCAACGACGATTCCGAACTTGCCTCGGTGCTCGCCCACGAAATGGGGCACGTCCTCGCCCACCATGCCGAACTGCGCGAGGAACATGCGCGCGAAGCCGAACTCGTCAGCCGCGTCGTTTCCGACGTGGTCACCGATCCCGCGGCCGGCGCGCTCGCGCTCGCCAAATCGAAGCTTGCGCTGGCGAGCTTCTCGCGCGCGCAGGAATTTGAAGCCGACGGGATTGGCGTCGCGATCGCCGCGCGCGCCGGTTACGATCCTTATGGCGCGGTGCGATTTCTAACCGCGATGGAGCACAATTCCCGGCTCAAGCCGGAGCAAAGCGGCGCGATCAACCCGGCCGCGCCCGACTTCCTGTCATCGCATCCAGCCACGCCCGAGCGCATCACCAACGCAATCGCGAGCGCACGCCAATATCGCGCGCCGGCCGAAACCGGGGAGAATTTTGCCCAATCCAAAGCGGCCTATCTCGCCGACCTCAATGGTCTCGTCTATGGCGAGGATCCAGGTGAAGGTTTCGTTCGCGGCCGCCGCTTCCTGCATCCCAAACTCGGCTTCACTTTTGCCGCGCCCGAGGGCTTCACGCTCGACAACACCGCGCAGGCCGTGCTCGGCATCAAGCGCGGCGGCGGCGAGGCGTTGCGGCTCGATGTCGTCCGGGTGCCGGCAGAACAGACGCTCGGCGCCTATCTGACATCCGGATGGATCGAAAATATCGATCCAACCAGTGTGGAAGACATCACCATCAACGGTTTTCCGGGCGCGACCGCCGCGGCCAAAGGCGAACAATGGGACTTTCGCCTCTATGCGATCCGCTTCGGCAGCGACGTGTACCGGTTCATTTTTGCCGCCAAGCATCACACGCCGGAAACCGATCGCGCTTTTCGTGAAGCGGTCGGCAGTTTCCGTCGTATGAGCATCGCCGAGACCGAGCAGGCGAAACCGCTTCGGCTTCGCATTGTGACGGTCACGCCGGGCGATACGGTGGAGAAGCTCGCGGGCAAAATGGCCGTGGCCGATCGCGCGCTCGACCGATTCCGTGTGCTCAATGGACTCGATCCCGGTGACAAGCTCAAACCCGGCAGCGAAATAAAAATAGTGGTGGAATAGCGGGCTGCGGGCCGCATTGGTTAACCTTCCGGGGCGGCCTTCCCTTTTGCCTATTCTCGACCCCGCTTGGGTCGGTTACCATCGCCGCAAGGCCGTTAAACGGCTGCCGGGGAAACGCATGGATATTCTCGGACGGGCGGCACCCGTAGCGTTGGTGTTCGCCGTCGTGTCGGCAGTCACCGCGGTTCTTTGGTCCGTCCGAATCTCGGCGGTCGGACCGCAGCATCTGGTTTTTTTCTATCTGCTGCCGATTGCGTTGGTCGCGACGCTCTACGGCAGTCTGCCGGCCATGCTGTATGGGATCGCGGCAGCGCTATGCGCGGCGTATTTCCTCTACGATCCGCTCTATAGCTTTTATGTTGCCAGCCCATTGGACGTCGGCGAATTAGTGTGCTTCGTCGGCCTGGCCTTGATCGGTGGAAAATGCGCCGCCGACCTGTTGCAACCGCTCCGGGCTTTACCGCGACAAAATCCGGCGGCCGAGGACTAACCGCCCACGCCGGGCGCACAGCGCAGCGTGCGGCATCCACATCGATCCAATTCAGAATTGTGAGGCGAGCTGATCGAGGCCCATGACGTGGGCGAGACTGCGGACTTCTTCTTTTTGCTCAGAACTAAAGCTCATGATCAAAGGAACCGCCGCCGATTTCAGTCCCTCCACGGCCTCGGGATCGACTGCCGCTGCTTGCACGTTTCGTGCGGCGCCGCGCGCGGCCGCCTGCTGCGTCCGCTTATAGGCCATGTTGCGCAACGCGGCTTCGACCGCCGGCCACATCTGCTCCTGGTCCGGCGTCAGATGC
Organism: Xanthobacteraceae bacterium; assembly: GCA_049286035.1. Classification (GTDB taxonomy): domain Bacteria; phylum Pseudomonadota; class Alphaproteobacteria; order Rhizobiales; family Xanthobacteraceae; genus BOG-931. The sequence goes on from JBAQBC010000056.1 coordinate 3,523, forward strand.
AGCCGGGTTTTAATGCTGGCGATCTGCGCATCATCGAGAATATAGCCCGCGCGGTTTGCAGCAGGCGGGCGCGCGGGAGCCGCCAATGCTTTGGCTGACGCGCCGGCCGCTGGCCGTGCCGACAAATCGGCAGCATTCGCCACCGGCGGAGCGACATTGCCGAGCGATGCTGTCTGCATTATGCGCCGCTCTGGAGCGGACGAGGCCGACTTCTCGACCGGCCGCTCCGCGCTCGATTGCGATTGCGGCGGAACCATGGGTGCTGGGCGGAATAGGTCTGGATCGGCCGGCGAGTTTCTCACGGCTGCCAAGGTGACCGCAGCCGACGCATTCCACGCCTGCGGGAAGCGCTGCGCGACAACCTCCGCAGCCGAACTATTGCCGGCCTCGCGTAGCGCCGCCATATGCCAAGCCCCGATCAGATAGCCAACGGCGCAGGCGGCAAGCAGCGGCAACAATCGTCCGCGTTTCGACGCTGCTCTCCGCCGCATGATGACGCCCCCGCTCTATCCCTTGGCTCTATTTCCTTTCAAAGGAAGCTTAATTTATGGCTAACCATGGGTATTTTGCCGGCCAGATTTTTGCGCCGACGGGCATGGCTGCCGATTTTCTCGTCCATCGAGAGCCGTTTCAGCACCGCGATAAAAAAGGCCCGGCGATCTGCCGGGCCTTTCCAAATCCTAATTTGTTCGAACTGGAGTGGCGAGCTTAGGCGGCTTCTTCCTCGACGACTGAATCGTCTTCGGCCTCCGGCTTCGGACCGCGGCGCGGTCCCTTGGCCAGCGCGGCCTCGATTTCCTTGATCGCTTCGGTCTCGGTGATCCGCTGCACCGCCGCGACTTCGCGTGACAATCGGTCGAGCGCCGCTTCATACAATTGGCGCTCGGAATACGACTGTTCGGGCTGGGTCTCGGAGCGATAGAGATCGCGGACCACCTCGGCGATCGCGACGATATCGCCGGAATTGATCTTGGCCTCGTACTCCTGCGCTCGCCGCGACCACATCGTGCGCTTGATCCGCGCGCGGCCTTTGAGGGTTTCAAGCGCGCGCTTGACCATCGGGGTCTCGGCCAGCTTGCGCATGCCGACGGACGCTACTTTCGCAGTCGGCACCCGCAACGTCATTTTGTCCTTGACGAAATTGATGACGAACAGCTCGAGCCGCGCACCAGCGACCTCTTGCTCCTCGATCGCTACAATCTGGCCAACGCCGTGCGCCGGGTAGACGATGAATTCGTGGGTCTTGAAGCCCTGCCGTTGCGTGGTCTTCTTTGTATTCATTCCCAAAGCTGCTGCTCCTTCCGTCTCCGGCTTGCGCCGATGCGCGGGCTTCGCCACGCTGACCCGGCGATGGGTCAGCGCACGCGCTGATTGTGAGGGCCTCCGGCTCGCGCGGGAGGAGGTTTTTGTCTTCCGGCCCATGCCGGCCGCACTCTTCTTCGGACGACGACGAGTTTTCTCTGCCACTGCTCTCGCGTGGAATTCACGCCTCTTTATGACGGTTCCTCGGAAACTCCCCGAAAAAATATGCTCCCGGTCGGGGGAGCAGGCCTCGGGGTGTTATTCGTTGTGTGAAAGCTATATAACACATTTTCCGCAAAAATCAAAGCCTTAAGGCCCCGCGCGGGCCTCGCATGAGCCGGCCGAAGGGCGCAAATTTTAACAATGGTTAAGGCCGCAACTAGGGCGGGTATCAGTCGCCGCTGCCCGGATTAGCTGAAAAATGCTCTTCGAATTTGTTGGGGACGCCCTCCCATTGTTTAGCGTCCGCCGGCGGCGCCTTTTTAGTCGTGATATTTGGCCAAACCTTCGCATATTCGGAATTGACGCCGAGCCACTTTTCCAGACCTGGCTCGGTGTCCGGCTTGATCGCGTCAACCGGGCATTCCGGCTCGCATACGCCGCAATCGATGCATTCGTCCGGGTGGATGACCAGCATGTTTTCGCCCTCGTAAAAGCAATCGACAGGGCAAACCTCAACGCAGTCCATGTATTTGCATTTGATGCAATTGTCGTTGACGATATAGGTCATTTGCACACTCTGGACGCTCGTTTTGAGGCCCTGCTCCTATCGCATGGGGTAGGGGCACGCAAGAAGGCGTCTGTTCGCGCGTTGTCGCGCCGCAAGTCCTTAAGCCACAAATCCCTCATTGCAGATCCTCGTAAAGCGCCGCAGCCGTGCGGGCAGGCCCCCGCCGCTCGACAAAGCCCGTCACCTTGACCACCCGCACCCCGCCGTCGAGGGCGACGGTGATGACGTCGCCGGTTCGCACCATGCGGCCCGGCGCGTTAATGCGCGCCCCATTGACCCGGACAAAGCCTCCACCCGCCAGCGCCGCGGCCGCGCCGCGGGTGCGGACCAGACGAGCATGCCAGAGCCAGCGATCGATGCGCTGGCGCGCAACCGTGGTCGCCACTCAACGGCGCTCCTTGGCATCTGCCTCAAGCTGCGCCTTCAGAGCGGCGAGCTTGGCAAAGGGAGAATTGGGATCGGGCCGTTTCTCTCTGGGCTCCCTTCTCGCCTCCCTTGGCTCGAATCTTTTTCCGGGCGGCCGTTCCCGCTTTTGCCGGTCTTGGCGGTCCATCCGATGCTCCGGCCGCCGTTGCCGCACCGGGCGTCGCAGCTTCGCGTGAACATCGGTTTCCGAGGCCTCGGTGACCGCACTATCCGCTTTCGACTCGGCAAACGGGGCGGCGCCGGTCTCAAGCGCTGGGCTTTCCGGCGAAGGTTGGCGCGGCAGGGCAACCGGTTCGCTCTGGATATGCTTTGCTCTGCCGCGCTCACGCACGCGAACGCGGCGCCGGTCGCCGATGCGGCCCGGACGCCAGACCTCGATAATCTCCGCCTCGTTTGCGAGTGGGGCGACGGCGGAGCTGGAGCTGGCGGTGTCCGCCACAACCGGCGCGTCCAGTTGTGCCCGCGCGGGTTCCGGCTCGGGTTGCACGCCTGACTCGGCGGTATCGGAATCCGCTCCGATCGCTTGCGCGCTCACTGGCAATTCGCCTTCAGACACCGCATGCGCGGTCGCCGCGGGTGCCGCTGTTTCATTCGCAGTAGCAGCGGCACCGGCAGGCGGCAGCGGCGGCTCCGGTGGTTTAGGCCGACGCTCCATACGATAGCCGAGTGCGCGCAAGATCGACGCAAAGTCTTCGCCCGACGCCCCGATCAGCGATGTCATGGTGTTGACCACGGTAAAGCCGCCGCCTGTGACCGCGCCCGGTGGCCGTGGCCCCGGCGCGTCTTCGCGCCAGGCCAGCGCCGGGCGAATGAGGTCGGCAAGCCGTTCCAGAATGTCGACCCGTACTGCCCGTGCGCCACATACGCGATAGCCGGTGGTACGGTACAGCGTTGAATCGAACGCGGGATCGGCCGCGATCGAGGTGCGACCGCTGCCGGCGAGATGCAGTAGCTCATCCAGCACTTTGCCTTTGCCGTCCGTTCCTTCGTGTCGAAGCGTCCAAAGCTGGGTTGCGAGTCTGCGCGGCGCTGGTTTCAGAAGCGCCGGCACATAGATGTGGTAGGCGCCGAAGCGTACGCCGTATTTGCGCAAAGTCGCGCGCGCGGGCTGGTCGAGGGCTTTGACCTGATCCGCCACCTGAGTCCGATCGAGCACGCCCAACGCCTCGACCAATTGAAAGGCCACGCCGCGGGCGATGCCGGTGACGTCGCTTGCCGCCGCAAGCTCGGCGAGCGGGCCCAATAGTTTTTCGATGTGGGCTTTGAGCCAGACGTTGAGCCGGGCCTCGACGCTCTCGCGCGGTGCGCCGGTGAGATGTTCATCTGCAATGATGCGGATGCGCGGCCGCAGCAGCTCTTCGCTGGCTTGGAGTTTACCGACTGCGGCGCCGATCCAGCGCAGCGTGCCATCGGCGGCAAGCACGAATTGGTCGTCGGGCGCCTCGGCCAAGCGCACAGCGCGCGCGGAAATCTCGCCGGCAAGCGCTTTTTGCGCGGCGTTTTGCAGTGCTTTTGCCTCCGAGCCGCCCGAGGAAGCATCGGCGACGAAGACGAAACCGTCGAGACGCCCGATCAGATGGCCTTCGACCACGACATCGCCGGTTTTGTTGAAATCCGGCTCCAGCGTCGCGTTCTCGCGCAGCCTCCGCATCAAGACGCTGGTGCGGCGATCGACGAAACGCTCGGTGAGCCGTTCGTGCAGCGCATCCGACAGGCGATCTTCAACGGCACGGGTGACGCCCTGCCAATGCTCCGGGTCGGCGAGCCAATCCGGACGGTTCGCCGCAAAGGTCCAGGTCCGGATATGGGCGATACGCGTGGATAAGGTGTCGATGTCGCCGTCAGTGCGATCGGCCAGCGCAACTTGGTGTGCAAACCAGTCGGTTTGGATGGCGCCGTCGCGTTGCAGGAAACCGTACAGCGTCACGACCAGTTCGGCATGATTGGCAGGCGCGATCTTGCGGTAATCGGGCAATTGACAGACGTCCCACAACCGCTCGACGTCGGCGCGGGTTCGCGTCCATGCCCGCACGTCGTCATCGCGCGCCGCATGATCCAGCACCAGGATGTCTTCGGCTATCGGCGCACGCGCCAGCGCGCTCTCGTTTGGCGCCATCGCGAGCGCCGCCTGCAGCGCACCGACCGACGAAAAATCGAGATCGGAGTTGCGCCATTGCACGAGCCTCACCGGCTCGAATGTGTGCGATTCGAGCGCCTGCACCAGTTCGGTCTCGAACGGCGGGCAGCGGCCGCTGGTTCCGAAGGAGCCGTCGCGGGTGGCGCGCCCAGCCCGACCGGCGATTTGCGCGAGTTCGGACGGGCTGAGCTTGCGGAATTGATAACCGTCGAATTTGCGATCCGACGCGAAGGCAACATGATCGACATCGAGATTGAGTCCCATGCCGATGGCATCGGTCGCCACCAGATAATCGACTTGGCCCGATTGATACAGTTCGACCTGCGCATTGCGCGTGCGCGGCGACAGTGCGCCCAGCACAACCGCCGCGCCGCCGCGCTGGCGGCGGATCAGTTCGGCGATCGCGTAAACCTCGTCGGCCGAGAAAGCGACAATGGCTGAGCGGCGCGGCAGCCGCGTCAGCTTCTTTTCGCCGGAGAAGGTCAGGCGCGACAATCGTGGCCGGCTGACAATGCTGGCGCCGGGCAACAAACGCTCCACGATCGGGCGCATCGTGGCGGCGCCGAGCACGAGCGTTTCCTCGCGCCCGCGCCGGTGCAGCATGCGATCGGTAAACACGTGTCCGCGCTCGAAATCGGCGGCCAGCTGGATCTCGTCGACGGCCAAGAACGCGACGTCGAGTTCGCGCGGCATCGCCTCCACAGTGGCGACCCAGAACCGCGGATTTGGCGGCTTGATTTTTTCCTCGCCGGTGACGAGCGCTACCGCATCGGCGCCGACCCGCTCCACCGCGCGGTTATAGACCTCACGCGCCAATAGCCGCAGCGGCAACCCGATCAAGCCCGAGGAATGCGCAAGCATTCGCTCGATCGCGAGATGCGTTTTGCCGGTATTGGTGGGACCCAGTACGGCGGTTACACCTGAACCGCGGGCGCGAAACTCGCGATCGGCGCTAGGCGAGAATGAAATCGACATTGAAAGCCCGGCTAAGGCGATATCACGCAGGAAAGGTGGTGTAAGGCGGTATCACGCAAGAAAGGTGGTGCTTGTCTATCACAACCGCGGCGCTGGAAAGCCCTGTGCTTAACGTGTGGAACGAGTCTGGAACGAATCGCGGCCGAATCGGCGACTCCGCCGCCGTTCGTCTTCGTTCACTGCGATATATGGCGCTGGCAACGATGCTGCATACCAGATGGGGTGGAATTCAACGCTGCGGCGGCTTGTCTCGGTCGCACAAAACGCCGGTGACCGCGCAACCACGATTCCGACAGGAGTCAAGGGGCTATGCGCTGTGGAAAACGGGGATGGCGTGGCCCGCCGCCGGAAGCCGGCCAAAACGTCACTGCGTTTTGGCGATCGGATGCGGCGGCAGCGACGGCTGGGGAACCGAGATAAATTCCGTCGCGCGCAACAATCCGATCCCGAGCGGCGTCGGCATCGAGAAGCGGAATGGAACAACCACCCGCGTGCCGACGATCGGCGCCAGCCAGACTTCGGCATCACGCAGCGTCACGAGATATTTGATCGCTGGACGGTTTGGCACATAGCCAGCGATAGGCGTGAAATAGACCGCGCAGACAACCGCAGGTCCCTCATAACCGCGGTCGGCCTTGACGGTTTCCATGCGTCTGAATTCGCTGTGCAGATCGTAGCGAACCCGGCCGTCAAACACTGCCACTTTGCGGTTGCAGGCGTCCGGCGATACCGGATCGCTGCTGCCGGCAACGCGATTGAGCATCGAGCTCATCGGATCGAGCACGCCACGGCGGTCGGCATCGGTGATCGGGATGCGATCGGGAATGGGCGGCAATGGTGGCTCGGCAATGTAATCGGTGACATTGCCGGCCGCGAGCGTCATCCGTACGTCATCGATCTTGCGGTCATAGCTCAGCGTAGCCCCATAACTTGTGGGTATCGGCTGGCCGGCGCTGATCGTGCCGCGCGCCGTGCCGGTGCCGCGGCCGCCGGTAAAGAACCGTATGATGCCGGTGGTCGTGCCGCTGGCCGCCGCCGAATAGGCGTCGTCCGATAATTCTATGATCCAATTGCCGCGGCCGATCGGGATCCCGGCAATGCTGGCCACATACTCGGCTTCGAGCCGGGTGAGCCCGCCGGTCTGACGCGTAGCGTCCCCGGCCTTGGCGATAGGAACCTTGGCGCCAGAAACCACGCCGGCAGCAAAGACCAAAAACGCCGCGGCGATTGCGGCGGCGCCTATGGGGCGAACGCGCAGTTGCAGCGGCGCAAGGGGATGCAAGAGGCCCTCAATCCAAGGACGTCGAATGGGCCCACTGTCTCATTCGAGAATACGACGTTTCTGTGGTTTATGCGCACCACCGGGCATTTGCCAAAGCGTGCGCCCCATCGGCAACGGGCCGCGCTTGACCCCCACCTGCGCGGCCACTATAGGTCCGCGCCATCCCCAGACCGTCGGAAAAGCGGCGCGCAGCGCGCGGGATCGAAGGGCTTTGATTTTTAAGGATTCTCGACCATGGCATGGCGATGCGAGTTGACCGGTAAGACGCGGCAGATCGGCCACCGGGTCAGCCACTCCAACCGCAAAACCAAGCGGCGGTTTCTGCCCAATCTCCTCAATGTCACGCTGATCTCTGACGCACTGGGCCGTTCGGTCCGCTTGCGGATTTCGGCAAATGCGCTGAAATCCGTCGATCACCGCGGCGGCCTCGACGCCTTCCTGCTCGCTGCCAAGGACACCGACTTGTCGCCCCGCGCGCTCGAAATCAAACGCCAAGTCGCCAAAAAGCGCCAGGCTGCGGCCTGACCACCATCATCCGTTCGCTGCGCAAAGGCCGCCAGCGGCGGAATGAGCTGTTTTGCCTTACGACACTACGCGCTCAAGCGTCGCCGTGCCGGCCGAAACCGGTCGTCGGACGGATGCTCCTCGAACAGTTCCGCGAGTTTCTCCGTCATCACGCCGCCTAGCTCTTCGGCATCCACGATGGTGACGGCGCGCCGGTAATAACGCGTGACGTCGTGGCCGATGCCGATCGCGATCAATTCGACCGGCGAGCGGGTTTCGATATCTTCGATCACCCAGCGCAGGTGGCGTTCGAGATAGTTGCCGGGATTGACTGACAGCGTCGAATCGTCGACCGGCGCGCCGTCGGAAATCATCATCAGAATTTTGCGCGTTTCCGACCGCGCCAGAAGCCGCTTGTGTGCCCAGTCCAGTGCCTCGCCGTCGATATTCTCTTTGAGCAGACCCTCGCGCATCATCAGCCCGAGATTCTTGCGGGCGCGCCGCCACGGTGCATCCGCCGCCTTGTAGACGATGTGTCTCAGATCGTTGAGCCGGCCGGGATTGGGCGGTTTGCCGGCGGCGAGCCATGCTTCGCGTGACTGCCCGCCTTTCCACGCCCGCGTGGTGAAGCCGAGGATTTCGACTTTGACGCCGCAACGCTCCAGCGTGCGCGCCAGAATGTCGGCGCAGGTTGCGGCGACGGTAATCGGTCGACCGCGCATCGATCCCGAATTATCCAGGAGCAGGGTAACGACGGTGTCCCTGAAATCGGTGTCCTTCTCGCGCTTGAACGAAAGCGGATGCAGAGGATCGACGATCACGCGCGACAAGCGCGCCGGATCGAGCAAGCCCTCTTCCAAGTCGAACTCCCAGGCGCGATTCTGCTGAGCCAATAGGAGCCTCTGCAATCGATTGGCGAGGCGCGCGACCACGCCCTGCAGATGCGAAAGCTGCTTGTCGAGATAGCCGCGCAGGCGATCGAGCTCTTCAGGTTCGCACAATTCCTCGGCGCCGACCGTTTCGTCGAACCGCGCAGTGAAGGGCCGATAATCCGGCCCGCGCGGCTCATTGCGTGGATGACGCGGACGCCACGGCTCGGCAGCGCTCTCCGAATCGGCCATTTCGGCATCGTCCGCCATCTCAGCGGCCGGCGCGTCGACCGCTTCTGAAGCGCTATCGGGCAATTCGTCGGCGGACGCTTCCGCCTCTGCCGCCAACTGTTCGCTTTCGGCAGAATCGGAGGCTTCCCCGTCCTGTCCGGTTTCATCCTGCTGATTGCGGTCTTCGCCCTCTTCGCCTTCCTCTTCGTCGGATTCGCTCGAACGATCCTCCCCCATATCCAAGCAGTCGAGCAGATCATGCACGACATCGCCAAAGCGGCGCTGATCGTTGAGCACACGTTCGAGCCGATCGAGATCGCGGCCGGCGCGCTCCTCGATCAGCGGCCGCCACAGATCGACAAGCTTGCGCGCGGTCGTCGGCGGCGTCTGGCCGGTGAGCCGCTCGCGCACCAGCATCGCTAGTGCGTCTTCAATAGGCGCGTCGGCGCGATCGGTGATTTCGTCAAATTTGCCGCGATGAAAGCGGTCGTCGAGCATGGCGGTGAGATTTTTCGCGACGCCGCCCATGCGGCGCGCTCCAATCGCTTCGACGCGAGCCTGTTCGATGGCTTCGAATACGGCGCGTGCCTGTTGGCCGCCCGGCGCCAGCTTGCGATGCACCGCCGGGTCATGGCAGGCGAGCCGCAGCGCGATCGCGTCGGCATGGCCGCGAACGATAGCAGCCTCGCGCTCGTTCAATCGCCGCGGCGGCTCGGGCAGACGCGCCTTGCCGCCGACGAGCCCAGGCCGCTCCGAGGCGAAGTTGACTTCGAGATCGCCCTTGCCGGCAATCGCCTTGAGGCAAATTCCGACGGCGCGCTTAAACGGCTCAGTCGGAGCTTCTTTCGCTGCGCCCTTCGGTTTGATGTTGGACGACATGCTCTTCTCCCTCTCCCCGTTTACGGGGAGAGGGTCGGGGTGAGGGGGCGGTTGAGATTCGACGCTAACCGCGAAGCCCCCTCACCCGGCTCGCTTCGCTCGCCGACCTCTCCCCGCACGCGGGGAGAGGTGCTTAGCTCAATGCGACATTGACCGCGCTCTCCGGCAGTTCCTGCCCAAAGCAACGCTGATAGAATTCGGCCACCAGCGGCCGCTCCAGTTCGTCGCATTTGTTGACGAAGGTCAGCCGGAAGGCAAAACCGATATCGCCGAAGATTTCCGCGTTCTCGGCCCAGATGATGACCGTGCGCGGACTCATCACCGTCGAAATGTCGCCGTTCATGAAAGCGTTGCGCGTGAGATCGGCGACCCGCACCATCTTCGAGACGATGTCGCGGCCTTCCGCCGTGCGGTAGTGCTTGGCTTTGGCCAACACGATTTCGACTTCATTATCGTGCGGCAGATAATTGAGCGTGGTGACAATCGACCAGCGATCCATCTGACCCTGGTTGATCTGCTGCGTGCCGTGATAGAGCCCGGACGTATCGCCGAGCCCGACCGTGTTGGCGGTCGCGAACAGCCGAAATGCCGGGTGCGGTTTAATCACTTTGTTCTGGTCGAGCAGCGTCAACCGGCCCGAGGATTCCAGCACGCGCTGAATCACGAACATAACGTCGGGCCGACCGGCGTCGTATTCGTCGAAACACAAAGCCACATTGTTCTGCAGCGCCCAAGGCAGAATGCCGTCGCGGAATTCGGTGACCTGCATCCCCTCGCGGATGACGATCGCATCCTTGCCGATCAGATCGACACGGCTGATATGGCTGTCGAGATTGACCCGCACGCAGGGCCAATTCAGTCGCGCCGCGACCTGCTCGATGTGAGTTGATTTGCCCGTGCCATGATAACCGGTGACTATCACGCGGCGGTTGCGCGCGAAGCCAGCCAGAATGGCGAGCGTGGTCGGGCGGTCGAAGCGGTAATCCGAATCGAGTTCCGGCACATGTTCGTCCGGCTCGGAATAGGCCGGCACTTCCAAATCGCTGTCGATTCCGAACACTTGTCGGACCGACACTTTCATGTCCGGCAAGCCGGATTCCGTAGTCGTATCAGTTGCGAGAGCCATTGCTTCTCCGTGACGTCGGCTCGGGAGCGAAAAACAAATCCGAGGCTCGAATCGGTGTCGGCAGCCGGGTCCGCAGCTAGATTTAGCAGAAAGTTCCGAGGCGGCGAAAGCCACCCGAAGATCAGCGGAAAGTTCAGCAGAAACCGGCCGATTTCAGGTAATTATAGGCTTGAATAATCTCCCGGAGCCGCGCTTCGGAACCCCTGTCACCACCATTGGCGTCAGGGTGATGTCGCTTAACCAAGATCTTGAACTTAGACTTGATATCGGCGCGTTTGGCGTCCGCTTCAAGGCCGAGAACGTCGAGGGCGCGGCGCTGTGCATTGAAAATCTTGCGGCCCTCTGGCGCGGTACGCGCATGACCGGCGCGCCGGGCACCCCATTCGCCGAGCAAAGAGAACGGATCGTCAGCCGCCCAGTCGGCATCGCGAAAACCCCTTGCCGCGCTAGGCGTGCGCTTGCCGCCGATCGAGCCCATTTTCCAGGTCGGCCGGTGCCCGGTCAGGGCCTCCTTCTGGTATTTTGCAATCGCATCTTCGCTCATGCCGGCGAAGAAATTGTATGAATTATTATATTCACGCACATGTTCGAGGCAGAACTGCCAGTATTCGCTGGCGCGCAAGCGGCCTTTCGGCGCGCGGTGCGTTGCCGACGCCGTACAGCCGGGCCATTGGCAGCCGGGCAGCTCCGCGGCAAGGCGGCGGTCGTGCTCCGGCTTGACCCGAATCCGATCGAACAGCGGCGAATGAGATCGCATCATGAGATTATGCGGGCCTATGGCGGCGAGGTTCAAGACTTGACAGCGGGCAAATCGGCGCGTCGCGCCGGTACTCCTAACGTTTTATTATTGCCGATCCGTGCTCGGCTGGATCGGGCCTGACAATGGGAATGCAGGACATCATAACGACCAAGCTTATTGCGGCTTTCGCGCCGGAGAGCCTGCACGTCGAAGACGAATCCCATTTGCACGAGGGACATGCCGGGCATCGGCCGGGGGGCGAGACGCACTTCCGCCTTTATATTGTAGCGTGGGCATTCCGCGGAAAGACCCGGCTCGAACGCCACCGCATGATCAACACCGCGCTCGCCAACGAACTCAAGGGCCGCGTCCATGCGCTCGCCATTCACGCGGCGGCGCCTGGAGAGACCAGCTGAACTACTGCCCGACGAGCGCCGCTTGCGGCGCCAGTTCGGGCTCCTTGAGCAGCGCGACCAGATCGAGCGGTGCGGTGAACATCGCCAGTTCGCCATCCGCGGTGCGCGGCCATTGCTCGCGCGGCCGATCGCAATACAGCTCGACGCCGTTGTCATCAGGATCGCGCAAATAAAGCGCTTCGCTCACGCCGTGATCGGAAGCGCCCTCGAGCGGAATGTTGGCCGCGATCAGACGCCGCAACGCGTCGGCGAGTGCGGCGCGGCTCGGATAGAGCACGGCCAAATGATAAAGCCCGGTAGTGCCCGGGGGTGGCGGATTGCCACCGCGGCTTTCCCAGGTATTGAGCCCGATGTGATGGTGATAGCCGCCGGCGGAAATAAATGCCGCTTGCGGCCCCCGGCGCTGCATCAATTGGAATCCGAGCACGCCGCAATAGAAATCCAGCGCGCGATCGATATCGGCAACCTTAAGATGGACATGGCCGATGCGAACTCCGGGATCGATGGACGGTGCGCTCATTCAGCTCGCCTTTGCGGTCGGTCTGCGGGTGAGCGGGGCCACTCGCAATGCCGTGATGCGGTTGCGCGTCCTGCGCAGGACCTGAAAACGAAAGCCATGGAACGTGAAGCTCTGTCCCGGTTCCGGAATTGAGCGAGCTTCGTGAATGACGATGCCGGCGATCGTGGTGGCTTCGTCGTCCGGGATATGCCAATCCATCGCGCGGTTGAGATCGCGAATAGTTACGCCGCCGTCGACATTGACCGAGCCGTCCGGGAGCGGCCGCACGCCGGGCACCGCAATATCGTGCTCGTCGCTGATGTCGCCGACAATTTCTTCAACGATGTCCTCGAGTGTAACCAGACCTTCGAGTTCGCCGTATTCATCGACGACCAGCGCAAACGGCGTCTTGCGGTGACGGAACGCTTTGAGCTGCTCGGCGACGGGCGTGGTATCAGGCACGAACCACGGCGGCTTGGCTAGGCTTGGAATGTCGACCTTGGCGGTATCCCCGCCGGCGGCGTGCAACGCGCGCCAAAGCTCCTTGGCGTTGAGCACGCCGATGACGTTCTCGGGCGATTGGTGCCATAACGGGATGCGCGTGACGCCGGCGGCCAGGACGGCGTCGATCAGTTCGCGTTGCGGCTCGTCGGCATCGAGCATCACCATTTTGGTGCGATGGATCATCACATCCGAGACCGTGAGCTCGCGCAAATCGAGCAAGCCGCCCATCATGTCGCGATCAAGCTTCTCCACCGCCCCGGCGTGATGCATCAGATCAACGGCGCCGCGCAGTTCTTCGCTCGGCGACAAAATCGATTGAATCTTGCCGACCGGCATGCCGACGCCGCGCAAGATCCAGCGCACCAGCCACTCGACCACGCGCAGAAACGGAGAAAACAGCCGCACTGTCCGCTCCACCGGGTTCGCCACCGTCAGCGCCATGCGGTCCGGCGCGTTGAATGCCGCCGTCTTCGGTAAAACTTCCGCGAGAATGAAAATTACCAGCGTCATCGCGATGGTGGCATAAATGACGCCAGCCTCGCCGAAATAGGCGAGCAATAGACCGGTTGCCAAAGTCGAAGCGGCGATATTGGTGAAATTGTTGGCGAACAGAACCGCGCCTAAGAGCCGCTCACGTGTCGCCATCAGCCGGTTGACGATGCCGGCGTCCCGGTTGCCCTGCTTTTCCAGACGCATCATCGCCGCGCGCGAGGATGCGGCGAGCGCGGTCTCGCTCGCGGAAAAGAACGCCGATATCAAAAGGCACAGAACGACCGCCAATATGGTCAGCCAATCGATAACGCTCATCGCCCGGCAAGCTTCTCTTTCAAAAACGCCCGTACCTCGCACTCTTCAACGCCGGTTTCGATCATCGCCGAACCGATGGCGCGCACCAGGATAAATGTAAGCATTCCCCGCTTCACTTTCTTGTCCTGGGCAATCAATTCCATGATCCGGTCGAGCCCGGGCAGCGGTCCGGCAATATCGGACGGGCTAGACGGCAGACCAACCTCGGCGAAGTGGCGCTTCACCCGCTCGGCCTCGGCAGAGGGCATAAGGCCGCGGCGTGCGGAGAATTCGAAGGCGAGCATCATGCCTATGGCAATCGCTTCGCCGTGCAGCAGCCGATCGGAAAACCCGCAGGCCGCTTCCAGGGCATGCCCGAAAGTATGACCGAGATTGAGGAGCGCGCGCTCGCCGGTCTCGCGCTCGTCACGACCAACGATCGCGGCCTTGGCGCGGCACGCCACCGCCACGGCATGTTCGCGCGCGGAATTGCGCGACGAACTTGCGCCAAATATGTCGTGCCAATGCGCTTCCAGCCAGGAAAAGAACGCGGCGTCGCCAAGCAGGCCGTATTTCACCAGTTCGGCATAGCCGGCGCGGAATTCGCGCTCCGGCAGGGTGTCAAGGAGCGCGGTATCGGCGACAACCAGGATCGGCTGGTGGAATGCCCCGATCAGATTTTTCCCGTGCGGTGAATCAATTGCGGTCTTGCCGCCGACTGAAGAATCGACCTGAGCCAAAAGCGTCGTCGGTACCTGCACGTAATCGAGCCCGCGCCGCACCACGGCGGCGGCGAACCCGGCGAGATCGCCAATGACCCCGCCGCCAAGCGCAACGACCAGATCGCTGCGCTCGATCTGCGCGTCGAGAATCGCCTCACAGACCTGTTCGAGCACGCGATAGCTTTTCGAGGACTCGCCCGGCGCAACGATGATCTGGCCGCTCGCTATGCCGGCGCGCTTGAGCGCCGCTTGCGCGGCCGCCATGGCATGCGCGGCGACATTTTCGTCGCTGACGATAAAAACCTTGGCGCCCGGGCGCAGTTCGGCGATCCGCGTTCCGAGCGTAGCGATGACGCCTCGTCCGATCACGATGTCGTAGCTGCGCGAGCCAAGCGCGACCGGCGCAACAACGGCATCGCCACGCACGAGTGCGGTCATAACTGGCTCCGCTGCGGCGGCGTCGCGCCAAGAAGGGCGGCGAGCCGCTCGACGATTTCGGCAACCACCGCATCGTGCGGCACGTCGCGCGACTGCACCGTAAGATCGGCTTTCGCATAAATCGGTTCGCGCTCCGCCAAAAGCTCCCGCAGCGTGGCGGCGGGATCGGCAGTTTGCAGCATCGGGCGCTCCGCCTTGCGCTTACTGATCCGCCGCAGCAACAGTTCGAATTCGGCCGAAAGCCAGATCGAAACGCCCCGTTCTTGGATCAGCGCGCGGGTCTCCGGGTTCATCACCGCTCCGCCGCCAGTCGCCAGAACCTGCGGACCGCCGTTGAGCAATCGGGCGATAACGCGCGCTTCGCCGCTGCGGAAAGCCGCCTCGCCATGCCGGGCGAATATATCGGCGATGCTCATGCCGGCAGCTTTTTCGATCTCGGCGTCGCCATCGACGAAGGGAATGCCGAGCCGCGTCCCGAGCCGGCGGCCAATCGACGATTTGCCGACACCCATCATCCCGATCAGCACGATCGAACGGTCACCGAGCCGCGACACAATGGCGGGTGGCTGACCGTTGTCTGGCGATTTTTGTGCAGCAATATCAGCCATTTATCCCTACTAGCCGGTTGCGAATTTGTGCCGATGCCGGCAGCATCATCGTACCAAGACCATCGTACCCGGTCCCGGCAATCCGTACCAACCGGATGAGGCTGGCCGGTCGCGACTTTGAACCGCCACGTTTGCCGGGCGCATGGATCGGAGCGACGAAGGCAGAACCGCACGAGCACTAATTATTTGGTACTTTCGCCTCGTGTTTGATTCCGAAAGTTCGCAGGCGCGTGCTTGCGGCCTTCGCGATGGGAATGGCAGACGATGCCCAGCCTGCTGCGGCTATTGACGATCGTTGGTCTGTTGTGTGCCGTCGTCTATGGCGGTCTCTATGCGCTTTCCCATTTCGTGCAGCCGAAGTCGCGCGAAATTTCCGTTTCGATTCCGCCCGATAAGTTTTTCAAGGAACGCTGAGAACGATCATGGCCGGCGCATCGGCGCAAGCGGGGCGAAATTCCGACGAGCGGCTGGTCCGGCTGTATCTCGACATGCTGGCGGCTGAGCGCGGCGCCGGCGCCAACACGCTTGCCGCTTATCGACGCGATCTCGACGACCTTTCCTCCTATCTCCGCGGGTTGCGCCGCACTATCGCTTCGGCACGGACGGCCGATTTGCGGACCTATCTGGAAGAGCTTTCACGACGCGGCCTGAAGGCGACCACCGCGGCCAGGCGGCTCTCGGCGATGCGGCAGCTCTACCGGTTTCTTTACACCGAGGGTCACCGCCGCGACGATCCAGCGGCCGTCCTTGAAGGGCCAAAGCGTCAACGCGCCTTGCCCAAGATACTCAGCGTGGCGGAAGTCGATCGTTTGCTGCGGGCGGCAGGGCAATGCGACAGCGCGGCGCCGCTCCAAACACGGCTGCGCGCGTCGCGCCTGGCTTGCCTGCTTGAGATTTTGTATGCGACCGGGCTTCGCGTATCAGAACTCGTGGCGTTGCCGATCGCGGCGGCGCGCCGGGATGCGCGCGTCGTTATGGTCCGCGGCAAGGGCAACAAGGAACGTCTGGTGCCGCTCAACGATGCAGCTCGGCGCGCAATCGCCGATTATCTTGCGCTCCGCGAGTTGTCAGGCGCCGCCCGATCGCAGTGGCTGTTTCCATCGTTCGGCGATAGCGGGCATTTGACCCGACAACACCTGGCGCGCGAGTTGAAGAGCCTTGCGCGAGCGGCAGGCCTTCGCGCCGACCAGGTCAGTCCCCACGTGCTTCGCCACGCTTTTGCCAGCCATCTCCTGCACAATGGCGCCGATCTGCGCGTGGTGCAGACCCTTCTGGGACATGCGGATATTTCGACGACGCAAATCTATACTCACGTGCTGGAAGAGCGCTTGAAGAGTCTGGTGCGCGACTTGCACCCTCTGGCGCATGAATAATATGTCTGGCCTCGCCAATTCCGGTGATGCAATCAGCCTTGGCAATGCGCAGCTATCTCGATTTTGAAAAGCCGGTCGCCGAACTGGAGGCCAAGATTGAGGAATTGCGCGCGCTGCAAAGCGGCGGCGATTCGATTGCCATCGGCGACGAAATCAGCCGCATTGAAGGCAAGGCGGCGCTCGCGCTGAAAGAACTCTATGGCGGTCTGACCCCGTGGCAAAAGGCGCAGGTCGCGCGGCACCCGCAACGGCCTCGTTGCCTCGATTACGTGTCCGGCCTGATTACCGATTTCGTGCCGCTCGCCGGCGACCGCAAGTACGGTGAGGACGCCGCTATCGTCGGCGGCTTCGGCCGTTTTCGCGGCCAAAGCATTTGCGTGATCGGCCATGAAAAAGGTTCCGATACCGACACGCGGCTGAAGCATAATTTCGGCATGGCACGACCGGAGGGCTATCGCAAAGCCGCGCGGCTGATGACCATGGCGGATCATTTCGACATTCCCGTCCTCGCCCTCATCGACACCGCGGGCGCCTATCCCGGGATCGGTGCTGAAGAACGCGGCCAGGCCGAGGCAATCGCGCGCTCGACCGAAGCCTGCCTCGATATCGGCGTGGCCAACGTGGCTGTGATCATCGGCGAAGGCGGATCGGGCGGAGCGATCGCGATCGCCACCGCAAACCGGGTGCTGATGCTTGAGCACGCTATTTACAGCGTGATCTCTCCCGAGGGGGCGGCCTCGATCCTGTGGCGCGACACCACCAAAGCGGAGGACGCCGCATCGAACATGAAAATCACTGCGCAGGATCTGATTCGGTTCGGGATTATCGACGCGATTGTGCCGGAGCCCACCGGCGGCGCGCACCGCGATCCCGGCGCAGCCATTGGCACTGCCGGCGAAGCAATAGCCGAAGCGCTGGGCGAGTTGCGCGGCCTCGATCGGGCAACGATCGTCCGGCTGCGGCGGGAGAAATTCACCGCGATCGGGCGAACCCTCGGATGAATGCGACGTGGTGGCGCGCTAGCCTGCGAACGCGCAATTGCCACAATGTCGCCGCGATTCCTCCACGTGCCGCCTTATGGTTGCTAACGTCTTGGATTTAGGGGGCAAATTCGCCGAGAATTTACCAATCATTTAGCCGCCGGGTGTTCAACCAACGGGGCGGCGGCGGCTGCCTTGCGAAAGCCGCCTCTTGCGGATAACGATTACACAGATGATGGCGCGGGGGATGGTCCATCTGTCGGGGAATTTCGCGTTGATCCGCACCTATTTCGGCCGCGCGCTCGGGCGCAGTGGTACCGGCTTGCGTGTGGTGGCGACGTCGGCAGCGCTCGCCTGTGCTTTTGCGCTCGCCGGTTGCTATGGCGACGAAGGTTATCAGCTGCCGGCGAGGGCGATGAAGGAACTGTCGCCCGAAATGCTGGCGCTGTTGCAACAGAAAAACATGCCGAAGGACTCGCCGATTCTTGTTCGCGTGTTCAAGGAGGAATCGGAACTCGAGGTCTGGAAACAGGACACCACCGGGCTCTATCAGCTGCTGAAAGTTTATCCGATTTGCCGCTGGTCGGGGGAATTGGGCCCCAAGAAGGTCGAAGGTGACCGGCAGGCGCCGGAAGGCTTCTATTCGATCACGCCCGGATTGATGAATCCGAATTCCAATTACTATCTCGCGATCAACATGGGCTTCCCCAATGCCTATGACAAAGCGAACGGTTACAGCGGCGGATTTTTGATGATTCACGGCGATTGCTCGTCGCGCGGCTGCTACGCCATGACCGACGAGCAAATCGGCGAAATCTACTCGCTGGCGCGCGAGTCTTTCCTAGGCGGCGAGAAGCAATTCCAAATTCAAGCCTATCCGTTCCGCATGACGCCGGCGAACTTGGCCAGGCATCGCACCAATCCGAACATTCCGTTCTGGAAGATGCTCAAGGAAGGCAACGATCATTTCGAAGTGACGCATATGGAGCCCAAGGTCGATGTCTGCGACCGCCATTACGTTTTCGACGCGCAGCAGCCGGCGAATTCGACCAAGCCGCTCGCATTCAGCCCAAGCGGCCACTGTCCGGTCTATGAAGTCGCCGACGAGATCGCCGGACCGGCGCTCGAGAAGCAACGCAACGACGAATATCAGATCGCGCAGCTGACCAGGTTAAATTCGCCGGTGGCGCCGATCGTCATCGGCACCGACGGCGGCATGAACCGTGTCTTCGTCGCCAAACTGCAAGAGACCCAGCCGGTCTATGACAATGACGGCCACATCCATGCGCCGCCGATCCATCCCGGCATGCCGGCGCCGACAATCAGCGGCCCGCGCGAGGACCCGGAAGCGAGCATGAAGACCGCATCGGTTCAAAAACCGGGCCTGTTTGACAGGACCACCACCCAGAGCACGACCCAGAGCACGACCCAGGGCACGAGCCAGACTACGAGCCAGGTCGCCTCCGCCAATACAAGCTCCAACAGCGACAGTTTCTTTGCGCGGCTGTTCAAGCCGAAGAGCGAGGCCGCTCCGCAACCGGCACCGCAAGGAACCTCGCTTGCGGGCTTAAAACCGGCGCCGGCGCCGCGCAAAGCCGAGACGGCGAAACTCGAAACGCCAAAATCCGAGCCGCAAAAAGTTGAACCGCAAAAGGCGGAGGCTGCGGCAGCGCCACGGACGCAGGCGCCGCAGGTCGCCAGTGCGGTGCCGTCTGCGGGTTTGATCAAGGGCGCGCAACCGCTCGTTCCGGCGGGCTCGTTCGACGGCCGCTGGGCAGGTCTCCAGTAATCAGGAATCAGGAGCCAGTAATCGGTAATCAGGCCGTCTGCCTGTTACCGAAACCTCGGATTACTGATTCCTGACCGCTGATTCCTGCTAAACGTATCGGCCGTGGCAGTGCTTGTATTTCTTGCCTGAACCGCACGGACAAGGCTCGTTGCGGCCGACTTTACCCCAACTCTGCGGATCTTGAGGATTGCGGGCCGGTCCCTGCGTCCGCAACCCCGGCGAGCGCGCCGGCGCGGCTCCTGCCATGGCGCCACCCGCCGCGGGCGCGTTGGCCGGCCCTATACCGTGGCGCGCCAAAGTCTCCGCGCCGGCCAGTGCCAGAGCCATCTCATCTTCGCCAGTCGCGGGATCGATCTTGTGCGCTTCCATCGCCGGCAGCGCAGCAGGCTGCTGCGGCGGCGCTGCCTGGATCTCGACTCGCATCAGCTGCGCGGTGACAGCTTCGCGCAGGTTCTGGCTCATATTTTCGAACAGGCTGAAAGCTTCTGCTTTGTATTCGTTGAGCGGATCGCGCTGGCCATAGCCGCGGAATCCGATCACCTGGCGCAAGTGATCCAGCATGACCAGGTGCTCGCGCCAGAGATGATCCAGTGTCTGCAGCAGGATCGACTTCTCGATATAGCGGATCACGTCGGGGCCCCACTGCGCCACTTTGGCCGCCATGTGCTCGTCGGCGCGACGCTCCACGCGCGTGAAGATCTCCTCGTCGGCGATACCCTCTTCCTTGGCCCATTCGTCAACCGGCAGATCCAGCCCGAGCACGCGTTTGAGCTCCTCGCGAAGCCCGGCCGCGTCCCATTGCTCCGGATAGGCGTTTTCCGGCACGTGCTTGGCCACGAAATCGTCGATCACGGTATGGCGCATGTCGGCGACAACCTCGCCGACGGCCTGGTCCTCCATCCATTCGACGCGCTGATCGAAAATAACCCTGCGCTGATCATTCATCACGTTGTCGAACCTGAGGATGTTCTTGCGAATGTCGAAATTGCGCGCCTCGACCTTCTGTTGCGCCTTTTCCAGCGCCTTGTTGATCCAGGGGTGAATGATCGCTTCATTCTCCTTCAGACCGAGCCGCTGCAGCATGCCGTCGAGCTTGTCGGTGCCGAAAATGCGCATCAGGTCGTCTTCGAGCGACAGGAAGAATTTCGAGTGGCCGGGATCGCCCTGGCGGCCGGAACGGCCGCGCAACTGATTGTCGATGCGGCGGCTTTCATGGCGTTCGGTGCCGAGCACGTAGAGCCCGCCGGCGGCGAGCGCCTTCTCTTTCAAGCGCGCGACCTGGGTGCGGATGTCGGCGGCACCCGAGCTCTTCTCGCGCTCGCGCAGATCGGCGATGTCGGCCAGTTCCTGGCGAATACGCATGTCGGCATTGCCGCCGAGCTGAATGTCGGTGCCGCGCCCGGCCATGTTGGTGGCGATCGTGATCGCGCCCGGAACGCCGGCCTGGGCGACGATATAGGCTTCCTGCTCATGATAGCGGGCGTTCAGAATCGCGAACACCTTGGCCTTGGACGCGCCCTCATCGCCGGAATAGAGCGCCGCAAACGCGTTGGGATCGGAGAAATCGTGCTGCTCCCAGCCCTGCTTGCGCAGCATTTCGGCAAGCTGCTCGGATTTCTCGATCGAGGTGGTGCCGACCAGAACCGGCTGACCGCGCGCTTTGCAGTCCTCGATCAGAGCCAGAATAGCGCGGAATTTCTCCGGCGCGGTCCGATAGACTTCATCGTCATCGTCGATGCGAATCATCGGCATGTTGGTCGGAATTTCCAGGACCTCCAGATTGTAGATGTCCTGGAATTCGTCGGCCTCCGTCACCGCCGTACCGGTCATGCCGGCGAGCTTTTCGTACATGCGGAAGTAGTTCTGGAAGGTGATCGAGGCGAGAGTCTGGTTCTCCGGTTGGACAACCTGATGTTCCTTGGCTTCCAGCGCCTGATGCAGCCCTTCGGAGTAGCGGCGGCCGGGCATCATGCGGCCGGTGAACTCGTCGATGATCACCACTTCGCCGTTACGAACGATGTAGTCCTTGTCGCGGGCAAACAGCTTGTGCGCGCGCAAAGCCTGGTTCACGTGGTGGACGACCGAGACGTTCTCTACATCGTAGAGTGAGTCTGATTTCAGGAGCCCGGCGTCGCGCAGCAAGGTCTCCGTCTTTTCCATGCCGACTTCGGTGAGGTTGACGGTGCGCTGTTTCTCGTCGAGCTCGTAGTCGGCTTTGTCCAGGCGGGGAATGTAGGCGTCGATCGTGTTGTAGAATTCGGAGCGATCGTCGAGCGGGCCGGATATGATCAGCGGCGTGCGGGCTTCGTCAATCAAGATCGAATCGACCTCGTCGACAATGGCGTAGACGCGGCCGCGCTGCACCATGTCCTCAAGCCGGTATTTCATGTTATCGCGCAGATAGTCGAAGCCGAGCTCGTTATTGGTGCCGTAAGTGACGTCGCAGTCGTATTGCTTCTTGCGCTGTTCGTCGTCGAGGCCATGCACGATGACGCCGACGGTCAGACCCAAGAACTTGTAGATCTGGCCCATCCATTCGGCGTCGCGCTTGGCGAGATAATCGTTGACGGTAACGACGTGCACGCCACGGCCGGCGAGTGCGTTGAGATAGACCGGAAGGGTGGCGACCAGCGTCTTGCCTTCGCCGGTCTTCATCTCCGCGATCTTGCCTTCGTGCAGAACCATGCCGCCGATGAGCTGGACATCGAAGTGGCGCTGCCCGAGCGTGCGTTTGGCGGCTTCGCGGACGGTGGCAAACGCCGGCACCAGGATGTCCTCGAGCGTCTGTCCCTCGGCCAGCTGCTGCTTGAACTCGTCGGTGCGCGCGCGCAAAGCCTCGTCGGACAGCGCTTCCAACTCGGGTTCCAGCGCATTGATCTCGTCGACGCGCGGCCGATAGGCGCGGATTCGGCGGTCGTTCGAGGAGCCGAACAGCTTGCGGGCGACAGCGCCGATCATCGCATTATCCCCTGGAATCTCCGCCCATCCGGCAGGTTTGACGACAACACGATTTTTCCGGAAATCCGTTCCCGCTGCTCAGACCGTGCCGTCGTTGTCTCGCGGGCGGCGCAAACCCAACGGGCGGAAAATACGGCGCTATTCGGGCGGTGACGCGGCGACTGAACATCCCGATACACGGCGACAGATAGGAGGGGGTCGTTTTTTTGTCAATGCGACGACTGTTTTCACGCGATCGTTAGGCGCACCCCGGTTTCTCCCATTGCCAAGCCCTGGGCGATTGGGCGACTGTCCGCGCCGATCAAGGGACGCAAGGCTAGTCGCCGGGACCGCGGAATGGCGGGCCAAATGGTTCGCCGGGCATTTGCTGTCTCGCCCGTACGGCCGGTTTGCCGCGTTACCCGTCGTGGTTAATTCCGGACATCGCGCCAAAGGATCACATTATGTCTTTCACTCATCTCTTCGCCGCTCGTTTGCTGGGTGCGGTTGCTCTTGCGGCATTGCTGACCGCGCCGATTGCCGTGCGCGCGCAGGATTCCGATCCGGTTGTCGCCCGCGCCAATGGCGTCGATATCCGACAGAGCGATCTTGCCTTGGCCGAAGAGGACATCGGCTCGGCGATGCCGCAAATGAACCCCGAGCAAAAACGCGACTATCTCATCACCTATGTCGCCGACGTCATCATCTTGGCGCAGGCCGCCGATCAGCATCAACTCGCCAATCGCGGCGACGTCAAGCAACGCATCGAATTTGAGCGGCACAAAGCGTTGATGGAAGCGCTGCTACAGGATGCCGGCAAAGCCGCCATGACCGACGATGCGATGCACAAGGTCTATGACGAAGCGATCAAGCAGACCCCGAACGAGCAGGAAGTCCACGCCCGGCATATTCTGGTCGCGACGGAAGGCGAAGCCAAAGACATCGAAGCGCAGCTGAAGAACGGGGCGGATTTCGCCGCTCTGGCGAAGCAAAAATCAAAGGACCCGGGCGCGGCCGAAGGCGGCGACCTCGGCTATTTCACCAAGGATCAGATGGTGCCGGAATTTTCCGAAGCCGCTTTCAAGCTCGACAAGGGCCAGATCTCGGATCCGGTAAAGACGCAATTCGGCTGGCACATTATCAAGCTCGAAGACAAGCGCATCAAGCCGACGCCGACATATGATCAGGTCAAAGGCCAGTTGGAGAACTACGTCGCGCGCCGCGCGCAGGCCGACCTTGTCGACAACATACGCAAATCGGCAACGATCGAGCGCCTCGACCAGCCCGCCGGCCAGGCGAATCCCTCCGCGCTTAATCCTGCCGCGCCGGCCAAGAAGTAGTCAGCGCGACAATAGCACTGTAGCTATACCGTCACCCTGAGGTGCGAGCGGAGCGAGCCTCGAAGGCCGACGGCCTCGGCGTTCGGGCCGCATCCTTCGAGGGCCGCGAAGCTTGTCATCGGGCCGGCCACTTCGGGCCGGACCCGTTGGCGGCCACCTCAGGATGACGGAAAACAAAATGTCCCACTCGATCTCTCCACTCGCGCCCAAAACCACACCGCACCTGCCGAACATTGCCGGCGTGCGGCTGGCCACGGCACAGGCCGGCATTCGCTACCGCGACCGGACCGATGTGATGCTCGCGGTGTTTGAGCCACAAACCAGCGTTGCCGGCGTGTTCACCCGTTCGAAATGCCCCTCGTCACCGGTTGAATGGTGTCGGACACAGATCAAGGGCGGTCACGCCCGCGCGCTGGTCGTCAATTCCGGCAATGCCAATGCCTTCACCGGCAAAAGCGGCCGGCAAGCCTGTGCGCTGACGGCCAAATTTGCGGCGGCGGCGGTCGGCTGCAAGAGCTCCGAGGTTTTTCTTGCTTCGACCGGCGTGATCGGCGAGCCGCTCGACGCGCAAGCCTTCGATCGCGTTATGGTCGGCCTCGCAACCGACGCCTGCCCGGACGGCTACGGCGACGCTGCCAAAGCCATCATGACGACCGACACATTCCCGAAACTAGCCACAGCGCGCGCGCGGCTGCGCGGAACGGATGTGACCGTCAATGGTTTCGCCAAGGGCGCGGGCATGATCGCGCCGGACATGGCGACCATGCTCGCTTTCATCTTTACCGATGCGCCGATTGCTGCCCCCGTCCTGCAGTCGGTGTTGCGCGAGGGCGTGATCGATACGTTCAACGCCGTCACCATTGACGGCGATACCTCAACCTCAGACACCGTGTTGGCATTTGCGACCGGCACTGCGGCGGCGCCGCGCATCAGCCGCAGCAATGACCCGCGGCTGCCGCCATTTCGCAAGGCGTTCGCTGCCGTGCTGGCCAACCTCGCCGAGCAAATTGCCCGTGACGGCGAAGGCGCGCGCAAGCTCGTTGAGATCACCGTTGAAGGCGCCGTGTCCAAAGCTTCGGCGCGCCGGATTGCGCTCTCGATCGCCAATTCGCCCCTGGTCAAAACCGCGATTGCCGGGGAGGACGCCAACTGGGGCCGCGTGGTGATGGCGGTCGGCAAGGCCGGCGAGCCGGCCGATCGCGACCGCCTGTCGATCTGGTTCGGCGGCATTCGCGTCGCGCACAAAGGCGCGCGCGATCAAGCTTACGACGAAGGGGCGGTCTCCGCGGCAATGAAGCGCCCCGAAATCAGCCTCAAAGTCGCACTCGGGCTCGGCAAGGGCCGCGATCGCGTGCTTACTTGCGACCTGACCAAAGAATATGTCGCGATCAACGGGGATTATCGAAGTTGAACGCGGCTCTCAAACGCATCCAAACCTCGGTGCTTGAGGTCGCTTACGAGGAGAGCGGCGCCGCGGACGGCGCGCCGGTCTTTCTGATGCATGGCTGGCCATACGACCCCCGCTGCTACGATGCGGTCATCGCGCCGCTCGCCGCCGCCGGCGCCCGCGTGATCGTGCCTTATCTGCGCGGCTTCGGACCGACGCGTTTTCTTGACGGGACCACGCCGCGCTCGGGCCAGCAGGCCGCGCTCGGCAACGACTTGCGCGAATTGATGGATGCACTTGCCATCGATCGCGCCGTGCTTGCCGGCTACGACTGGGGCGGCCGCGCCGCCTGCATCGTGGCGGCGCTGTGGCCGGAGCGCGTGCGCGGCCTCGTAACCGTCAACGCCTACAACATCCAGGACATTCCGAATGCGGCCAAGCCGCAGTCGGCGCAGCAAGAGCGGCGCTTCTGGTACCAATGGTATTTCCAGACCAAGCGCGGCCGCGCCGGGCTTGAAAACAATCGTGGCGAACTGTGCCGCCTGTTGTGGGAGCTTTGGTCGCCGCACTGGGCCTTCGATGCGGCGACTTTCGCGCAAAGCGCGGTCTCGTTCGATAACCCCGATTTCGTCGCGGTGACGATCCACTCCTATCGCCATCGCTACGGCAATGCTGCCGGCGATTCCAAACTTGAGGAAATCGAGCAGCGGCTTGCCCAAAAGCCGAAAATCACCGTGCCGACGATCGTCTTACAAGGCGATGCCGACGGCGTCTTGCCGCCCGAAGCCTCCGAGCGGCATGCCGGATTCTTTACCGGTCCGTATCGGCGGCAGGTGCTGCCGCGAATTGGGCACAACCCGCCGCAGGAAGATGCAAAAAGCTTCGCCGATGCCGTTCTCGAAATGATGCGGATCTAGAGCACGATCCCCCGATGACGCCGAAGAGAAGCCTGTGACCGTCAAGCTTGTCCTCGTCGCCGCCTGCGCTTTGATCGACAGCGACGGCCGAGTGCTGATCGCCCAACGACCCACCGGTAAATCGATGGCTGGCTTATGGGAATTTCCCGGCGGCAAGGTCGAGGCCGGCGAGCGGCCCGAGCAGTGTCTCATTCGCGAACTCAAAGAGGAACTGGGAATAGTGGTGAAGGAAGATTGTCTCGCACCGCTGACATTCGCCAGCTACCTTTATCCTGATTTCTATCTTCTCATGCCGCTCTATGTGTGTCGCCGTTGGGACGGGTTCGTTACGGCCCACGAGGCGCAGCAGCTGAAATGGGTGCGGCCGCACGAACTGCGCCAATATCCAATGCCGCCGGCCGACGAACCGCTGATCGCGCACCTTGCCGCGCTGATTTAGCAATATGCGAAACCGCGGCGACGCTCATCTGTCAGTGGCCGGTTTTCTCGCCGGCCGAAATCTCGCGCGTGCCAAGCGCGTCGGCGAGGCGCGCCTTTGCTGATCCAGGCCGCAGCGGTTGTTGTTGATTCGGATGCGGCGCCCAGCCCGACAGCCACACAATATCGAAGGTCGTCCGAATGCGGCCATCGGCATCGCCGAAACGCCGCGCGTAAATGTCCGCCATCCGCATCAGCGTCGTGCGCCGCAGCGGCACACGACGGCGCGCCACGAGCGCGTTGGCGGCCCCCATGCGCCGCAGATCGTGCATCAAATCGAAAGCCGAGCTGTAACGCACCGTCACGCGCTCGACATCGGTCACCGGCAGAGCTAGTCCCGCGCGCTGCAGCAACGCGCCGAGCTGACGCAGATCGGCGAATGGCGCCACGCGCGGCGAGGCGCCGCTTTCGATTTCGCTTTCGGCCTCGGCAAAGGCTTGTCGCAGTTCGATCAGCGTTTCGCCGCCAAGGAGCGCCGCCAGAAATAACCCATCCGGTTTGAGCGCGCGGCGGATTTGCGCCAGCACGCCCGGCAAGTCATTGGCAAAGTGCAGCGCCAGGCCAGACACCACGAGATCGATGCTGGCGTCGCGAAACGGGAGCGCCTCCTCGTCGGCGACCACGAATGGCTTGTCGCGGGCGACGATGTCGGCGCCCACGATCATCCCCACCGTGCCGAGCTGGCGCAGCGATACGCGCACTGCGTCGCCGGGCGTGCCAAGATCGACGCCGACATCGAAGCGACGCAGCACCACGCCTAAACGATCCGCAAATTCGCCGGCGACATGATCGAGCAAAAAATTCGCCGGTGACGCCGCGGCGCGGGAGCGGCGCCGGCGCTGGAGCAAACGATCGAAGATGATCGGGTTCTCGGTCATCTATCTCTCAACCGTTGAGTCATTGTTTCATGTTCCGCAGCATGTGTCGCCACGCAGGCCCGATGACAATGGCCATCCGGAACGGTAGCGTTGAGCCTCGATGCTGTCCGACGGCGATATTCTCTCCGCTCCGTTCAAGCATATCGCCGGCGCCGCCCAATCGGCGTTGCGCCGCATGCTCGATCTCGCGCTGCCGCCACTCTGTGCCGCCTGCCGCGAACCGGTCGAGGGCCGCGGCCTCTGTCCGGCCTGCTGGTCGAAACTGTCGTTCATCACGCGACCCTATTGCGAGCGGCTCGGCACACCCTTCGTTTACGACCCCGGACCGGGCATCTTGTCGATGGAGGCGATTGCCGATCCTCCGGCCTATAACCGCGCCCGCGCCGTGGTGCGTTTCGACGAGATTTCGCGGGCGCTGGTGCACGCACTCAAATATGGCGATCGGCTTGATCTTGCACCAATGATGGGCCGCTGGATCAGTCAGGCCGGACGCGAACTTCTCACCGAGGCCGACGCGCTGGTGCCGGTGCCGCTGCATTGGCGGCGCTTGTGGGCGCGGCGTTTCAACCAATCCGCCATGCTGGCCGCGGCGGTATCGCGCCAAACCGACCTACCCGTTGCTACCGGCGCACTCAAGCGGGTCAAGCCCACCGCGCAGCAGGTTGGGCTGTCACGGACCGAACGCGCCGCCAACGTCCAAGGCGCTTTTCGCGTGCCCGGCGACGGCAAGGCTGCCGTGACTGGCCGCCGCCTCGTTCTCATCGATGACGTGCTGACATCGGGGGCAACCGTCGACGGCTGTGCGCGAGCGCTGCTGCGCGCCGGGGCCGCCAATGTCGATGTGCTGGTTTTTGCCAGGGTTGCCGAGCCGGCACGAACGTCCATATAAGACTTTGCTAAAAATTGCGACCGATCATGGCCAATATCGATATTTATACGGTTCGCTACTGCCCCTATTGCCAGGATGCCAAGGAGCTCCTTTCGAGCAAGGGCGTGAGCTACCATGAGATCGACGTCACTGGAAAACGGGATGTTCGCAAGCAAATGATCCAGCGCGCCAACGGCCGGAGCACCTACCCGCAGATTTTCATCGGCGCGACCCATATCGGGGGCTGCGACGATCTTTACGCGCTGGAGGAAACGGGCAAGCTCGATTCGCTGCTTGCCGAGGCGAAGGAATCATGAGCGCCGCCGAGCGTGTGAGCTTCAACGCCGCAATGATTCAGATGCGCTCGGGGCTCGATCCGGCGGCCAACTTGGCCGCGGCATTGGA
The DNA here is from genome assembly GCA_049286035.1 of Xanthobacteraceae bacterium. Classification (GTDB taxonomy): domain Bacteria; phylum Pseudomonadota; class Alphaproteobacteria; order Rhizobiales; family Xanthobacteraceae; genus BOG-931. Next base: position 32,047 of record JBAQBC010000056.1, read on the forward strand.
CTTGATCGACGAGGCCAAAGAGGCCGGCGCCGATTACGTGCTCACTCCGGAAATGACGAATATCCTGGCAGCAAAGCGCGAGCAATTGTTCGCGAAGATCGTCGCTGAAGAGCAGGATGCCACGCTGACGACCTTGCGCGAAGTAGCGCGCAAGCTCGCGATCTACATCCATATCGGCTCGCTCGCGATCAAGGCATCGCCGGAAAAAGCCGCAAACCGCTCGTTTCTGATCGACCGCCGCGGCGAGGTGGCCGCGCGCTACGACAAGATCCACATGTTCGACGTCGATCTCGCTGGCGGCGAAAGCTACCGGGAATCCAACACCTACCGTCCCGGCGAGCTGGCGATGGTCGCCGATCTGCCGTGGGGCCGCCTCGGCCTGACCGTGTGTTACGATTTGCGTTTTCCGGCGCTCTACCGGGCGCTGGCGGAAGCGGGCGCATCGTTCCTGGCGATTCCGTCAGCTTTCACGAATCAAACCGGCGAAGCGCACTGGCATGTTCTGCAGCGCGCGCGTGCCATCGAAAACGGCTGCTTCGTGTTCGCCGCCGCCCAAGGCGGCAAACACGAAAACGGTCGCGAGACTTACGGCCATTCGCTGGTCGTCGATCCCTGGGGCCGCATCCTGGCCGAGGGCGGCACCGAGCCGGGCGTGGTCATGGCTCAGATCGATCCGTCCGAAGTCGTCGCGGCACGCAGCCGGATTTCTTCACTCCATCATGGCCGTCGTTTCGAACTCGTTGAACCGCTGGCCGAGCCGACCTATCTCCACGCAGTGCGAGAGCCGACATGATTCGTTACGCACTCAACTGCGACCAAGGTCATAGTTTCGAAAGCTGGTTTGCGAACTCTGCCACCTATGAGAAACAGGCCAAGCGCGCTCTGGTGACTTGCCCGGTGTGCGGCTCGGCGGAGGTGGAAAAGGCGATCATGGCGCCCAACTTGGCGCCCAATCTGGCCGCGAAACTCGGCGACAGCGGGACTGCGGATCCGCGGCCGCCGACGCCCACGCCGGCTACGCCACCGCCGCCGCTGCAACCGGGGCCGATGCCGCCAAAGACGCCGGTCGCGATGGTATCGGCCGCGGAACGCGAGCTGCGGCACAAGCTGAAAGAACTGCGCGATCACATCACCAAGAATGCGCACTATGTCGGCCCCCGGTTTCCGGAGGAAGCGCGCAAGATTCATTACGGCGAAGCCGAGCACCGCTCGATCTACGGCGAAGCTTCACCGGAAGAAGCGAAGCAATTGCACGAGGAAGGCATCGAATTTTACCCGCTGCCGATCCTGCCCGACGACAAGAATTGACGGCGGCTAGAATGACCGGGATCGTCACCGCGCCGCGCAGAAGTCTTCAATAGGCCAGTATGAGCAGCGCCACACCGACGACCACGAACGCCATGCCGATGGCTTCGCGCGCACTGGTGCGCTGACCGAAGCCATAGCGCGCCACCAACTGCGCGAACAGAACTTCAACGAGCGCCAGCGTCCGCACGCTGGCCGCGGTCGCAAGCGCGAAGGCGAGAAACCAGAATTGCGAAGCGAGCGCGCCCATGAAGCCGGCAAATAGCGACGGTTTCCAGGCCCGCAACAGCGCGAACATCACGGCGGGCCGGCGCAGCGACAGATAGAGCGAAAGCGCGACAGACTGCATAGCGAGCCCGATCACCAGTGTGAAGGTTGCCACCATGGCGTAATCCGGCAGCCCGAGATTGAGGATCGCGCCGCGAAAGCCGATCGCCGCAAGAGCGAACGCTCCGCCCGAGAACAGACCCAACAGCGTCGGTCTAATCCCTCCCGACATCTCGCCCAACTTGGCCGACTTGGTCGACATGACAATCACGCCGACCGTCGCCACCAAAATGGCAGCAGCCATCGGCAGGGTCACCTTGTCGCCAAGAAAGATGAAGCCGAACAAGGCGACCTGGATTGGCTCGGATTTGATATAGGCGATGGTCACGACAAAGGACCGCTCGCCCATGGCGGCGAGCATCAGTGCAGTCGCAGCGATCTGGACAAAAGCGCCCGCCGCGACCCATGGCCAGAAATAAATTCCAGGTCGCGGCAACGGCGCCCCGGTTGCAGCCAGGAGCACGACCAGGAAAACGAGCGCGAAAGGAAAACCGAACAGAAAGCGCACCTGGGTGGCGCCGACGGTGCCGAGCCCGGCGGTTAATTCGCGCTGCATCGCATTGCGGATGGTCTGGGCGAAGGCGGCGGCGATGGTGAAAACAGCCCAGAGCCAGGGCGTCGCGGTCACGCGGGCTTCTCCGCAACGACCATGTAATTGACATCCATGTCGCTGGAGAGCTGCCAGCGGTCGGCCAAAAGATTGTAGATCACGCCGGTCTCGCCAATGAGATGCAGCCCGCTTTGCTCGATGGCAATCTCAAGTTCATTGGGCGTGACGAACTTGTCCCATTGATGCGTGCCGCGCGGCAGCCAGCGTAAAATGTATTCGGCGCCGACAATCGCCAGCGCAAAGCTCTTGATGGTGCGATTGAGAGTTGCAACAAACAATAGCCCGCCAGGTTTCACCAGCGCGGCAGCGGCGTCGATGAACAGATGAACGTCGGTAACGTGCTCGACCACCTCCATCGCCAGCACGACGTCGAATTTTTCACCGGCTGCGGCCAAGACCTCGGCGCTGCTGTTGCGATAATCGATTGTTAGCTGCGACTGGGCGGCGTGGCGCCGCGCGACGTCGATATTACTTTCCGATGGATCCACGCCCACCATGGCCGCACCAAGCCGCGCCAAGGGCTCGGACAGAATGCCGCCGCCGCAGCCGATATCGAGGATGCGCAGCCCGGCGAGGCTGTCGAGGCGGGTGGCATCGCGGTGGAAATGGCCAGCCGCGCGATCGCGGATATAGGCGAGCCGCACCGGATTGAACTTGTGCAGCGCCGCCATAGGCCCATGCGCGTCCCACCACTCGCCCGACAGCCGCGAAAATCGCGCTACTTCGTCGTCATCGACCGTGTCTGCGCGGGTTTGCCGCCGCTCCATTTTCAGCTCCCAGCATTGCGGGGCCGCAGCCCACCATGCTTAATCGAACCATGCGAAAGATACGCGACCGCGGCGAGTGTTGCACTCGCTCCCGACCTGAACGAGGATAGGCTCGGAAAAAGGTCCGCGCATCAGAAAAACCGGGAGGGAAGGATGCAACGTTTGCTTTGCGGCTTCGCTGGTTATGCGTTGGCGCTGCTCTTGGGTGCCGCCGCAGCCGATGCCCAGGACACTGTGAAAATCGGCATCATCATGCCCTATTCCGGACAGTTCGCCGACACCGCGACGCAAATGGATAACGGCATCAAGCTTTATATGAAGCAAAACGGCGACAGCGCCGGAAAGATCAAGATTGAGCTCGTTCGCAAGGATACCGGCGGCATCGCTCCCGACGTCGCCAAACGGCTGTCGCAAGAAGTGATCGTGCGCGACCACGCCGACCTTCTCGGCGGCTTTGTGCTCACTCCCAACGCGCTCGCTGCCGCCGACGTCTCTGCCGAAGCGAAAAAATTCATGGTGGTGATGAACGCGGCGACCTCGATCATCACCACGAAGTCTCCCTATATCGCGCGCACCTCGGTGACGACACCGCAGCTCAATCACACGCTCGGCGTATGGGCGGCCAAAAACGGAATCAAGAAAATCTACACCATGGTCTCCGATTACGGCCCGGGAATTGACGCCGAGACCTGGTTCCAGAAAGGCTTCAAAGACGGCGGCGGCGAGATCGTCGGCTCGGTGCGTTTTCCGGTCGCCAATCCGGATTTCTCCGCCTTCGTCCAGCGCGCCAAGGATTCAAACCCGGACGCGATCTATATCTGGGTGCCCGGCGGCGCGCAGCCCGCGGCAATCGGCAAAGCGCTGGCGGAGCGCGGTATCGACACGTCAAAGACCAAGATTTTGGGACAGGACGCCCTGACCGCCGAGACCGCGCTCAAAAGCATGGGCGACGCGTCACTCGGAATCATCACGGTCGCCTATTACGATTACAATCTTGATACGCCGATGAACAAAGCCTTCGTCAAAGCGTACAATGACGAATTCCATCGCAATCCCGATTTCTTCGCGGTCGGCGGCTATGACGGCATGCACCTCATTTACGCAACGCTGCAGAAGACCGGCGGCAAGACCGACGGTGACACGCTGATCGCCGCGGCCAAGGGCATGGCTTGGGACTCACCGCGCGGACCGATGTCAATCGATCCGGAAACCCGCGACGTCGTCCAAACCGTTCACATTTTCAAGGTTGCAAAGGTCGGCGGCGAACTGCGCAATGTCGAGATTGACAAGGTGCCGAACGTAAAAGATCCCGGCCACATGACGCACTGACTTCAGGCGCCTCGGGATCATGGCTCGGCACTAACAGCGACGGCGGCCGCGTCCGATGCCTCCCGTTTTTGGCGTTCTGTTCGATGGCCTCGCTTACGGCATGCTGCTGTTTCTGCTGTCGGTTGGGCTGTCGGTTACGCTCGGCATGATGAACTTCGTCAACCTGGCGCATTGCAGCTTCGCCATGCTCGGCGGTTACGTCACGGTCACGCTGATGAACCGGCTCGGCTGGCCGTTTTTTGCGACGCTGCCGGCCGCCTTCGTGGCCGCCGCCGCGGCGAGCGTCGTGCTGGAGCGCGCATTCTTTCGCCGTTTTTATAATGCCAGCGACCTCCAGCAGTGCCTGTTGACGATCGGCATCGTATTCGTCTCGATCGCGGCGGCGGCCTATATCTACGGCACCGACCAGCAGCCGGTTCAACTGCCGGCGTTCTTGCGCGGCTCGATCGTTTTTGCCGGCTTGAATTTCGCGATCTATCGGCTGTTCCTCATAGGCATAGCATTGATTATCACTGTCGTGCTCGTCGCCACGCTGGAGATGACGCGCTTTGGCGCACAGGTCCGCGCCGCCGTTAACAATCAGCGTATGGCGCGCGGGCTCGGCATCGACGTCGATGCGCTGTTCGCCATCACTTTTGCACTTGGCAGCGGGCTTGCCGGGCTCGGTGGGGCGCTCGCCATCGAGCTGGTCGGACTCGATCCTTCCTTTGCCTTCACTTACCTGATCTACGTCCTGATCGTCGTCTCGGTTGGCGGTCTTGGCTCGATCGGCGGCTCACTTGCCGCCGCGATGCTTCTCGGCGTTAGCGACATCGCCGGCAAATATTATGTGCCGGCGATCGGCTCGATCCTGATTTATTTGGTCATGACGGTGCTGATCATGCTGCGCCCCGCCGGGATTTTCGGGAGGCGCTAGCGTGACCAGCACAACGATCGCCGAGCCGCGCGATCATCTGCAGGCGCAAATGCGCTGGCGCTGGGGCGAAATCGCCTTTTGGCTCGCCACTCTGCTGCCTTTCATCGTTGCCCCCGACTACCTCCTGCTGGCGAGTCAAATCGCCATCGCCGCACTGTTTGTGCTCTCGCTTGATCTTATTCTCGGCTTCGCCGGCATCGTGTCGCTTGGACACGCCGCTTATTTCGGCACTGGCGCCTATGCCGCCGGGCTGATTTCCAAATGGGGCTGGGGCGAGCCGCTCACCGGACTCGTCATCGCGGCACTGGCGGCCGGCTTATTCGGCTATATGACGAGCTTCATCATCGCCCGGTTCCGCCACCTGCCGCTGATCATGATCACGCTCGGCATCGGCTTGTTGCTACAGGAATCGGCGAACAGCGCGAGCTGGCTCACCGGCGGGTTCGATGGCCTGCAAGGCATCCATACTTGGCCTATTCTCGGCAGATTCCATTTCGATCTCTACGGCTACACCGCATACGGCTACGCGCTCGCCGCATTGTTTGTGATTTTTCTCGGCGCGCGGCGGCTCATTCATTCACCGTTCGGACTGGCACTGCGCGGCATCCGGGACAATAGCCAGCGGATGCGCGCGATCGGCGCAGCGACCCATTCGCATATCCGCACCATCTATACGATCGCGGCAATGATCGCAGGCGCCGCCGGCGCCATCCTGGCACAAACCACCGAGACCGTGTCGCTCGAAGTGTTGGGCTTTCAGCGTTCGGCCGATGTGCTGGTTATGCTCATTCTCGGCGGCACCGGCCGCCTCTATGGCGGGCTCCTGGGCGCTGTCGTCTACATGGTCGCGCGTGATCAATTTTCTGGGCTTAATCCGCAATACTGGTACTTTTGGATCGGGCTCCTCTTGATCGCGGTGGTGGTGGTGTTGCCGGACGGGCTCTTTGGCGGCCTTTCGCTCCTGACGCGGCGCGCGAAGGCTAAATCGTGAGTGAGAGCGCGCTGGCCGCTCGCGCCGTCGATAAACGATTTGGCTCACTCGTTGTTGCCGCCAATGTCGACCTTACTCTGCCGCCTGGCGCGCGTCATGCGCTGATCGGCCCGAACGGCGCCGGCAAGACCACCTTGATCAATCTGATGACCGGTATGCTGCGTCCGGACGCCGGCCAGATCCTGCTTGGCGAAGAGGATGTGACGGCGCTTGCTCCCGAGTTGCGCGTGCGGCGGGGCCTAGCCCGCACCTATCAGATCAACTCGCTGTTTCCGCATTTGACCGCGCTCGAATCGGTGACGTTGGCCGTGTGCGAGCGGCGGCGGGTCGCCCAGACATGGTGGCGCCCGCTGATCGCCTATCGCGAGGAGATCGACGAAGCCCACCAGATTCTCGGCGCGCTGATGCTGGGCGCCGTCTGCCATCGCCCGGCGCGCGAGCTCGCCTATGGCCAGCAGCGGCTTCTCGAAATTGCCTTGGCGCTGGCGAGCCGGCCCAAGGTCCTCCTCCTCGATGAGCCCGCAGCCGGCGTGCCGCGCGAGGAAAGCAAAGAGCTGTTCGCCGCCATCGCCGGACTATCGCGCGACATCGCGGTACTATTCATCGAACACGACATGGAGCTCGTGTTTCGTTTCGCCAGCAGAGTCATCGTGATGGTCGGCGGCAGCATTTTGGTCGAAGGCACGCCGGCCGAGATTGCGTCCGATCCGCAGGTGCGCGCCGTTTACTTGGGCAAGGCACAACGCGAGTACCCGCATGGATGAATCGCTGTTTGCGATCGAAGATCTGCGCGCCGGCTACGGCTCCGCCGTCGTGCTCGACGGCGTGTCGTTCGATCTGGCGCCGCAAGGCGGCCTCGCCGTACTCGGACGGAACGGAGTGGGCAAATCGACGCTGTTGCTCACGATTATGGGCTATACGCGCGTGAGCCGCGGCCGCATCGTCTGGCGTGGCAGCGACATCACCCATGAATCGCCGCACCGCCGGGCGCGCGCCGGCATCGGCTGGGTGGCCCAGGAGCGCGAGATCTTTTCGACGCTTACGGTCGAGGAAAATCTCACCGTCGCCGCCCGGGACGGCCCATGGTCGCTGCCGCGCGTCTACGAATTGTTTCCGCGGCTTGCCGAACGTCGTCGCAATCTGGGCAATCAATTGTCCGGCGGCGAGCAGCAGATGCTGGCGATCGCGCGCGCGCTGATGACCAATCCAGCGCTGTTGTTGCTCGACGAGCCGTTCGAGGGCCTGGCGCCGATCGTGGTGGAAGAGCTTACGGCGGCGATCCGGCGGATGATCGCGGAACGCATCAATGCTTTCGTGCTGGTCGAGCAGCACATCGAAATCGCGTTGCCGCTGATGGAGAACGTCATCGTGCTCGAACGCGGCCGCATCGTGCATCGCGGTGCGTCGGCGCCCCTCCTCGCCGATCATGCGGCGCTTGAGCGGCTGATCGGACTGCGGCTTGCCGATGCGTAGTTTGTGCCGCGGCCAAGCGGGACACAATTCGACAGGCGCCTTACGGCTTTATCTGCAGATGAAATTCGTTGACGATCTCGGTATAGCGGTCGAGGTCGTCTTGCATGAATTTGGCGTAAGCGGCGGTGCCGTTTTCGGCCAAATGGATGCCGAGCGTCTTTAAGCGCTCGGCGATCTCGGGCTCGCGCAGGATTTTTGCCCCCGCGGATTGGAGCTTGGCGACGATCGGCGGCGGCACACCGGCCGAGGATTGCAATCCGAGCACCGTTGCGACATCGAACCCCTTGTAGCCAAGCTCGTTGCAGGTCGGCACTTCGGGCAGGGATTCGTCGCGTTGCAGAACGCTGATACAGAGCGCGCGCAGCTTGCCGGTTTTGATCAGCGACACGACGTTGGGAATTCCGGACCAGCCGGCGTCGACCTCGCCGGTCAAGAGCGCGTTGACGAGACCGGTGCCGCCGCGATAGGGCACATGAAGGAGAGAAATGCCGGCGGCTTTTTCGAAGATGATCATCGTCATCTGATGGATCGAGCCGGTGCCCGCGGAGCCGAAGCTCATCGCCCCAGTTTTGCCAGCGCCACAAATTCGGCGAGCGTATTGGCGGGCACGTCCGGTCGAATAACCAGAATCGTCGGCAACCGCGCGAGCGCGGTGATCGGGGTGAAATCCTGCAGCGTATAATTGGCGTCGGGATTCATCGCGATGCTGATGCCGAGCGAGCCGGAATCGTTGAGGCCGAGCGTATAGCCATCCGGTCGCGCCGCCGCGGTCTGTTTGGCCGCGATCACGCCGCCGACACCCGGCACGTCTTCGACCACAAACGGATTGTTGAAAATTTCGCTCAAGCGGGCGGAAAGAATGCGCGCCAACACGTCGGGATTGCCGCCGGCGGCCGAAGCCGCGATGACGCGGACCGGGTGCGTTGGATATGCGTCTTGCGCGGACGATCTCGACGCAAGCAGCGCCAAAGCCATCGCGGCCAAAGCAGAAATCCGAGTGATTGTCATTGCCATCAGTCGCACGGAAAGTCCTACGTGTCGCCCCAAATATCCCGCGCCAGCTCGCAGACCAATTCGAGCTTGCGGCTTTGTGCCTCGATCGTGACCGGATTGCCGGTGTCGAGGCTGGCAAAGCCGCATTGCGGACTGACCGCGAGCCGCTCCAGCGCGACGAATTTGGTCGCCTCGTCGAGGCGGCGTCTGAGCGCCGTTTTATCTTCGAGCTCCGGCACTTTCGTGGAGACGAGCCCGAGCACAACGGATTTATGCCTAGGCACGAAGCGCAGCGGCGTGAAGCTGCCGGAGCGCGGGGTATCGTATTCCAGGAAATAAAACTGGATGGCCAAAGCGTTGAACAGCCGCTCGGCAACCTCTTCGTAGCTGCCTTCGGCGTGCCAGTGACCGCCACGATTGCCGCGGCAAAGGTGCATGCCGATGTGCATTCCTTCCGGAGCGGCGGCAAGCACCCGGTTGGTGACCGCAATGTACTTGTCGATCAGCGTGCTCCACCCGTCGCCGCGCGCGGCGAGCGCGCTCTGTACGTGGGGGTCGCCGAATTTGGCGAACGCGGTCTCGTCGATCTGGACATAGTGACAGCCCGCCGCGGCAAGCGCGTGAAGCTCGCGCGCGAAAGCATCCACAATGTCCAACCAGAACTGATCGACATCCTTGTAGGCGCTTGCCGTCACCGCGGCATCGCCGCCGCGGAAGTGCAGCGCGCAGGGGCCGGGAATCGTGATCTTCGGCCAGCGATCCGAACGCTGTTTCAGGAAAGCCGCGTCGCCCGCATTGATCGGATGGCTCCATTGCACGCGGCTATCGACAATCGCCACCGGTTGGGCGCCGCGTCCGCCTTGCGCGTTGGCGCCGACGGCATCAGCGCCGCCGATCGTGTCGATGCGCAATTGACCGAGCGCGCCGTAGAAGAAGCTGTGATAGGAGCGGCGGCGGAATTCGCCATCAGTGACAAATTTGAAGCCCAGTCGTTCCTGCAACCGGATCGCATCGGTAATGGCGTCATCTTCGGCGGCGGCGAGTTCGGCCGCATTGATCTCGCCGTTCACGAACCGGGCGCGTTCGCGCAGCAATCTGGCCGGACGCAGCAGACTGCCGATATGCTCGGCGCGAAATGGCGGCTTCGCCGCGAGCGCTTTTGTCGCCGAATGCGTGCGGAGATTCATGAAGCGCCCCCGATATCCGGCATCCTCACCCCATCCGCTTTCGCCATCGCTGCCAATTCCTCCCACAGCTTTGCCGGGATCGGGATGCCAGTTTTGCGGCGGGCCGCTCCGGTGCGGCCGCCGCGTTCTCCGGGCAACAAAATCTCATCGAATCCGGCCCGGCGCGGCAGCGCCTTGACGACGGCGGCAAGCGCGTCGGCGTCGGTTTGAAAATCAACCAGCGGCCGAAACGTCTCGATATCGATCACGAGCATGGCGGTATTGGCGGTATGCCGCGTGCGTTTTTGCGGACCGAGCGCCGGTGCCTGGATCGGCGCGGCCGCAAGCACGCTCGCCAGCATTTCGAACATGAAAGCCAATCCCGAACCTTTGGGCCCACCGAGCGGCAGCAGGGTTTCGGCCTGTTTGGCATCGGTGGTCGGCTCGCCGGCCGCGGTGAGTACCGTGCCTTCCGGCAGCGCCGCGCCGGTGGCGCGCGCCTGCAAGATCTTGCCGTTTGAGATCGTGCTGGACGACATATCGAGCGCGATTAGGCCTTTGCTGCTCGGCACGGCAATAGCAATCGGACTCGTCGCCATGCTGGCGACCCGCGCGCCGTGATAGGCCATCAAAGTGGGTCCGGCGCCCATGAGCAGCGCGGCACAGCCGCGCCCGGCGATCCATTGCGCGTAACGGCCGATCGCGCCGGTATGGGTGGTATGACGAATGAGCGCGAAGCAGACCCCGGTCTGTTTCGCCCGCTCGACGGCGCGCGCGGCCCCCTCCATCACCGCGACGGGACCGAAGCCGTGGCCGCCGTCGATCATCAAAGTCGCGCCGCGATCATGGACAAGCCGCGGCTGCGCTTTAACGTCGATCTCGCCGGCCCCCAGCAGCTTCACATAGCGCGGCAGCCGTGACACGCCATGGCCATCGCCGCCGCGCAGATTGGCCCAGACCAGGCCCTCCGCCACGATTGCGGCGTCATGCGCACTGGCGCCGTGCTTGACCAGGATGTCCGCGATAAAGCGGCCGAGCTCGTCATGGCCGACCAACTTGGCGGGCGCGCTCATGCTTCGCCCCGTACCGGGAAATAGGCGTCGAGCCAGTGGCGCAGCAGCGTCCACACCCGCGCTGAATTCTCGGCGAATAGAAAATGGTCGAGCCCGCTGAATAAATGCAGCTCGGTCGGCTGACCGGCGTGCCTGAACAGTTCGATCGACTGTTCGGTGGGCGTCACCGAATCGTTTGCGGCATGGATCAAGAGCAAGGGCCGCGGCGCGATCTTTCCGACTACCTCCTCGGCGCGAAAATCGAACATGCTCTGCGCCGTCTCGGCGGGAAACATTTCGACCGAATTCGGCGCCAGCATGCCGACCTTCTGCCGCTCCAGGTTTTCACGCACATGGTCGGGGATCGGCACGATGTCGTAGCGCGGCACCATCAGCGATTTACCGGTCCGCGCCCGATAGGCGCGGCCCTCTTCGAGCATTTTGGTGAATTTGGCCCAGGCTTCCGGCGTGCGGTGCTGACCGCGAAACTTCCGTTCGCCGTGACCCCAGCCGCCGTTCGAGATCACGGCCGCGAGCCGCGGATTGGTGCCCCCGGCGTAAACGGCGACGGCACCGCCGAAACTCGAACCGATCGCGCCGATGCGGTCGCGATCGACCGCGGGATGGGCGGCAAGAAAGTTCAGCGCATTGCCGAGATCCTCGACTTGTTCCAGGCAGATGACGCGGCCGAATTCGCCCTCGCTTTTGCCGCAGCCACGCATGTCGAAGCGCAGCGTGACGTAGCCGAATTGGTTGAGCACGCGCGTCGGCGCGAGCACGTTCGAGCTTTCGGAGTTAGAGCCGAAGCCGTGCAACACCAGGAATGCAGGGCGGCGTTCCGACGCCCGCAGGTCATCGGGAACGCCGATCACGCCGTGCAGGCGCAAGCCCGCGGACTTGAAGCTGACCACCTGTTCTTTCACGCTGCCTCCCCATGCGCTTGGCCCTGAATTTGGCCCGCGGCACTGTAGCGATTTGCTGCGGCAACGGAAGAGGATGCGGGCTGGCGAAGATCGAGAGTTTTTCAGCGCAGCGCGGGGGACATCAACGATTCCGCTTGAGCGCCGCGGCTCGGCCAGCGTTCATGTGTCAGCGGCACGGTAAGTTTCACGCTCAGCCCCTTGCGAGAATATAAATAGGCGACTTCGCCATTGAGCTGCCGGCGGATAACCAGATCGGTCAGCCGCATGCCGAAGCCGAGCTTGCGCGGGCGGCGCGCCGGCGGCCCATTTTTCTCGACCCAATTGAGGGTGAGCGTCATGCCGCGCTGCGTCCGGCTCACCGACCAGCGCAGCTCGAGTTGACCCTTCGGCCGCGATAGGCTGCCGTGCTTGATGGCGTTGACGGCAAGCTCATGCAGGGCCTCGCTCAGATGGAAGACCGGATCGGGCTCGAGATCGAAGTTCGGGCCCTCGAACGACACCCGATCGATATAGGGCCCCAACACGATGTAAAACAACTCCATGATCGGAATCGATTTCCAGCCGCCCTCAGTGATCAGACGCTGGGCATTCGCCATCGCCAGGACGCGCGCCTGATACTTGCTGGTGAGATCGGGGATACCCTTCGAAGTCCGCGCCGTCTGTGAAAACAATGCCAAGAGCTGCGAGAACAGATTGCCCGAGCGATGCCGCATGTCGCGGATCATCAGTTCGTGGCGTTGTTCGAGCTGGCGGCGCTGAATAGCGCCAGCCAAAAGGTTGCCGATCGCGGCCAAAAACGAAATGTCTTGGGGCCGGAATCTTCTCTTCTTGGTCGTGCAGACGCCAAGGATGCCATAGGCCCGGCCGACGCGGCCGGCGATGCTCACCGATACGCCGCTCTTGCAGTTGTGGTCCTTCAAATAACTCGGCACCTCGAATCGGGTCTCGGCGTCGAAATCGTCGACGATAACCGGAGCCGCCGAGTCCAAGGTGATGCGCGCAAAACTGTTCGGCGCGGTGGTGGTCAAGAGCGAACCGGCCAGATCGGATTTCCAACCATACCCGGTCCGCAGCAGCAGCTCGGTATCGCCGGGCAGCAATTCCAGGATCTTGACGAAATCGACATTGAGCGTCAGCGCAATCGTGCTGGCCGCGTCGTTCAAGAGCCGTTCCAGGTCCGGCTCGGCCAATGCCCGCTCGGCAAGCTGCGCTAACGCTTCCTGCTGCTTGACCCTGCTGCGCAACTCAATTTCGAGATTGGCGCGCTCGGTTACGTCGTAGCACAAACCAATGACGCGTCTGGCGGCGCCGTCTTCGACGAAAACAGTGCCGCTCGTTGCGATCCAGCGCTCGTCGAAATTTGCGGTGTGCGCGACGCGATATCGGGCGCGAAAGGCGCTCCGTTTCTGCACCGCTTCTTGCAAAGCGGCATTGACCGCGGCGCGATCCTCTTCATTGATGCCGTTGAGAAAGCCGGCATAGCTGCCGTCAAAGCCGCCAAGCGGCGAGCCGTGCAGCGCCGCAAGGTTGCTTGACCAGTTCACTTCATTTGTAGCGAGATCCCATGACCAAACGCCGAGCTGCGCAGCCTCGAGCGCCTCGCGGAAAGTCGTAAAGTCCGGAAAGGATTCTGTCGCTTGACCCTGTGCCGGCCGATGTTCCGAACCGAATTTTGGCCGCTTGATAACTTCCGACCTATCCATGCCGTTAACGTCTCACTCCGGCACCTCCCTAGATAGATCGTTACTTCCGGCTGGTTTGAGAAGGGGCCGCGCCCGCTGCCTCGCCGCCCGTTGCTATGCGCCGCGCCCGGCGCTGCGGTGGCGGTGATTTGGCGTGGCAGGCTTGCCGATCAATAGAGACCGGCCGGTCCGGTTCTGCTGGAAACAAGCTCGTGCGATTGCGCCGCGGGCTGCATTGCAATTTGTGCCGACATTCGGCCGCCCGTCGGCGCGTCTTGCATCACAATGCGCTCGCCGTCGTCCAGCGACACCCGCCGCTGGTCGTTCGGCATCACCACCACCTTCGTTCCGACCCCGACCCGATTGTATAGATCGATGATATCGGCGTTCTGCAGTCTGATGCATCCGCTCGAAACGTGCTTGCCGATCGTTGACGGATCATTGGTGCCGTGGATGCGATATTCGGTATTGCCGAGATAGAGCGCCCGCGCGCCCAACGGATTTCCCGGGCCGCCGCCGACCCAGCGCGGCAAATAGGGCTGCCGCGCCACCATTTGCGCCGGAGGTATCCAGTCCGGCCATTCGGTCTTGCGCACGATCGTTTCAACACCGGACCAGGTGAAGCCTTGGCGTCCGACGCCGATGCCGTAGCGCATCGCCATGCCATGGCCGAGCGTCAAATAAAGAAAAGTGTGCCCGGTATCGATTATGATGGTGCCGGGCGGCTCATTGGTCGGATACGCCACCATTTGCCGGCGAAGCTGCGCCGGCAGCTGCTCCGTTCCGGCCTCATCGTCCTGCTGTTGCGGCGCGTATTGGGGCATTGGCTGTTCAAAGCGAAATGCGGGCGCGAACGAAAGCGCCTGGGCGAAAGCGGGGCCTGCCGAGACCGCGACGATCGCAAGCGTTGCGATCGCGCGGCGAAGATGTGCGCGACAAGGATTTGCACGGCCGATTGCTGACACGACTCGCCTCCCGTGCTGAAATGCCGTTCTGCAGGCATCAACTATCGAAGGGAACTTAAAGTTCCACTCCGATATCAAACAAAACAAACAAACTTGACAGCTGGAAAGCGAAACAGAACAAATAAATAAATAATGCGGCCGCCGCATGCGCCGCATCGATCGCATTCTAATCTTATTTGTCAAAAATCCGCGCCGCGGCGTCACCGCTGCGATCGCGTGCAGTAACAAATAACCGACGCGCTTCGATTTAGGTCATGCAGCGCCCCACGATATGCGCCAATTGGGGCGACGAGATCGGAGAGAACGATCCCTCGCATCCGACTGGAATCCTCTGTGGCTTCGACGATTGTTCCTGCGTGCTCAGCCCGCGTCGCGCGATGCTCGGGACACTGGAGAGAGGCAGCCGATCGCCCTTGAACTGCCGGTTGACGGAATAGCTCGGCGCCTTAGCAGTGATGCCGGCGCCGACGGTCGGATCGGCAAAGAACGGGATGAGCCCGACAAAGAACACGGCAAGCGCCGTTACTCCCAGCGCGCCCGTAATGCGAATAAGCAGCTTGGCCATCGGATTGCTCCGCAGCACTGATGCGACCACCCCTGCGATCGATCAGACATACGAAAAACCCCCGAGCTGACCACAACACCGCATGCTTAACGTCCATCGCCCCTCCGGGTTCCATCGCCGCCCACCGGTCACCGAGTCGTGATGCGGGGGGCCGGGTTCGACACCGCGGCGAATGGCGATCCGTGCGACCCGCGGTGGCACAGGAACAAAGATGGCGCGCGGCACTTGTCATGGCGGACGGCCATCCTTTCCCCCTCCCCCCGTGCTTGGCCGTTCAACGTTGGGCGCAGCCGATATGCCGATCGGCTGAGCCCTAACTTTTGTTGAAGGCGAGCGATATCGCGAGCGCAAAGCCCTGTCCGACGGCAAAGTGGACGTGCTTATGCGCTGCGAACTGCTCGCAGACGGCTGCTCGCAGACGTGGGGCAGGATCAGCGAAATTACAGCTACAGCGTCGCTTGGCGCTCGCTCGGCTTGCGCTCGCGCTGGCGCGCTTTGCGTCCGAAAAACAGTGCCTGGCTGACCACGGCCGATACCACGGCAACCTGGAACGGTTTTGCAATCAGGAAGGCCGGCTCGGGCCGCTGTCCGGTCAGGAAGCGTTCCGGATAAGCGGTGATGAAGATCACCGGGACCTCAAACGAGCCGAGGAGTTCGTTCACCGCGTCCAATCCCGAACTGCCGTCGGCGAGCTGAATATCGGCGAGGATGAGCCCGGGCCGCTTCTGTTTTGCCAGAGCCAGCGCTTCGCTGTGGGTGCGCGCGATGCCGATGACGTTGTGGCCCAGACTTTCGACCAGCGCTTCGATGTCCATCGCGATGAACGTCTCATCTTCGATGATGAGGACGTCGGTGGCGATTTCGGCCGCAAGCTCGCGGCCGGATTCTTCGACCAAGGCACGAAGCGTGTGCAGGTCGCAATCTAAGACTTCAGCCGCATCGTCTTCGGAGAAGCCTTCCAAGGCCACCAGCAGGAAGGCCTGCCGCGGCCGTGGCGTTATTTGGGTCAGATGCTGCTCGGGCGGCAGAACGATGTCGCCGGCTTCCGCCTTGTCGTTCACCGCGACCGAATTCCAGATCTTGGTAAAGAGCCGATACAGCCCTACCCGTGGATTGGAGCTCGATTCCAGCACCTGGGGGCTGGCAATCAGGGATTCCACCGTTGCGACGACATAGGCGTCGCCCGAGGATTGGCTGCCGGTCAAGGCCCGGGCATAGCGGCGCAGCGACGGTAGATGCTGGAGTACGGCTTGCGAGGTCGACACGGAGACACCCTCCCCTTCCATAGCGCTGAGGTTATTGACAAAAACCTCGCAGCGCAAAAAAAGTTCCCGTTCAGCTTGCCGCGGCGGAACTCCGGGGCCTGTCAGGGCGTTAGCGCAAGTTAAGTTGGGGGCTTTAAGAGTGACGGCAATGGGCGAATGGGGGAAAGATGACGCGATGAAGCACCGCAAGACCAATCTAGAGCCGGTTGCGGAGAAGCCGGAGAGCCAAGACCCGATGGCGAGGCCAGCCACTACATCCCCCCACAAGGAAGCCCGCTTGGGCCGAGAGGTTCAAGCTCGCATCGGGCAGCAATTGCGCGCCATGTACAACGACGTGGTTAATCAGGGCGTGCCGCAGCATCTCTCCGATCTCGTTCGCCGTCTAAGCGACCAAGACCAGGACTGAAGGTGAGCATGAAGCTCGATCCAGTGATTCGGGACCAAGTCCTAGCCACGGTGCCAAGCTTGCGCGCATTCGCGATTTCGCTGTGCGGCAACATTGATCGTGCCGACGACCTGGTGCAGGAGACCCTGCTGCGGGCGCTGGCGCATATCGATTCGTTCGAGCCCGGCACCAACATGCCGGCCTGGCTGTTCACGATCCTGCGCAATCTGTTCCGCTCGGAGTATCGCAAGCGGCGCCGCGAGGTCGAGGATGCCGACGGCCGCTATGCCGAAACGTTGAAGTCGCATCCAGAACAGACCGGGCGCGTGGAGTTCGAGGAATTCCGCACTGCCTTGGCCAAGCTGCCGGCGGACCAGCGCGAGGCCCTTATCTTGGTAGGCGCTTCCGGATTTTCCTACGATGACGCGGCGGCGATTTGCGGCTGCGCCGTGGGCACGATCAAGAGTCGCGTCAATCGGGCGCGCACCCGGCTCGCCGATCTTCTCGCCATCGACAGCGTCGACGATTTCGGCCCTGACCGCGCCACCCGCGCCGTGCTCGCCGGCGGCGGCCGGAACTAACCGACAAGCCGCGTTGTAAACGCAATCCGAATGCATTCGTTAGAAACATCGACGCTATGGCGGCGACCTTTTCACGTTGTTCGCAACTGCCGCGGTGATTTGGCGCTCCGCTTAACCGTGCAGCAGCAGTCGCAGCGTTACGCCACTCCAAGAAATAACGGGATGAAGCGCACAAGCGCTTGAGCCCGGTCAGGGCGCCACAATGCTCGTTCGCGTTGCGGCATGCGCCGCATGGTTTTTTGCATGGCCGGTTTGCGCCGGGATCGACGGCACCACGCTGCCGCTTCCCGGGATCGCCAGCGCCATGGCGCAGGAGCAGACGGCACTTGCTCCATTAACGGCTGTCCCAGTCGAAGCCCAGCCATTCGGGATTGCCGCCGTGCCCGTTACAGAGGGCGAAATTCTGCGCAAATGGATGGGCACGCAACCCGAAATTCGCGCCGATGACCAAGTCCTGGCTCGCTGCCGCCAAGACACGTCCTCTTGTTCGCAAGCGGCGCGACGCTTCCTGGCCATCGTCGATGAAGGCCGCGTGCTTAGCGGTCGTGCGCGCATCGGCGTGATCAATCGCGACATCAACTTGGCGATTGTTCCGACCAGCGACGTCGTGCAATGGGGTGTCGCCGACCATTGGAGCGCGCCGCTCGAAACATTCACGACGCAGCGCGGCGATTGCGAGGATTACGCCATCGCCAAGTACGTGGCGCTGCGAGCAGCCGGCCTCGCGCCCGAAGACGTCAGGCTCGTCGTCGTCCGCAACACCGATGGCCAGGAGAACCACGCGGTCGTAGCTGTGCGGCTCGATAATATTTGGATGATTCTGGACAATCGCTGGCTGGCACTGGTGCCAGACCGTCAGCTATGGCGCGCAACCCCGCTGTTCGAGATTGACGAGCATGGGGTACGCCAATTTGTGTTGGCTCCGGCTTTGATCGCCAAGCTCCAGCAATCGCCTGCCGCCTCGTTTTAGCGGCTATTGGCGCGTAGCGGAATTTCCGGATCACTTCGTCTCGGCTTCATAGACGCCGTCCCAGTCCGGCGCCGGCGGCTGCGCCCGATAAAGTTCTATGCGCTCCTCATACATGTCATAGAGGCCGGAAAGATCGAAGCCATTGGCGAATTTGCGGCAGTGCGCGATCAAGTCTATGGCGTCGTCCCATTGCTGCTTGCGGAAGCGCCCCAGCATCTGCGCGTTGGTGGCGCGCAATTCCTGGCAGCGCGGGTCAGCTTCGACTTCGGAACGACCCAGCACCGTGAACACCGCCTCCGGCTGTTTCTTGCCTTTCACCATGATCAAGTCGATTTCCATCACCGCGAATTTTTGCTTGGCGCCTTCGGCGGTGCGCGAGCCGATGACGACGGGGATGCGGTAATCCTTGGTCCGGCCCTCCAACCGCGACGCCAAGTTCACGGTGTCGCCCAGCACCGAATAATTGAAGCGGAAATCGGATCCCATATTGCCGACCACGCAAGGCCCGGTATTGAGCCCGATGCCGATGCGGAGCGGCATATACGCGCCGCCATTGGTTTCGGCCTCGCGCTTGAGCTCGCCGTTAAGCGCTTCGGCGCGCGACAGCATTTCCAGCGCCGCTTCGCAAGCATTCGCCTCCTGCTCATAGTCGTCCACCGGCGCATTCCAGAACGCCATGATGGCGTCGCCGATATATTTGTCGATGGTGCCCTTGCGCTCGATGATGGCGTTGGTGAGTGGGGTGAGGAAGCGGTTCATCAGGCGCGTTAATCCTTGCGGATCGTCCTTGTAGTATTCGGAGATGGTCGTGAATCCGCGCACATCGCTGAACAGTATCGTCATACGGCGCTCCTCGCCGCCGAGCACCAGCTTCTCGGGCGAACGAGCAAGTTGCTCGACCATATGCGGCGACAGGTAGTAGCCGAACGCTGAGCGGATTTGCCGGCGCTGCTTCTGCTCGCGGAAATAATTCACGAATGTGAGAACGAGATAAATCAGCCAGCTTGAAATCAGCGGATAAGTGAAATCGATGAGCAGATTGTGCTCGACGAAGAGGTAGAGCGACAATCCGATCAGGCCCGCGATCAAACACCCGCCGAGCACAATGACGATGCTGGCGGGCAGCATCGGTGCAGCGATGATGATCGCAAGCCCGAATAGGACGGCGATGGCGAGCTCGGCGCCGATCGCATAGTTCGGATTGACGAGACTCGACTTGCTCAGGACGCTTTCGAGTATTTGGGCGTGCACTTCGACGCCGGGGATTGCGGCATCGAGCGGCGTGGTCTTGAGATCCAACAATCCGATCGCCGAGGTTCCGACGAGGACGAGCTTCCCGGCCAAACGATCCGGCGCCACATTGCCCTGCAGTACGTCCTTGGCCGAGACGTAGCGTTGCGGATCGCTGTGATTGAAATGCACCCAGAACTGGCCATTGCGATCGGTCGGCACTTCCAGGCCGGGGACCGCGACCGCCTCGACGCCAGCTTGATCGACACGAACCAGGATCGCGCTCGAACCGGTAACGACGCGAAGGAGCTCCATGCTCAAGGCCGGCACCAGGCTGCCTTGCGCCGTCATGATCACCGGCACGCGCCGGATGATGCCGTCGCTTTCGGGATTGATCGAGAAAAGCCCGCGGCCTGCGGCCGCCTGCTCGATCGCCGGCACGTTGCGCAGCAGGCCGGCAAAGGTGACCAGATAGGGACGCGGATCGGGGCCGCGGATGGCAAAGCCGGTCTGCAGTGCCGCGTCAGCTGCGGTCTTTACTTCCGCAGCGGCCGCGCCGGCCTGGCCCACGACCACCCGCGAATGTTTTATGACTTCGGCCAGCGCGTCGTCGTTGCTCGGCAGGTTATCCAGTTTGGCTCGGGTTTCGGCATCAATGCCGCGAAAGCTTCGCTCCGCGATCGCGGGCGACATGCGGTCGGGTTCCGGAAAAATGATGTCGAATCCGATCGCGACCGCGCCGAGCTGGGTGATTTGGGTAATGAGGTCTGCGACCGTGGTACGCGGCCATGGCCACT
Source organism: Xanthobacteraceae bacterium (assembly GCA_049286035.1). Classification (GTDB taxonomy): domain Bacteria; phylum Pseudomonadota; class Alphaproteobacteria; order Rhizobiales; family Xanthobacteraceae; genus BOG-931. The sequence continues at coordinate 52,339 of JBAQBC010000056.1, forward strand.
GCCCGATCGCTTTCAGGCTCGCCTCATCGATATCAACGATAACGACCGGCCGAATCTCTTGTGGCCGCGGCCGGAGCACCTGAAAGAAATCAAAGGTGCGGACGCGCAATTCCTGCAGCGGCCGCGGATCGGCGAGCCGCAGCGGCACCAGCGCGAATAGCAAAAGCACGCAGATCGCCCGCGCCAGGCCGACTTGTTGCGCACGGCGGATCAGGCTGTTCATCGCTGGCGGTTCCCCATGACGCCGGTCATTTTATCCTGCTGTGCGCAGCAGTGGGAGCATCATCCCGCTCGATTGCTCCGCAAATGACGCCTGGCCGCATTCGGCGGGCGGGAGAAGCTTGGTTATTTCTCGCGGAATGCGCGCATCAACTGATCATGCAGGGGCTCGATCAGATAAGACATCATCGTGCGCTCGCCGGTCTCGATAAAGGCCTCGACCGGCATTCCAGGGGTCAATTTTACATCGCCGAGACTTTTTAGTTCCTTGGCGGGCATGCCGATCCGCACCAGATAGTAGCTCTGGCCGGTCCGCTGGTCGGTCGTGGTATCTGCGGCAATGTGCGATACCGTGCCGTTGATCTCCGGGGTGGTGCGGACATTAAACGACGAAAACCGCAGCACGACCGTTTGTCCAAACTGGACCTGGTCGATGTCCTTGGGATCGACCTTCACCTCGACCGTCAAGTTGTTGTCGCTCTCCGGCACGATGATCATGATCGGATCGCCGGCGGCGATCACGCCGCCTACGGTATTGGCGGTCGATTGAAAGACAATGCCGTCTTGCGGGGCGCGAATATCGGTGCGCCTGAGCTGATCCTCTGCCGTAACCTTGCGCTCGACATATTCGCCGATCTTGCTGTCGGTTTCGCGCAGTTCCTTGGCGACGTCGCTGGACAAATCCTGATCCACTTGAATAATCTGCAGCTGAATTTCCGCGATCTTGCCTTTTACCTCCGCAGATTGGGCGACGATTTGACCACGCTCGCCTTCAAGGCGCGCTTCGTCGCGCTGCAGCGAGGTCAATCGATTAAGCTGCACCAGGTTTTTCTGCCACAGATCGCGCACGCCCCCCAGTTCCTGTTCAGTCAGCGCGATTCCCTTGTCCTTGGCCGACTGCTGCGCCGCAAGGCCGGAGATCTGTTGTTGTAATTGGGTAATGCGCTCTTGCAGCTGCTGCTTTTGGCCGAGGCGATCCTGGTGGCGCAAATCGAACAGCTTGCGCTCGCTGCCCACCGCTTCCTTGACTTCGGGCTCGTTCTGCCGGTTCGCAAGTTCGGCCGGCACCGCCATGGTGTCCGCCCCGTCGCGCTCGGCGGCGAGCCGCGCCTTACGGGCATAAAGTTCAATGAGCCCTTTGTTGACGATCGCCAGATTGGCGCGGGTCACCGTTTCATCGAGGCGAAGGAGAATGTCGCCGGCTTTGACATGATCGCCGTCGCGCACGAAAAGTTCGCCGACCACGCCGCCGGTCGGGTGCTGCACTTTCTTCACATTGGTATCGACGACGATCGAGCCCTGCGCGATCAGCGCGCCCGAGATCTGGGCCGTCGATGCCCAGCCGCCCAGTCCGATCACCAGCACACCGACTAAAATGGACCCGGCAAGAATGTGCCGCCGGATCGACTCGCTGGCGCTGGTCGTGGGGCCGGCCTGACCGAGGCCCCACGGCAAGGCAGCCGCGATCGTTCTAGCGCGCGCGGTGATGGCACCGACGAGGCGATATAAGTCCGCACTCAGCTTTGCGATCAACCGGCGCCTCCCTGTTCGGCAACCTTGAGGGAGCGCGGCGCGCTGGCCGGCTGGACCACCCGGCTGAGAACTTCCTCTTTCGGGCCGAATTGCTGCTGCCGGCTCTTCGCCATGATCAGGATATAGTCGACGCCGGCGATCGCGCTCGGCCGATGCGCGATAACGACCGTGATGGCGCCGCGGGCGCGCAATCCCAGAATGGCGCGGGTCAGCGCCTCATCGCCTTCGGCATCGAGATTTGAGTTGGGCTCGTCGAGCACGACCAGGAAGGGATCGCGGTAGAGAGCGCGCGCGAGCGCGATGCGCTGCGCCTGTCCGGCCGAGAGCGCGCCGCCGTGATCGCCAATGACGGTGTCATAGCCCTCGGGCAGGTTGATGATGAGGTCGTGAACGCCGGCCGCTTGGGCGGCCGCAATGACGGCATTGGGGTCCGGTGGATCCTCGAAGCGGCAAATATTTTGCGCCACCGTACCGTTGAACAATTCGACATCTTGCGGCACGTAGCCGATATGCCGGCCGAGCGCTTCGGAGGACCATTGATCGAGCGTCGCGCCATCGAGCCGCACGTTGCCGCGCACCGGCCGCCAGACTCCGACCAGCATGCGCGCCAGCGACGACTTGCCCGATGCGGTCGGTCCGATAACGCCCAAAGCCTTGCCGGCCGCGAGCGTGAAGTTGACCTCCTGACAGACCACTTTTTGCACGCCTGGCGGCGTCACCGCGCCGTTCTGAACGACCAGTGAACGCGACGGCGGCTTTAACGGCATCGGATCGGCCTTGGGCGGCAGGTGAGCGAGCAGTCGGGACAGGCGCTGCCAGCTTTGCCGCGCAGCGACGAAACCGCGCCAATTGGCGATCGCAAGGTCGACCGGCGCGAGAGCGCGTGCGCCCAGAATCGAGCCGGCGATGATGATGCCGGGCGTTGACTGCTGGTTGATCACCAGCCAGGCGCCGACCGCGAGAATTGCGGATTGCAGCAACAGGCGCAGAACTTTCGACGCGGCGCCGAGCCCGCCGCCGACGTCACTGGCCCGCCCGCTGGTCGCGACGAAATTGCGATTGAGCTCGTGCCAATGCTTGGCGATGCGGCCGATCATGCCCATTGCCGTAATCGCCTCGGCATTGCGCCGGCTTGCTTCGAGAAGCGCATAGCGCGCTACGGCAAATTGCGCGGCGCTGCGGGTCGGATGGCGGGTCTTGATCTCGGTAATGATCGTCAAAGTGACGAGAACGATGGCGCCGAACAGCGCGGTCAAGCCAATGAAAGTATGAAACAAAAAACAGATCGCGAGATAGACCGGCATCCAAGGCAAATCAAAGAACGCTACCGGGCCGCTTCCGGAAAGGAAGCTGCGCACACTGTCCAGGTCGCGAATGGGCTGCGTGCCTTCGCCTTTGCCGCCGATCTTTAACGGCAGACGCACGATGGCGTCATAGACCCGGCCGCTCATCGACTCGTCGAGGCTATGGCCGACCCGCACCAGGATGCGGCTCCTGATTGCGTCAATCACGCACTGTGCGGCGTACAAACCGGCAACCAAAAAGAGCAGCGCGACCAGTGTCGGCACGCTTCGGCTCGGCAGGATGCGGTCATAAACTTCCAGCATGAACAGCGCGCCGGTAAGCATCAGAAGGTTGCTCATGCCGCTGAAGACGGCGGTCGCGACAAAGGCTCGCCGGCATGCGCCGAGTGCGGCGGCAAGTTCAGAACTGGCGGGCTGCTGCTGCACCGGAGCGAGAGCAGAATTCATAAAAGACTGCGTAGCATTGTTACGGACGCGAAACTACGCTCGGGCTGGAAAGACCGTCGGTCAGCCATCCTGGCTCGTCGCGGGGCGTTTGCCCCAATGCGACGATAATGGACCGAATATACCCGCATTACATGAGATTTGGGCGGGTTCACGACCGTTAGTTAATTGATCAGGCCGGCAACCCGGCGTTTTGCCCGGGCAAGCGGGCTGCGCGAGGCAGCGGCACCCCGCTGCCAAGCGGCTGCAATCTAAGGATTTATTCCTAAACCTCAGCCGCAACAAAAGCGGCAATCGGCGCCGGGAGGCGCCGATTGCGGCCGGCACATTCAGCGGTTTTCAGACCGACGAAGCCGCAGCCGGCGGGCGAGGTCCTGCCCGGCCGGCGTCGCGGCTTCCATGCGGTTCCGATGTGCTCTGAAAAATCAGGAACGGGAATCGAGCGAGAGCCCGATGCTGAAAGCCTTCTGGCGCGTGGCGCCTTCGGTTCTCTTCAGCTTCTTCGCAATCTGCGACGCCCTAGTCTTCTTACGCGCCATCGTTTTCAGCTCACGGAGCTCGCTTGAAGTCCACGCGCGCCGCTTTTTCTTCCTCTTCGCCATAAAACCTCCCTTTCAAGAAAGGCAGCTTGTATCCCTAATGCGAGCAAAAGAAAAGCCGAGTGTGATGATCACCTTGTGAAATCACCTTTGGCGTTCGGTTCGCTCGCGCCAGAACCGATTGTGAAAATCGCAACATCCGTTCTGGCATCAATAACAAAAAGTTCTTTTAGATCATTAGCGCGCATGCCGTCAGGAAGCAAACGATTCCTCGGCAACCTGATGTTCGAGAAATTATCAATCCAAGAGTGATTACAACTCTTCGATCGAATGGCGGCAATCGACGTTGTTCGGGCCAATGGGCTATCAACTAGCAATAGCATCGAGCCGACAGCCCGCTAAGCAACAACCTGTTGGCAACCGCTAAGGTGAAGCCCCGCCAGCTCGGCCGCATCCGGCGTCGGGTGACACCTAACCGGAAGGCCATCCGGCCGCCGGTTGGTCGGCCGGCAAGACACTGACGCAGGCCGGCCGCGAATAGCGAGCAGGACGTTGAAAGATTCCGTTCGACGCCGCACTTGCGGGTGGCGCGTGCGATCACTAATTCCGCAGGGGAGCAAGATCGATCAGGAAAGCGATCGGAATGAGTCCTTGCACGGACGAACTCAAGCTCGTTGCCCTCGATAAAGATGACATCGAGGTGATCTCGGCCCATGTGCAGGATTCGCTCGTTAAGGTCGTCGACATATTATGGCGGCCGAGCGAGCATCGCTTCGTGATGGCGCTCAATCGCTTCGATTGGATGAGCGCCTCCGAGGTCGCCAGACCCGGCGCAGCGGCGGGTGCAGAGACCAGGCCGGAGTACCGGCGCTGCCGCACTGCGCTCCGCTTCGAACGTGTGCTTGCCTGCAAATGCCGCAATCTCGATCAAACCGCGAAGGCCACGCGGCTTAATCTGCTCGCGGTGGAATTTGCCGAGACCGATTCGCCGGCCGGTATCGTGTCGCTGATTTTCTCAGGCGGCGGCGTCATTCGCCTCGACGTAGAATGCCTCGAAGCGGAACTCGCCGATCTCGGCGAGGTCTCGGTAGCGGCGATCTGCCCAGACCATTTTACCGCCGGCACAGCCCGCACCTGAGCGCATTTAAGCGGGGCGCGGCGTCTGCGGCGCGGCAAACAACTTCATCAATATGGCCATGACCGCCAGCGTAAGCGCGTAGACCACGACTTGCATGGCGGTCGGCTGATCGACGTAGCCAATCAGCGTATGCAGCGCGCGGCCGAGGAAGCTCGAATCCTTCAATATCCACGATGTGTTCCACATCGTTTGATCGAGCGCGGTTACCATATTGGCTTGCTCGAGAAACGCGATCGCCTGCGCCGCCATGCCGGCGGCGAGAAACGCGATCAACACGCTGGTGACGCCAAACAGGTAGCGCGACGGAATGCTGAGAAGGCCGAGATAGGTCAGAAGACAGACCAGTGAGCCGAGCACGAGCCCGGCAAAGCCGCCCGCGACCAGGGCCCAGCTACCTCCGCCCTGCGCGGCGGCGACGCCGTAGAGAAAGAGCACGACTTCGGAGCCTTCGCGCAGCACCGCGACCGCAACCACGATCGCGAGTGCCAGCAGCGACTTCGAACCGGCCACGACCGCTTCGCCGGCAGCGCGCAGCTCGTCTGCAAGCTCACGGCCGTGCCGCGACATCCAGACATTATGCCAAGTCAACATCACCACGGCGAAACCGAGTATGCCGGCGTTGAAGACCTCTTGGCCGGTGCCGCCGAACAGTTGTGAAAGCCCGCCGGTAAACACAGCTACCACGCACGCGCCGAGGACACCGGCGCCGACGCCGCCAGAAATCCAGAGAGCCCGGCTGGGCACCCCCGCCGTCACCGCCATGACGATGCCGACGATCAGGCCGGCTTCGAAGACTTCACGAAAAACGATGATGAGTGCTGCGAGCACGAACGCCTCACGCGACCATCATGGCTGAACTCCGCCACCGGCAAAAGCGATCATGGCACCACCAGCACGCCCTGTGTCTCGCGATGAAAATCATCGAAAAAATTATAGCGCCCGGGCTGTTGCGGCCGCACGCGAACCACGGCCTCCTTGCCAACGGGAACGATCTTCTCGAAATGCAGATCGCCGCTCTCGAATTCCGAGGGGATGGTATTGAGATTGGTAACGTGAATTTCGAGCGCCCGTCCGGCCGGCGCATGCAGCTCGGCGGGTTCGAATTTGCCGTCCTTGATGGTCAACGACAGCGAAACGGCATCCTCAGCCCGTGCGCCGCGCGCAGCGAGCGGTGCCGCCGATGCCAGCAGAACAGCGGCAAGGAGGTGCCGCCGATTCAACGCCCCACTGCGATTGTTCCTAACCGTCAAGCCAGCTCTCTGCCGCGAATGGTAAACCCGAGGATGCGAACAAGGAGTTGGGGAACAGCGGACTTTTTGTCAATCTAAAAGCCCAATTTTAGAATTGTTATAACTTCGCCGGACTGCTACCCAGCGCCGAAGTTTCACGAAAAGCGCGCGCCTAGGCGCCGCCAGCCTTAATGGCAGATGCGATGGCCGTCCGCCTTGATATGAATTCCGGCGATTTTGCGAAAAACTTTCGCGTCTTGCTGGACTCCAAGCGTGAAGCCTCCGCCGATGTCGAAGCGGCGGCGCGCGCCATCGTCGCCGACGTGGCGGCCCGCGGCGACGACGCCGTCAAGGACTACACGCGCGAATTCGACCGCTGCGATCTTGACCGTACCGGTTTGAAAGTCACGGCCGACGAGATCGCGGCAGCCGTGAAATCATGCAGCCCCGCCGCGCTCGAAGCGCTTGAACTCGCACGGGCGCGCATCGAAGCCTATCACCGCCGCCAAGTGCCGGCCGACGACCGCTATGTCGATCCGCTTGGCGTCGAACTCGGCTGGCGCTGGACCGCGATCGAGGCGGTCGGGCTTTACGTGCCGGGGGGCAGCGCCGCCTATCCGTCGTCGGTCCTCATGAACGCGGTGCCGGCAAAGGTCGCCGGCGTGCCGCGGCTCGTGATGGCGGTACCGGCGCCCGGCGGCGAACTCAACCCGCTGGTCCTGGCGGCGGCCAAGCTCGCCGGCATCGACGAAATCTTCCGCGTCGGCGGCGCCCAGGCCATTGCCGCTTTGGCCTATGGAACAAAAACGATTGCGCCGGTCGCCAAGATCGTCGGCCCAGGCAATGCCTATGTCGCCGCCGCCAAGCGTATGGTGTTCGGCAAAGTCGGGATCGACACCATCGCCGGCCCTTCGGAAGTCCTTATTCTCGCCGACCGGCACGGCAATCCGGACTGGATCGCCGCCGACCTTCTGGCGCAGGCGGAGCATGACACGAGCGCGCAGGCTATCCTGATCACCGACAGCGCCGCGCTTGCCGGGCAAATCGAGCGCGCGGTGGCGGCGCAGCTCGCCGCGTTGCCGCGCGGCAAGGTCGCGGGTGCGTCGTGGCGCGATTACGGCGCGGTCATTGTCGTGCCGACGCTCGAACAAGCCCTGCCGCTGGTCGACGCGCTTGCGCCCGAACATATCGAGATCGTCGCCGCCGATGCCGAGCGGCTGGCGACAGGCATCCGCAATGCCGGTGCAATTTTCCTCGGCCCGCACACGCCGGAGGTGATCGGCGATTACGTCGCCGGCTCCAATCACGTGCTGCCGACTGCACGCGCGGCGCGATTCTCCTCCGGCCTCGGCGTGCTCGATTTCGTCAAACGGACTTCGATTCTCAAGTGCGGGCCGGAGCAGCTCCGCGCGCTCGCCGATGCCGCCATCACGCTCGCCAGCGCCGAAGGGCTCGACGCTCACGCGCGCTCGATCGCGATCCGGCTCAACCGCCGCGCATGATCCCGAAAAGTGGGAACCGGTTCGGATAAGATCATGCGCAAACCAATCTTCGAGATGGACAGTGATTCAAGTTAATTGGATCGCCCTTTGATGCCGCGGCGAAGCGCCAGCAAGGACAATACCGGCCGGCTCGCGGCGGTGACCCTCGACGAAGCTTCGCTCGGCCGCACCAATGATGACGTCGAGCACGAGCGGCGGGTCGCGATCTACGATCTCCTTGAGGAGAACAATTTCAGGCCGGTCGGACACGACGGCGGTCCCTACGCGCTACAGCTGGGCATTTCCGGCAACCGGCTCGTTTTCGACATTCGCCTCGCCGACAGCACGCCGGTGATCGCGCATATGCTCTCGCTGGCGCCGTTCCGCCGCGTGGTGAAGGATTATTTCGTAGTCTGCGACAGCTACTACGCGGCAATCCGCACGGCGACGCCCGACCGCATCGAGGCCCTCGATATGGCGCGGCGCGGTCTGCACGACGAAGGGTCGCGTCTGGTGATGGAGCGGCTCAAGCGCAAGGTCGACATCGATTTCGGCACCGCGCGCCACCTTTTCACTTTGATCTCGGTCTTGCACTGGAAGGGCTGAGCTGGCGATGCCGCCGCAATCGCGCCCTCCGCTGGCGGTGCTGTTCGCCTGCGGGCTCAATTCGGTGCGCTCGCCGATCGCGGCGGCTTTGTTCGGGCAGATCTTCGGACGCGGCGTATACGTCGGCTCGGCCGGCGTGCGCAAGGGTGAACTCGATCCCTTTGCCGTAGCAGTGATGGCGGAAATCGGCCTCGACATTTCGCGTCACAAGCCGCTGACCTTCGAGGAATTGGATGAATGGGAGGGTCTTAATTTCGATCTCATCGTCTCGCTCGCACCGGAGGCGCATCACCGGGCGCTGGAACTGACCCGCACCAGCGCGGTGGAGGTGGAATATTGGCCGACCACCGATCCGACCGCGGTGGAAGGCAGCCGCGAGCAACGGCTTGAGGCCTATCGGCAAGTACGCGACCAGATTTTGGCGCGCATTCGCCAGCGGTTCATTCCCCGCGGTCCCGGCAACGAATGAGGAAGGAATTGCACACACTGATATCGTAAGCTGAAATCGGACCGCGCATCGGCACTGTTGTGATGGAGCGCGCCATCCGCTAGTGTCCCGACCCCAAAGTTCGTAAGCATTTGCGGCTCGCTCATACGAACTTTGGAGTCGATAAGGACACTAGCAAATTGAACCTTGCTAGTGCCGCTTTTGAACCGGAAGTTCGCATCGGAGGACCCCGCAAACTCAAGCGAACTTCGGGTTCGCGGCACTACTACTGTCCGCGCAAATTTCGGCGGTTGGCGACGAACCCGCTGAGGGGCAACGTTTTCGGAAAGCGAATGGCGAAGGAAGAACTGTTGGAATTTCCCGGCGTGGTGACGGAACTGCTTCCGAACGCCACCTTTCGGGTCAAGCTCGAGAACGATCATGAGATCATCGCGCACACCGCGGGACGCATGCGCAAGAACCGCATCCGCGTACTCGCCGGCGACAAGGTGCTGGTCGAAATGACGCCGTATGATCTGACCAAGGGCCGGATCACCTATCGGTTCAAATGATCGGCCGTCCGAAACTGGTGCTTGCTTCCGGCTCGCCGCGCCGGCTCTCGCTCATTAATCAGGTCGGCATCGAACCCGACGCATTGCGCCCCACCGACATCGATGAGACGCCCAAACGCGGCGAGCTGCCGCGCGCTTACGCCACGCGGCTGGCGCGCAACAAAGCCGAAACCGCGCTCGGCATGGTGCGGATCGACGACGAACTCAAAGGCGCCTACATCCTCGCCGCCGATACCGCTGTTGCCGTCGGCCGGCGCATTCTGCCCAAGGCCGAACTGCTCGACGAGGCGGCGCAATGTCTGCGGCTTTTGTCAGGACGCAATCACCGCGTTCACACCGCGATCTGTCTGGTCACGCCCAAGGAAACCTTCCGCCAGCGTTACGTGGAGACGCGCGTGCGCTTCAAACGTTTGTCGGAACAGGACATCGAGGCCTATCTCGCCTCCGGCGAATGGCGCGGCAAAGCCGGCGGCTATGCCGCGCAAGGCATCGCCGGCGGCTTTGTGGTCAAGCTCGTCGGCTCCTATTCCAACGTTGTCGGCCTGCCGCTTTACGAGACGCTGACGCTTCTTGGCGGCGAGGGCTATCCGGTCCATTTCGGCTGGATCAACGCGGGTTAATCACCGTTCCGCACTGCCACTGGCGCGGCTTTCGCTATTTCCCATATTGCGCTTATGGCCAGCGTTAAAACCACCAAACCAGTGAGGAGCAAATGCCCAATCTGCGGAAAGCCCGCCGATGCCGTGCTGCGGCCGTTCTGCTCCAAGCGGTGCGCTGACGTCGATCTGCACCGCTGGCTCGCCGGCGTCTATGTCGTGCCGGTGACCGAAGACGAGGAAGAAGATGAGCGCCGCGAAGAGAGCGACGAACGGGACGAGCCGCCGCGGTGAGCAGTGACCGGATCGTCGCACGTTCCGAGCGCATTCTGGACAGCGGCAAGCCCACTCTCTATAACGGCGCGCCGAACAAGAACTCAGCTCGAAACCAATAAGCCCAGGTAACTAAGCCCAGGTAACTAAGCCCAGGTAACTAAGCCCAGGTAACTAAGCCCAGGTAACTAAGCCCAGGTAACTAAGCCCAGGTAACTAAGCCCAGGTAACTAAGCCCAGGTAACTAAGCCCAGGTAG
>JBAQBC010000057.1:0-8453 GCA_049286035.1 Xanthobacteraceae bacterium
TTCCAAGGAGACGCAACGACTTTGGTACGCCGCCTGAGACTGACCACAGGATGCCGGTCCCAGCCCAGGTCATGCATTCCAGCACTTGGCGCCGAGTCGAACCGTCGTCGTTGCCGCTTTTATTTGATGCCACCGAAGTTCTCCATAAATTGTTCGCGAACGTAGTCATTCGTCGAATGGAGCGGTGGCGCCAGCGAAAAATTCCCGGATCACTTTTATTTCAGAATGAGACGTCATATTTTCTGCTTTGTGTTGCCGACGTCGCTGCAAGTGGAGACGGATCATTTCCGACGAGGCGACATCGGCTTATCGAGACGCTTTACGCGCAATCTGAATCTTTGCTCATGAAAATTTTTCCCTGTTGGAAAATTTTATTACGCGAGCGTGAGCATTATTAATTAGTTTCAGGTCCGAGCTCTCCGGTCGAACCCCTTTTCCTTAGAGCCGCAATTTTTGTTTGAGCCGCAAAATGAATTTTTTTGCGCCACTGGGCGTGCTTGAGCGACGTCGAATTAAATAGACTCACGTCACGCACGCGTGATGGAATTTGCGACAAGATAACTCAGTCCTCTGCGCGTCGGATGGCAGGGCAATAGTCCTGTTACCCACTCACAGGGAAAGGAAACACATGACAACCGTCTCGAAGCTGATGCTTGGTGCTGTAATTGCAGCCGTGAGCATCGCATCTCCCGCATTGGCTCAGTATGCTTCCCAGAGCGATTCTGCTCACCACAGCAAATATCTCAAAAAAAACAGTCAGCGAGCCGGCGCTGATGCTTTCGCCTCAGAGCCGCGGGGAGCTGATCCGGGAGCGAAACCGTATCATTATGGCGGTGGAAGTGGATCATAAGGCGAGCGTCTGGCCGTTGTGATCGCGCACGACGAAACCAGCGTCTAATTCCTCGACCGATCAGGGCAGCAGGAAGCGGCGCGTGGGCATCAACCACTACTCATGTCGCTCGCTCAAACATGCCGCGATTAGCGGTAACGTCAGTCGGCTCAATCGGAAGATCAATCAACTTACCCGCCCGGAAAAACACTCCTCGTGGCGGGTTTTCTTTTGACTTAGCGGTCCAATGTTCTTCCGCTCGCGTCTGCCCGCAGGCGTTTGCGGTTTTTTTCTTTCAGCCATGCGCCAAACGACCGTACCTCATCGCGAACGCGGGAATAAAATATCCTTGATCGGCCTCTGTAGTTTGAGGACCACTTAGTTTTGGAGGCGTCATGCGACTCCTGTCATTTGTGTTCGGGATCATTTTTGTCGGCATCATCGGAATTGGCACGCCTGCCAGGGCCCAAAACTCTTCATGGTGCGCAATTTATAGCGATGGAATGGTTGGTGGGATTACAAACTGCCGCTTCACGACATTTGAACAGTGCTCGAGAACCGCGCGCCGCGTGGACGGATTCTGCCGGCTCAACCCGCGATATCAGTCTCCGTCGTGACTTGATGACAGAGATCACTAGGAGATTGCCATGAGGAATTCCCTGCTCATCTTTGGTGTGTTTGCCGCTCTCGTCTGCTTTGAAAAACCCGCTGCGGCGCAAAACTATCCGTGGTGTGCCTATTACGATCTCGGGGAGGGAGGAGCCACGAATTGCGGGTTCGCAACATCTCAACAATGTTTGGCCACCGTGAGCGGGATTGGCGGGAGCTGTGGGCCCAATCCCATGTACCAGTCGGTGCCAAAAGCATATCCGTTGACGAGGCACCCCAGGCGTTATTCCTATTGAAGAACCACGCTTTCGCGAAAAACACCGGCAGCTTGGCAATGTCTCAGTTTGACACAGAGCGGACGTCCTAATGCGCTCGGCCGATGCTTTGTGCGTGCCGTTCGTCACCTATTTATGGTCTAGCGCGCGCGTCGCTTAGGCCAGCGGCTCATCCTCGAACTTGAAGCCGATTTTCTGCAGGCCCTCGAGCGCGCCTTTGCCGAAGTCGTTCTCAATTTCTTTGGCCAGACTCGGCGCATAAGAAATCGGATCGCTCTGCTCGTCACTTTCCGGCACGATCATAACCAGAAGGCGGGCGGTTTCGCTGGAAACGTTGCGGAAACTGCGGTTCTCTCCGCGCGGCACAGAAATCATGTCGAGGGGCCCGAGCACGAGCTTGTGCTCGCCATGATCGCCCCAAGCAATCTCGAAACGGCCGCAGAGGCAAAGAAAGTTCTCGACCGTGTTGAGATGGCGGTGAAGACCGGGCCCGTTGCCCGGCTCGCATTCGGCGATGCTGACGATGAGGCCACGCGGACCCTTGACCGGCGCGCCGGCGCTGCGCCCCTGGTAATCCGCCGGCGCCATGACCGGATAAACGCGCCTCGCTGTAATCTTTTCGACGGCGCCGGCCGGAATGCCATGCGCCTCGAAGTTTTGCCGTTGGTAAGTTTGCAGTTTGTTGAACCGGGCGACGCGGGCTTCCATCGCCTCGGCAGTGAGCGATTTCATTCTCACGGCGATCCTCCATGGGCTCGTTGTTTGAGCATCATCTTTTCCGGCCTGGCTTCGCCAGCCGAAGCATCAAATGAACGGAGACTCCCCGGCTTAAGCTTCGCGCAGGCGGGAAACCGGCGTCCATCCTCGGATCAAGTCCGAGGACAGGCTTTTCGGGATTTGCATTAGTCCACTTTCCGAAATTTATGCAGCGACCGCAAATTGTCGGGACGCGGCTCATCTTTGTAGGTCTGGGGCCAGTTGGTCCACGACACCTCGCCGACATAAAGGTCGCCGCGGCTGTCCACCGCAAGGCCATGCGGGGCCAAGAATTCGGTCGGACCAAGACCGGGGCCGAGGCCGCCCAGCCGCGAAATGCGTTTTCCCGTATTGTCGACGATGGTCACGCGCGGACCGAGATTGGGCACGTTGCGGTTGACCGCCTGCGTCGCGCCGAGTTCGCCGATGTAGCAGATCGGGCACTTGCCGGGCGGCATGAACAAGCCGCAGGGGCGGTGCAAGTTGTTCCATTGCGTCTCGTACTTGCCATTGCCGTCGAACACCTGCACGCGATGATTTTCGCGGTCAGCGACATAGACCCAGCCATCGGCATCGCAGGTTATGTTGTGCGCGATGTTGAACTCGCCCGGATCGGTGCCGGGCCCGCCCCACGACAATAAGAGTTTGCCGTTCGGCGCATATTTGTGCACGCGCGAGTTGCCGTAACCGTCCGACACATAAATGTCGCCCTGCGGCGACATCGCGGTGTGGGTACAGCGATGGAACGGCTCCCCGCTCATATAGGGCGCTGGTTTACGTGCAATGCCGAGCGTCAACAGCACCTTTCCTTGAAGTGTGCACTGGCGGACGGTGTGGTCGGCATCGTCGGTCAACCAGATCGTATCGTCCGGCGCCATGAAAACGCCGTGCGCGCGGGGGAACAGTCCTTCGCCAAACGAGCGGAGGAAGTTGCCGTCGCGGTCGAACACGATCATCGGATGCTCGCCGCGATTGAAGACGTAGACGTTATCGTTCCGGTCGACGCCGACGCCGCCGATTTCCTTGAACGACCAGTCCGGCGGCAGTTTCGCCCAGTTCTCGACCGGTTCGTACGTGTAGGCGCCGTCGCCGACGACATTCATGCCCGAAGCTTTTTTGTCCGCTAACAATGTGGTCATGAGCTCACCTAATCGATCTTAATCCCCGTTGTCTTGATGACAGCCTCCCATTTTTCCGTATCCGTTTTCAGAAACTTCGCAAGCTCGTCCGGCGAGGAGCTCCCGACTGTATACGCATTGCGTCCCAGTTTCTCGACGAGCGATGGCTCGGCGAGAGCTGTGGCAAGATCGCGACTTATCTTTTGCACAATTTCATCAGGCGTCTTGGCTGGCGCAAAGACGCCTTGCCACGAGTCAACCACGTAACCGGGAACGCCCGATTCGGCGACGGTCGGCACATCCGGGGCCGCCGAGGATCGCTTGGCGCCTGTCGAGGCAAGGACGCGGACCTGGCCCGAACGCGAAAAAGTGAGCAATTCCCCGCTGCCGAAATAGCAGTGAACGCGACCCGGGATGAGGTCGGTAAATGCTGGCGCGGCGCCGCGATAAGGCGCGTGCGTAATTTGTAGGCCAGCCATTTGAAGAAACAATAGTTCGGCAAGATGGGGCCCGCTTCCGGTACCGGGCGAAGCCATGATCAGTTTTCCCGGCTGCGCTTTCGCATAGTCGACAAATTCAGGGATTGTCTTGGCCGGGGAAGAGTTCGGCACGAACATAAAAAATGGGAACCGTGCGACCAGCGAGACCGGGCCTAAGTCCGCAATCGGACTGTAATCGAGCGAGCGGTATAGAGCGCCATTCGACGCCAGGGATGAGGTGCCGAACAGCAGCGTGTAACCATCAGGATCGGAGTGGGCCACGAAGGCATTGCCGATGTTAGTGCCGGCGCCGGCTTTATTGTCGATGACGACTTGTTGGCCCCAGATCTTGGCGAGTTGTTCAGCAACGACCCGCGCGTTGACGTCTGTCGGCCCGCCGGCGGCCAGCGGCACAACCATGTGAACGGTTCGATCTGGCCAAGGACTTGCCACAGAAAGACTCGCGAGCGCCGAGCGAATGAGGCCCGGCGTGACTGCCGATGCAGCACCTGACGCGATCAAGTAACGACGTGTAGGCATGGCCACACGCCCAGACAAAGATGGCTCCAGTTTAGCGGCTTATGGCTACTCGCCCAAGGGCATCACAAGGGTATCACGCAAGGCCCTCGGGGCGGTCATTTTCGGGCACTTCTCTCTCGAGTGCCCTCTTAACAAATTCGACGGAATCAATTGCTGCTCCAAGCTGAATGCGAAACTGCGCAATCGCGTCTTTCATTGGTGCCGGTAAGTCTCCCCACCAGTCGATAACGCGACTCATTGCTTCTTCGATGGTTGCTACCATTTGCTCGATGGCGGCGTCGCGGTAAGTCTTCGCCATAGTCTTGCCTCCCTCTTTGGGACTGCCGCAGACCTGACGTCGCGCTCTCCCGCACAGGGAAGGAGGAATGAACACGCGGGGTGGGATTGCCGCTGGCGTTCAGATGCTGCCGGGTGCATGTTGCGAGCTATGCGCAGCCTCTTCGATCAATCCGATTTTTCAGTTGTTGTTAAGAACCGTGCCCCGCCTCCGAAATCATGGCGATGGGAGATATATCGAGCCGGCCGGAACAGCCCGATAGAGTGTTCCTCGGTCTTTTACGAAACTGTGGCGGCTGCCAGCCGGGCCGGTAAACAGGCGCTTAGGGAGCTCTTGACTGAGTTTCCGACTGACCAATGCAAATAGCGTGCTGTTTCGCGAAACTCAATAGTGCGACGGCACTCGCTATCGAGTGCCGCTACTTACGTTCCGCGCCAAGCGTAGCGCCCTCAAGCGATACATATTCTTGATGGCCGCCTCGCGCCGGGCGTACTCTTCCTTCAAGGCATGGTTGATTTTCACTTCACGTGCTTGATTGCGCGAAAAAAGAGTTTCAGCGATTTCGCGTTGCTGTTCGGTCATAAGGATCCTTCGTCGCGACCAGCTGTCCGACTAAATTGGGTGGGGAGATAAACGATAACGCCTTCGACCCTTAAAAGTTTCTTACAGGTAAGAAGCTTTTATGCCGTTTTTGGCTGCCGATTATGCGACTCGCCGCCGCGCTCGAACGAAAAACTTGGAAAAATTTATAGGACAAAAGGTTTATCCCGGTTACGCAGCGATCCAAACGGTGCCGGCCTCGCCATCAAAACCGCGGCGACGCGGGACGATGAAACATCCCCGGCCGCTGCCCTTGCGCGCTTCCGGCTACCACTTTCTTCTTGCGCCCGTTGTCGGTCAGGCCTTCGCGCTGCGCCTTTTTCCGAGCAAGTTTGCGGGCTCGCCGTATTGCTTCAGCCTTTTCGCGAACCTTTCGTTGCGAAGGCTTCTCATATGATCGCCGTTGTTTCATCTCGCGAAAGATGCCTTCGCGTTGCATCTTCTTTTTTAGAACGCGCAAAGCTTGATCAACGTTGTTGTCGCGCACCAGAACCTGCATCGGAGTTTTTCCTTCGTTGTTATTGTTTGCCTATCGCGTGGACGGCCGCTTCGTTGACTGCCTGCGCGTGCAGTTCATTTATGCTCGCAATCGCTTCCTGCTTTCCGTCGTTTTTGGTCTCATTGCGATGAGCATCAGGGATCGAGCATTATGGGATCGTAAGAAACCCCACGCCCGGCAAGCCTTCTGGCAAGCCAAACGCGGGGCCAAACCAGACGCCTTGCCAGTACATCCGTGGTCAAGGCCATCGTGGCTGATGATGAGACGATGCGTAGCTAGACAGCGCGTGGTTAGACGGCGCGTAGATTATCAGCCGAGGATTTTCCGGTCCGCTGGTCAGCCACGACGTCGTAGCTGATCTTCTGGCCTTCGTTGAGATTCTGCATTCCTGCGCGTTCGACCGCGCTGATATGCACGAAAACGTCCTTGCCGCCGTCGTCCGGCTGAATGAAGCCAAAACCTTTTTGGCCGTTAAACCACTTCACGCTTCCTGTGGACATTAGAGTCCCTTTCTGGAGTACGAGTAAACATATGGCTGCGCGCTAACGCAGCCGGTTTGTCGAGATTAGGGATGAATGTCGTCAGTCAAGCGCGCTGTTCGCGGCGAGGCCAATGCGTTCGGCCGTAACTCGATAGCCACACAAATAGGGGGTGTCGCGGTAAAACGCAAGGACAATCGCCCGCAACGACCCTAATGGTTGATCAAGTCTCACTAATCGCTCGGCAATCACGAAAGTGATCGCGCATGACGATCGCTCGACTTGTAGCGGAGTGCAGGCGCCCGGTTCTGGCTTTGGGTCACTAGTAACGCCGAGTTTTAAGCTTATATTCATAGACAGTTCGATGTGCGTGCGGACGATGTTTCATCTTTTTTCCCGAGACCTGTTCGATGGCCGAATTTGATTACGCCGCCGCGGCCGAGCTGTTCGCGTTGCGACGGCGTTTACCCCGGCGTGAGCCGTTCGGCTATAAACGGTTCGAACAAGCCGCCGAAGCCATCCGGTTCGCTATCGAGGAGCTGCCGCAGGAATGTCTCGCCGGTGCGTTTCTGGAAGTCGACGAGCAGAGATACGGCAGCGAGGATATCCGGCGGCTGTACGAAAGCGCAAAATATCCGCTCGCCCGTCGCAGTGCGCGATCATGACCGATAAGACGATCGACCTCGACCAGCATCGCGGCATGGCCGCGCAAAAAGCGACCGAGCTTCGCAGGCTCTTGGCGGATGTAGAGACGAACGAAAAAACATTGCGCCTTAGGCAGGCCGAACTGGAATCGCATTTGCTGGCGGCGCCTGCTGCGAATTGGCATGAAGCGGCGGAAAAGGCGCGGTACCTTCTTAATCTCTTTTCGGCGACGCTCGTGGCGCAGGATCCGCGACGACAGAAGCTGATTGCCGCGGTTCTCGCCGACTTCGCACGCCTTGCGGGCGAAAGCTGATTTTGCGCGGCCTGCGCGCGGACTTGCGGCATGTTCGTGCCGGCGGTCGCAGAAGATCGGAAATGGCACTCGCCAAGCTGCGCCAATAGGCGCAGAGTTCAAGATCACCGATAGAAACAGGCGTCGGTAGCTGAGAGACCCGCTGCGCTTGCGCCGATAAGGAGTGGAAGGTTGTCGATAGTTCCGCTGCTCGCAAAAACAAGTTTTGACCCTGAGACGAACGACCTTTTAGCAGCGGCATTCGATACGGCGTGGAAATTGCTTAGGGCATCGGGCAGTACGCTTGCCGCTGGACCGGAATCTGCGCCAACACGCGAACTATTGGCCAAGCGCATCATTGAAATGGCTCAACGTGGAGAAAGGGACGCCTTTAAGCTCATCGACGATGCCTTGATGCATTTGGCAAATGCACGTCGTCTCCAGATACGGGCAGACGACATCAAATCAATTGATATGCCGTGATACTCCGAACCGGCCGCCGCGCATGACGCTTACATTTCCAAATCAAAGTCGTTCGTTCGATGCAACCCGGTGCGCCGTTCGTTTTTGGGGGCACGATGGGGCTATGGAGGCTTCGTTTTTCGTCACTGAAGATGCCTTGAGAAAATTGACTCCCAACATGAAGTTTGATGAAGACGGGATTCTCAGCGCCTTCGATTTGAACCGCAAATTGATCTATGCGGCTGCCGCTCGAATTTATGGACGCGGTCGCAAAGGGTCCTATGAACTGCAAGCGGCTGACTTTTGATTTTTTTCGGAAGAGTATCGCCCGAACGGATTGGCAGGAAACGATCCAACGGGTGAGGTCTGTTCGTTCTCTTCGCTGTTCGAGTCCCGTGGGGAGCGCCACGACGTCATCAGCGTGCGGTACTGCCAAGCGCCCTGGAACGAAGCACAGCGAAAGCAGGTCTTGGTGGAGCCAGGCGGAGTCGAACCGCCGACCTCTTGAATGCCATTCAAGCGCTCTCCCAACTGAGCTATGGCCCCTCCAGGGATCAGGTATCAGTAATCAGTAATCAGTAATCAGTAATCAG
>JBAQBC010000058.1:0-3700 GCA_049286035.1 Xanthobacteraceae bacterium
TGAGGTGAGTTCGCATGTCCGCCTGGACCTGCCGTTTGTCTGACGGCAAGGCCGACCAAAAGATTGCTCCACCTCGTCTTCGAATCCCATGATGGAAGGGCCTTGGTGCCGATTCCGAAGAGAAGCACGAGCCCGTGAGTGGCATCGACACTGCAGCGGCGGACAGTCTGAAAGTGCTTGACCCCAAACGGCCGATTAGAGAAGCGGACATTGCTGAGCGTGAGCGGGATGTCCGCTAAGTGCCAAAAGCAGACTCGTGCGCCGCAGTAAATAGGACGAATCTTGTGCGCTAGCTGCCGGAACCCGAGATGACCTCGCCGAACAGCTTAAAGGTGGTGCCATCAAATCTCTCAAGTTGCATCTGCTTGATCGGAGCGAAATCGTCCGCGCTGGTGTAGACAGTGATGCTGGGCAGCAGCATCCGCAGCTTCAAATCGTGGATGCTGGCTGCTTGCTGCAGCACGTTCGCGCGGGTGAGATTATCACCGCTCGCCCTGAGTACGGCGACCAGTGTCTGCGCTGCCGAGTAGCCGTAGACGCTGAAAACGTCGCGGACATTTGCCGACGAATTATACTTCTTCATCCACGCTAGCCATTCTTTATATTCGGGCGTGTCCTGCCACTGTGGATCGGTAGGATCTTTGAGGAATCCCGCCGAGATGATGCCGACGCCCTTTTCGAGTCCTGCGGGTTGCATCACCGCCCCGACAGAGTTCGATACGTACGAAAGGAAGTGCGTCGGTTTCCAGCCGATGTCGTAGACCTTGCGGATCACCTGGGCGGCGAATTTTGGCGTGGCCGCTGTTAGCAGGACATTCGCGCCGCTGCCTTGTAGCGACAAGATTTGCGGATCGACGGTCGGATCGGTGGTCTCATAGGATTGGGAAGCCACGATCAACTGGTCCGCCTTATCGCCCAGTCCTTCGCGCAGGCCAATGAGGTAGTCCTTGCCGAAGTCATCGTTCTGATAAAGCACCGCGATCTTGGCATCCGGCTGGGTTTTGAGAATGTAACGAGCATAGATACGGGCCTCGGAGCGATAGCTCGGCTGCCAGCCCATAGTCCATGGATGGTTCTTGGGGTCGTTCCACTTGTCAGCGCCAGTGGCAACAAACAGTTGAGGGACCTTGTTGTCGTTTAAATAGCCCTGGATGGCAGTGTTGGACGGCGTGCCAAGCGTCTGGAACAGCAACAGGACCTCGTCTTCCTCAACCATCTTGCGCACCTGTTCGACGGTCTTCGGCGGGCTATACCCGTCGTCGCGGCTGATGAAGTTGATCTTGCGGCCTTTGATGCCACCTTGTTCATTAATCATTGCGAAGTAGGCGGCCTCTGATTTGCCGATGACGCCGTAGGACGAGGCCGGACCGCTGTAGGGCATCGTGTTGCCGATCTTGATCTCGGCGTCGCCCGCGCCAGGTCCGTACTGGCCAGCGGTCCAAGCCACCCCGCTTACGAATACGAGACTGACCGCAGACAGGCTCATGGCGATTATCCGTTTCACTGTCATGACATCCTCCCTTACTCCTCGTCACTGCTCCGCTCTCACGACGCCAACTGCTCCAGCAGCGCCTTCGCCTCCCTTAGATCGAGCGTTCGAAGCCTTCCGCGAACCAGCCGTAAACTGGAGCGACCAGTTAGCGAGCTTGCCGCGGCTTGTCCTGATCGCGCCAAACATGCTCATCGCCGCGCGCAGTTCCCAGGACTTCGGCTGCTGTTTCTCGCCCCGCTTATACCCCCATCACGCTGATTAAGCGGGGTCAGTATGTTTGTTTCTGTTGTCCAGGTGAGCCAGCTTCTTAGATCGACATTCTGTCGATGAACTCTGGACCATAAGAGAGTATCACAAGGCCTCTTGTGCGCCACAGCAGAACTTGGCGCCGAATGTCGCCTTTGGGTCATAAGCGGACATCGCGTCACGTCCGCCTAATGTCCGCTTTACCCCCGCAAGCGGACATTAGAAGGAGTCCGCGTTGCGATCAGCGTAAATAGATCTGGCAGCTTCGCGATCTTCACCACGATCCGCTGCGGTACCCCCCGACTACGTAAACATCCGTAGTTGACTGCCAAAACGCACGATTAAAGATCGCAGCTTCATCATGGCCGCCTTTATCTACCGATGTCCGGTGACCGGGTACGTCCAGGCATTTGTCGCGGACGATCCAACCAAAGGCGCGGAAGATGCTTTCCAACCAGTCACCTGCACAGTCTGTACGCGAGTTCACCTGGTCAATCCGAACACGGGAGGGTTGTTGGAGATCGACGGGTGGCCTGAGGGAGGTATCGAGCAATGAACACGCATCTCGGACCACAAGGAATTGCCAGTAACATCTGGGTGCAGTTCGCATTACTGGCGATAGTGGTAGTCGTCCTAATCGCTCTTGCGGCGACATATATTTGGTAACGACGTTTAGTGGCTTGAGCCACTCACGTCGGCTTTGGGTCAATAACGGACATGGCCGCATATCCAATCAATGCCCGCTTTACCCCCAAAAGCAGACGTCGCTGAACGACGTAGTCATGTCCGCTAAGTGCCAAAAGCAGACATTTAGGAGTCCGCGCGCACCAAAAGAAAACGTCGGAAGTCCACACGTTGCTCAGGCGGCCTCTTTACGATGTCCGACGAGGATTTCGTGGATCACGTCGAACACGCGAACTCCAAGCTCCTTTTGCATTGGTGCGAGCCATGGAGAGGCCTGCAAAGTGGTTTGGGCGTCGGTGAGCCCTTGCTGCCATCGCGCCTCCATGTTCGAGCGGCCGAACTGGAAATCCTTTAACGCGCCTTGGGGCTCGCTCGGACGGTAGATTAGCTGCACGACATCCATTTCGGTCACACAACCGTACTCGTAGAGTCGTTTAGCTTGTTCGGTGTTCGCGATGTCCGACGGCAATAATTTGTGCAGCTCGTTGATGGCATGCCGCACGTCGTGCTTTTCGCGCAACATATCCGTAGTTAACCGCGTTCGACTGGAATAACGAAGATCCTTCTCGCGCTCATTGACCTCATCAAGGTTGTCCGGGAGAGAACCATGTGCCGGAAACAAGTCGACTTGAAACATTAGACGGCTGCGGCGTGGAGAGTAATCCACCATGTATTGCAGTGGCGTATTAGAGAATAGTCCTCCGTCCCAATACTGCTCGCCGTCGATCTCGACCGGCGGAAAGGCCGGTGGGAGCGCGCCACTAGCCATGACATGCTCAGGACGAATCCTGATCTTCTCACTATCGAAGTAAGAAAACTGCGCGGTCCGCACGTTGACCGCACCGACGCTCAACCTCATGTCTCTCGCGCTATTGATACGATCGAAATCGACATACCGCTCTAGCGTCTGTTTGAGCGCGGAGGTGATGTAGTAGCTGACGCAATTGTCGGGTGAAAACCAGTGCTGCGGTGGGCGCGGCGTGAAGAAGCCGGGTTGGCCGAACATCACGGTCGTCAGCGCGCTCGCTTGATTTTGCCACGTTGCCAGCGGTCCCGCGGGAACAGCTGGCCACATCTTGGTTGTCGCGGTTATGTCGTCCCAAAAATTGCGTAAGCGATCTACACGGTGTTCCGGTGCATTGCCGGCGATAATCGCAGCATTGATACTACCAATGGAGATTCCTGCTACCCAGTCGGGTGGATACTCCGACGATGCGAAGGCTTCGTAGACGCCAGCCTGATAGCTTCCAAGCGCGCCGCCACCCTGTAGAACCAAAC
>JBAQBC010000059.1:0-4099 GCA_049286035.1 Xanthobacteraceae bacterium
CCTGACCGTTCCCACCGTCCTAGTCATTATCCTCGGCATTCAAGGATTGGTCATCGGCGCCGTGCAGATCATTGGCGGGTTCAAGGGCGGCGGCATCGGCCCGTTCATTCTCGGCGCGATCAACGTTTTGGTCGGTATTCTGCTGGTCGGCTCGCCGATGGCGGCAGCGCTCGCTGTGCCGCTGGTCTTCGGCGTACTCCTGCTCATTCAGGGCGCGGGATTGATGATTCTGGCGTTTCGCGTCCGCGCCTGAAAGCTTGCGCGCAAGCGCGCGGATGCCACATCCTGAACGCTAGGCCCGTCAGCTGCGCGACTAAAACACGAGCACTGCTGACGGGCCGGGACACTACCGGTTACGCATTACCAAGAGGCAGTGCAACAAAGCGGGTGGCGTCGCCCATTTTTGCGCGGATCAGGACTTGGTGCTTGCCCTGCGATTTGGCCTCGCTCAGGGCCTTGCGCACATCGCCGGCATTGGCAACGGACTTGCCGCCGACTTCGAGGATGATGTTGCCGTTCTGGAAACCCTGCTCGGCGGCAGGACCGTCCGGCTCGACCGCGGTGACCACGACACCCTCGTCGCCGGCGCCGGAGACTTCTCGCGCCGGCGCTACTTGCAACCCCAGATGCGGAACGCCACTCGTTGGCTGTGCGCTACCGTTGTCGGCCTTGGCTTGTTGTTCGCTCGGTACTTCCGCCAAGGTCGCCGTGATAGTCCTGGGCTCGCCGTTACGAACGATGTCGAGTTTGACCGCACTATCAGGCGCCATCATACCGATGGTGCGAGCTAGCTCGCGGGCATCCTTCACCTGCACGCCATTAACGGCGGTGATGACGTCGCCGGATTTGATCCCCGCCTTCGCCGCGGGGCTTCCGCTCTGCGGCTCGTCCACCATCGCCCCCGCGGCTTTCTTCAAGCCCAGGCTATCGGCGATGTCAGAACTGACCGGCTGAATCTGCACGCCAAGCCAGCCGCGCGTGACATGCCCTTTGTCCTTGAGCTGCGCCACCACCAGTTTTGCGGTATCGGCGGGAATATCGAAGCCGATACCGACCGAGCCGCCGGAAGGCGAGAAGATCGCGGTGTTGACGCCAATGACGTTACCGCTGACGTCGAAAGCCGGCCCGCCGGAATTTCCCTTGTTGATCGGCGCATCGATTTGCACATAGTCGTCATAAGGGCCGGCGCCGATATCGCGGCCGCGCGCCGAGACGATGCCAGCCGTGACAGTGCCGCCGAGACCGAACGGATTGCCGACCGCAACGACCCAATCGCCGACCTGCGGCGCATGCTCGGCGAATTTTACAAAGGGAAACTCTTTGTTGCCGTCGACCTTGATGAGGGCGAGATCGGTCTTGGGATCGGTGCCGACCACCGCGGCCGTATAGACCGTGCCGTCGTCGGTCGTGACCTGGACCGATCTGGCGTGGTCAACCACATGATTGTTGGTCACTGCATAACCGTCTGCGGTGATGAAAAAGCCCGACCCTTCGCCGGTAATTGTGTCGCGCTGTGGCGCATGCGGGCCGAATTGCTGGCCGAATTGGTCGCCGAACTGCCGGAAAAATCTATCGCGCGGCGAGCCGGGCTGAGCCGGGATTTGCTGTTCGTCATCGCGATTGAGAGCCGGTTCTGCCGCGCCGGATACTTTGACCCGCACTGAAATGACCGCGGGCTTAACCTTGGCGACGATATCGGCAAAGCCGGCCGGATGCTGCATGCCAAGTTCGGCGGCGCTCGCCGGTGCCGCGCCTACTGCCCCCTGCCAATAATGGCCGCCCGGCCCGGCCAGCAGCATCGCGACGCCGAGTGCGCCAACGGACGCCAACAGCGTCAACCGGCGGGCAGCAAGGCGCTTGAATTTTCGATCATCTGAATTAGTCCGCGTCATTACCTTCTCCATCAACAATAAATCCGGTGGACTTTCGCGCGGCAGATATGGCGAAGGCAGACTTACGGCGACGTGGAGAGCGTATTAATTCGCGGAAATGTTTTTGACGGTTTTGTTATTTGGATTTCCTAACATTAATGTCTCCGCTACTGCGCAGTAATGGTGTCATCCCTATATGCAGCGACCTGAAGCGACATCGCCCGATTGCAGCGACACCGGCTTTCTCAACGTGAGCCATTGAACAAAGCGTACCGGCGGCGCCGCGGTCGATTTAGGGACAGCAACATGTTGGCAGACGTCAGGAATGTTTGGATGTCCGACGAATGCGTGACCAAGCCAGCGCCTCAGCCACCACGCTGCCCGAACTGCGCGCAGCCAATGCGACTGGTCCGGCGGACGGCGCGGTTCAGCGGATTGCCCGAGCTTTTTACGTTTGAATGCGCGGCCTGCGGCGTATCTCATACCGAAGCGTCATGACGGCGGCAGCTCTCGCTATAATGTTTATAGCCTTAGTGACCGTCATGGGTGTCGCCTGGCATGGGCGCGGCCGCTGGTACTAGGCGCGTTTCGAGAAGAACACTTCTCCAGCAGATTCGGGCTCTTTGTTGATCGCAAAAGCAGGCGGAGGTCTGCGAAAGGTCTCCATCGGCTTGGCTTTGCGTCAGCCCTTTATCTTCGCCATGGCGTCGACGGCACGCTCCCCAGGATTATCCAGGCAATATTCAATGAACGCGCTCGTCTGCTTATGCAAATCCTCGATATTGAATGTCGAGCGACCTGATTTTCCCAACAGATAACCATGCAGAAACGCAATGGTGACATCGCGGTTGCCGCCGTGCTCGCGCATCACGTCCTTGCAGTCATATTGTTCGACCGTGCGGCCATTGGCGTCTTGCGCCCAAGCGCCAACCGGGCTTGCTGCGACAAGAATGGCCGCAGCCCCTAAGGCGATATCGGTCCCGATCTTGCTGTACATCTTCATCAAGGTCCCCGCAGCTCATGCGCCGGAACAGCGCTATGCAATTTGTGCCGTCACTGTTGAAGGTGATCGCGCCAAGCGTTGCCGGCGGATCGGTTCCGACCGCAAGATCGCTGGAAAGGCTCTGGATCGGGCCGGTGGATGGCGATGCAGCGCCGCCAGCCGTCGCGCAATAAGTGCCGTCGATTAGGGGATTGCATTGGGGCGGCGCGCTAGGAAGCGCAACCGGGGCTGAAGACTGCTGCTGGATCGGCGGCGAGGGCACGTAGGTCGAGTTGAAAGGCGGCGGTCCGGCGCTCGCAGCCGAGGGGCCCGGCCCGCGCGGATTGAGAATGCAAATCCCGCCGACGCCGCTCACCGACTGATTACACATCGAGAGGCTCGAGAAGCTGCAGTCCAGCGAAGTTCCGTCGGAATATTGCGCGCAATAGGGATAGCTCTGCGCGTGCAGCGGTGAGATCATGAACAAGTGACCAAACAAAATTGCGGAGCGTATTACCATCTCCGATCACCAAAGGTCATGTTATCTTCGCATGCCATCACATTGAATCCAGTCCAATAGTTCATACCACGAGTAATTTAAGCTGCGGATGCAGAAAAGCTGTACTTCAATCTGCAACATTGCTCCAAACTTGTCCGTCTTTTCACCCAAACGGGAGCTGAGCCATGAAATGCACCAATTGATCGTTTGCCGTCATCTGCGTACTATTAGCAGTGCCTCTGTCCTTGAGTACTGGAAGACTCAACGCGCGCGATGCCGATCTCGTCTCTGCTACCTTAGCAGCCGCTCACACGGCTAAACAGCAATGCATAAACACCTGTCGTGCACGCTATCGCGACCGTCGTCATCTGAACAAGTTGCCACGGTTCGAGTGTCGGGGTGTTTACCAGGACTGCGCCCGATACATTTGGTGAAGTGGCACAATGCATAAAAATCTTGATGCAGATCAAAGCTCGTTAGATTGCACTAAATTACGTTTCTGGAAGCGCCGTTGGGGCTCCTCACGTTTCAGCGCCGGTCTGCGGCACTTCAATCTCCGCCCTGACCGTATTTGCACGAATGGCCCGCGGCCGATGCGGCCGATGCTAAGTAGCCGCGATAACCTTTCGGCGAAATTCCAAAGAGAACCATCGGAGCCGTCTATTGCTCGCCCAATGTTCGCGCATTCTCGCGGGAGGAGTCGAACATGACCACTGTCCGTGAACCTCGTCTTGAGCCTGTCGCCAT
>JBAQBC010000060.1:0-11140 GCA_049286035.1 Xanthobacteraceae bacterium
TGCAGAGCTCACCCGTATATGGGTAAAAGTCGGCGCTGCGATTCACACAGTACGCTTGAGGGTCGGACGCAGCTTGGGCGTGCGCTTGAGTGGCGCTCGCCAAGATTGGCATCAAACACATCGTAAGCACGCAACTAAGCGGATGGCGCCCTCCGGCATGTAGCGATCAGATTTAGGACAGGACCCGGAACGATGGTGTCGCTTCCCGCTCCCGTGGTCAATGACACAAGAATGAGCGCGGGAGCAAGTCGAAGAGGCTTCGATCATCCCGAGAGTGGCCTATGACATTTCTGCCACAGAGGAAATCATTGAGCTGCTGCCGAAGGTCCTCTGATTAACCGGACCTCACCAAAGAGTCGGCGAGGAACATCTCGATCGCTTCGGTTTCGTCGACGCGATCGCCACGCCGATCTGGATCGAGATAGCCCCGCTGTTCAAGCGCATCGAGCTGAGCGGTGGTGACGTCGACTGGTCGCCGATGGAGACCGCTTGCTCGGCGACGTCGGAAACCGTTCGAGCAAAGCTGATCTAAGTAGGCCCGGGACGTGGCGTGTCGCTTGCTGACCTGCAATTTTCACGAAGGCTAACTTGTTCGGGACGAGGAGGCCGCAGGTTCAAATCCTGCCACTCCGACCACTACCTAACGACTCTCGGCAACTGGACCGCCACAGCTTTTGCCACAGATTGGCAGCTAGTCGCCTCAATTGGTGGGCCGAATAGTCAGGCCCGTCGCTTCGCGATGAGGTGATCGACGTATTCCGACGCCTCAGTAAGAGCGCCCCGTCGCTCCAGATGGACCTCGGTCGAGGCGATCCGATTTCCCTCGGGGTCGAAAATGATGACCTGATAACGGTCGTCACTCTTGCGGTGAAGTACCAGTTCGTATCCGTGATGGCGATGCGTGCTGGTTGTCATCGCGGTTTTGTTGAGAGCCGCCTCAACGATGGCCAATTGAAGGTCACGGTCATATCGATCTCAGACACGGTATCCCTTTTTCAGGAAGCCCTCGGGCGATCTGTTCTAGAGTAACGCATAAAACGATGCGCTCAGTGCATGGAGTTGTAGATCAGCAAGATCACAATGATGGCACCCAGAACGATCCCCCAATTAGGAATTTGAATGCCAGCTAGAGATGTTTTCCGGCTAAACCATTCCATCGCTTTTCTCCAAATTATACCGCCTCAGTTGGAGGGCTCGAGGTTAGCCCGTTCGAAACCGCGAATGGTCCAATTTGGGTAGCCTCAAATCGGCCTGAGCCTTGGCAGCCCTCAAGCGTCAGCAGAAGGACGATAAGAAACAGCAATTTCATATTCCGCCTCCTCTGCACATAGCACCGGCGGCAAGACGAGTGCAGAGAAAAAGCCGTTTTGGGCTCGCTATTATTACCACTTCGAATGGAGGGAGCGAACGGGGATGGCCTTTGTCGAATGGGCGATTGCCGCCGCGCCATGCCATAAATGGTTGTGTCTCGGGCTGCCGTGACCGCGCTCTATAGGCGAAGGATCCAACAAATAAAAACCCCCGGCCGAAACCAGGGGTTCTTTTCTCTGAAGAGGAACCTTATTTCTGCTGGCCGCCTTGTTGGCCGCCCTGTCCGGGCTTCTGTCCCGGCTGCTGCTGACCAGGCTGCTGCTGCTGCTGACCAGGCTTCGGTTGGCCGCCGCCACCTTGTTGGCCGCCACCACCTTGCTGGCCGCCGCCTTGCTGGTTCTGCTGGCCGCCCTGATTCTGATTATTCTCGGTCATGACTATCTCCAAATTTTTGTGAAGTATTGCTTGAATATCATTATTCAACCAACTCACTCTAGCTAAGCCACAATGCAGCCAAAACTAGGGCTCTTGAAAAAGAAACTTGGTCATGAGGTCGAAGAGTTCCATTTGCCCGAGCCTGCTCCGTCACGGATTTCGGAAGGTTTGATGGTGTGCTTTGGTTGAAATTCGCGAAATTATGAATTACGACGCAGAGTTCCGGCACAAGACGCAACAGGGACAGATCGCTCCAATGCACGGCATTGGATCAAGAATTCCGCGTCGCGAAAGATGTGGCTCAATAATATCGTTGCCGAGGTCCACGGCCGCCTGTATGGCCTATCGTTCAGAAAGCGAGAATGCGTGACAAGAAAGCGTGAAATGTCAAAACAAGCGATGCGCGACGAGACCGAACGTTTAGTGAAGGAGGCATTGGAGCGCAAAACCCTCACCGTTAAGCAGGGCAAGACTCGTATAGACAGCAAATGCCGAAAGTGCGGCGCGCTCAATCGCGTTTCAGCAGATCAAGGACAGGTTCGAGTGCCGTACACGTGTAAGGAATGCGGCGAGGAACAAAGGACATTCTGACGACGGTCAACGCGCGGGTTTAATGGTCAGGCTTGAAGAAAAGCGGGCCGCAGAAAAGCAAATCTCCTTCTCACAAATCTCCTTCTCAGCTCATCGACGCGCGAATTAAGGAGCTGGGCGACTGGCGGGGCAAGATGCTCAGCCGGCTCCGTACCTTGGTCAAACAAGCCGATCCCGAAGTCGTCGAGGAGTGGAAGTGGCGAGGGGGTTCCGGTGTGGTCGCACGACGGGTTGATCTGCACCGGCGAGACTTACAAGACCGTTGTGAAAATGACTTTCGCCAAAGGCGCGACTCTGAAGGATCCCTCGCGCCTCTTCAACTCCAGTCTTGAGGGGAACACCAGGCGCGCCATCGACTTTCACGAGGGCGCGAAGATAGACGAGAAGGCGTTGAAGACACTCGTTCGCGCCGCCGTCACCCTGAACAAGTCAAAAGCCAAAAGCTAATCCACGGAATCAAACATTGTCCTTGGCTGCGCCGAGAGCATCAAATTGATTGCTCGATCCGGGCTACAATTCACGCGATAATCACGCCGCGCACTTTGTCGCGGATGGCCTTTGCGTCCGCCCTGTGCCAAGCTTTTTTGCTAAGCTTAAGCGTTGAAAGAACGGCCCCGTCCAAATGGAGAACCGTGGAGCGTGGGCCGCGCCGATGGCGAACACGCTGTCGCCTGGGGGACCTATTGGGAGGAATATCAATGAAACGGCTGTTTCCGCTTGCCCTTTTGGCCGCCGCGGCTTTTGCCGCGCCGGCCTTTGTCGCGCCGGCTTTGGCCGACGACACCATCACCATCGGCTTTACCACCTCGCAGACCGGCCCCCTCAATGTCGACTCGCTCGGGCTCGTTCGCGGCTACGAGCTGTGGCGAGATGAGGTCAATGCCGCGGGCGGGATCAAGGCCGGCGGGAAAAGCTATAAAGTGAATTTCGTCAGCTATGACGATCAATCGGTCGGCGGCCGCGTGCAGCAGCTTTATACGCGATTGGTCAACCAGGACCGCGCGCAATTTCTATTCAGCCCGTATTCGTCCGGCCTCACCGCGCCGGCGGCGATCCTCAGCGAGCAGTATGGGAAGATCATGGTTAGCGCCGGTGGCGCCGAGGAGAAGCCATACATGCTCGGCAACAAAAATCTGTTCATGGTCATCACCTCGGCGAGCCATTATCTCTCTGGCGCGGTCGAGGCGCTCAAATCGAAAAATCCGCACGCCAAGATCGCCATGGTCTACTCCGACGATCCGTTCTCCAAAGCGGTGCTGACCGCGACCAAGCAGCAGGCGGAAGCAGCCGGCATGCAGGTGGTGATGGATGAATCTTACGCGCCGTCGACCACCGATTTCGGCCCGATCGTCAACAAGATCATCTCGTCGAATGCCGATGCGTTCATGGGCGGCGGTCATTATTCCGATGGCGCCACATTGGCGCGGCAGATGTACGACCAGAAAGCCAATATGAAATGGGTGTCGATCCTGGTCGCGCCCGGCGACGACAAATTCGGCGAGCTCGGCGCGGCCGCGCTCGGCGTGACGGTGCCGTCGCAGTGGGAGATCCAGGTCTCCTACAAGCCGGAATTCGGACCGACCACGCCGGAATTTGCCAAGGCGTTCGAGGACAAATTCCACGCCAAGGCTGATTATCACGCGGCGTCTGGCTACACCGCCGGCCAGATCCTGCAGCACGCGATCGAGCAGGCGAATTCGGTCGAGCCGGAAAAAGTCGCAGCGGCGCTCAACGCCATCGACGTCACCACCTTCTTCGGCCACATCAAGTTCGCCACCGATCCCGGCCATCACGGCCTGCAGATGGCGCATCCCATGGTGCTGGCGCAGTGGCAGAAGGTGAACGGCAAGCCCGGACGCCAGGTGGTCTGGCCGCTCGACGCCAAATCCGGCGATCTGATTTATCCTCTTTCAGCGAGCCAATAAGCGGCACGGGGCCGGCATATCGCCGGCCCCGATCATCTTCACATCAACATGTTCGGGATAATCGCTTCGATCATCGACGGCGTGCTGGTCGGGCTGGTCTATGGACTGGCCGCGATGGGGCTCACGCTGATTTGGGGCGTGATGGATGTGATCAATCTCACGCACGGCACCATGATCGTTGCCGGGATGATGGCGCTTTATCTGATCAGCGGCGCGCTCGGCATTTCGCCTTATTTCACGTTGCCGCCGATCCTGATCGGCGGCTTTTTTGTTGGCGTCGCGCTCTATTGGATCGCGGTGCATCGCATGATGGGACGACCGCCGCTGATGAGCCTGTTGTCGACCTTTTCCGTTAATCTGGTTCTGGTCGGACTCAGCACCGCGGTGTGGGGCACCGCTTTGTTCAACGTCGAGGTCTCGCTGCCTGGGCTCACCATCGACCGCTACACTTTTCCCGGACCGCATATTCTTGCGGCGGTGCTTGCCGCCGTAATCGCCGCACTGCTCTACGCCTTTCTGCACTACACCCGGCTCGGCAAGGCGCTGCGCGCGGTGGCTAACAATCGCGAGGCCGCCGAGCTCGTCGGTATTCCGACGACGCGCGTTCTCGCCATCGCGGTCGGTTGCGGCGTGGCTCTTGCCGGCGTGTCCGGCATGCTGATCGGCACCTTGTTTCCGTTCACCATTCTCTCCGGCGATGGCTATCAGCTCAAAAGCTTCGTCGTCACCGTACTCGGCGGCTTCGGCAATCCGGTCGGTGCGCTGATGGGCGGCGTCGCGCTTGGCCTCCTTGAGGGCGCGGTGACGCCGTTCGTGCCGGTGAGCTGGACGCTGGTGATCGAATTTGTGCTGTTCGTGCTGGTGCTGATCGCCTTCCCCGGCGGAGTTTTCGCGCGGCGCGGAGCGCTCTAGATGCTCCGCCGCCCGTTCTTCTGGATCATCGCGCTGGTGGTCGCAGCTTTCGTCGTATCGCCGCTCGTCGGCAACGACGTGCAGTTGCGCGAGAGCCTGGCGCTCGCCGCCGTCTACATCACGCTCGCCAGCAATCTCAATCTGATGCTGGGCTATGCCGGTTACATCAATTTCGGCAGCATCGTGTTCTTCGGGCTGGGCGGCTATATCTGCATCTGGCTGGTCGATGCGCATCATTGGCCGCTCGCCGCAAGCTTGCTTGCCGCCGGCATCGGGGTAAGCGCGCTCTCGCTCTTTTTCGGCTTCGGCATCTTGCGCCTGCGCGGTCCGTTCTTCGCGCTCTCCACCATCGGCATCGTCGAAGGCGTGCAGGCCTTCGCCGAGAATTTCCAGCCATGGGGCGGCTCGTCGGGCATTTATATTTCGCCTGAAGTCTTCGCGCCTCTCGGCGGGCCAGGGCCGGCGCTGTGGGTGATCTATTTTCTGTTCGTCGCGGTGATGGCGGCTTCGCTTTATCTGAGCTACGGCATCAAGATCTCGAAATTCGGCTTGGGCCTCCTCGCCATCGGCCAGAACGAAGACGCCGCCGCGATCCTCGGCGTGCCGACGCCGCGCTACAAAGCTTTGTGCTACAGCGTCTCCGCCTTCCTGCCCGCGATCGCCGGCGGGCTTTATTTTTTCAAAAGCGCCTTCATCCAGCCGTCCGACGCCTTCGACCTGACGCTCTCCACTGAAGCAATCGTCATCTGCATGCTGGGCGGGCAGGGCACCGTCACGGGCGTGGCGCTCGGCGCCTATCTCTACGAGGAGCTGCGCGGTTATCTCCTCACGTCGTCGACCTTTTCCAATTTTCAGCTGGTGATCGCCGGCACGCTGCTCCTCGTTATTGTGCTGTTCTTTCCGTCCGGCCTGATGGGCTTCATCTATAGCCGCTTCCCGCGCCTGCAGAAGGTGCTGGAATGACCGCGCTCCTCGAACTCGACCGCGTCAGCAAGCGTTTCGGCGGGCTGCTCGCCGTACATAATCTCAGCTTCACAATGCGCGAGGGCGAAATCCTTGGACTGATCGGGCCGAACGGCGCCGGCAAGTCGACCTTGTTCAATCTCATCAACGGTGTGTTCACGCCGAATTCCGGCCGCATCGCCTTTAACGGCGTCGACATCACCGGCGAGCGGCCGTTCATGGTGGCGCGCCACGGCATCGCCCGCACCCATCAGATCGTACAGCCGCTCACCAATATGACGGTCTTGGAGAACTGCACCGTCGGCGCCTGTTTCGGCCGCGAAAACCTGCCGCTCCATCGCGCGACCGAGGCGGCGCGCGGCGCCGCCGCGCTCGTCGGCCTTGACGATCGGCTGCACCTTGCGGCGCTGCATCTCACTATTGCCGGCAAGAAGCGCCTCGAACTCGCCCGTGCGCTCGCGGCGCAGCCTAAACTCTTATTGCTCGATGAAGTGCTCGCCGGATTAAATCCGACCGAGATCGAGCACATGATTGCCGTCATACGCCGCATTCGCGACAGCGGCGTCACCATTCTGATCATCGAGCATCTGATGCAGGCGATCATGAGCCTGTCGGACCGCATCGTCGTGCTCAATTACGGCGAGAAGCTCGCCGAAGGCGCGCCGGCCGAGGTCGCGCGCGATCCGCAAGTCATCGAAGCCTATCTCGGCGATCCCAAGCTCGCTGCCGAGCTCGAGGGCAAAAACGAAGGAAGCGCCGCGCATGGCTGACGCGATTGCCCAAACCTCCACCCAAGTCGGTGCCGAAACCGCCGCCGACGTGCTGCTCTCGGTCGAGCGCCTCGAAGCTGGCTATGGCGAAGTGCAGGTGTTGTGGGGTCTCTCGTTGCAAGCCCGCCGCGGCAAGCTCACCGCGATTGTTGGCGCCAACGGCGCCGGCAAGACCACTACGCTACGCGCGGTCGCCGGCACGCTCACGCCCTGGGGCGGACGGGTGATGCTCGACGGCGCCGACGTCACGCGGGTGCCGAGCCACGTCAAGGCAGCGCGCGGGCTCGCGCTGGTGCCCGAAGGCCGGCAATTGTTTTCGATGATGAGCGTCGCCGAAAATCTCGAGCTCGGCGCGTTTTCGCCGCGCGCCTCGCGCAGCTATGCCCAGCGGCTCGAGCAAATGTTCAAGCTGTTCCCGCGCCTTGCCGAACGCCGGCGCCAGCGCGCCGGCACGCTCTCGGGTGGCGAGCAGCAGATGGTTGCGATCGCGCGCGGGCTGATGTCGGATCCGCAAATCCTCATCATCGACGAGCTCTCCCTCGGGCTCGCGCCCGTCGTCGTCTATCAGCTCTTGGCGACATTGAAGCAGCTCAAGAAAAACGGCCTGACGATTTTGCTGGTCGAGCAAAACGTGCATCTCGCTCTGGCGCTGAGCGACTACGCCTATGTCATCGCCGAGGGCCGCATCTTCACCGAGGGCCTGCCAGCAGAGCTCGCCGCCAATCCGGAAATCCGCCGCGCGTATTTGGGGCTGTGAGTTACGATCTTCACCTCTCCCCGCACGCGGGCAGAAGGAGCGCTAAGCCTCACGCGAGCCGCGCCAGCACGTCTTCGGCAAGCGAGAGCGAGGCGGTCAGGCCCGGCGATTCGATGCCGAACAGGTTGACGAGCCGCGGCATGCCGTGTTCGTCGGGTCCGGTGATCATGAAATCGGCTTGCGGTTCGCCGGGGCCGCGCAGTTTCGGCCGGATGCCGGAATAATCCGGCACCAGCGAGTTGTCGGGCAGGCCGGGCCAATAGCTGCGAATGCGGGCGTAGAAATTGTCGGCGCGCCGCGGATCGACCGCGTAGTTCTCTTCCGTGACCCATTCCACGTCAGGTCCGAACCGCATGCGGCCGGCCATATCGAGGGTGACATGAACGCCAAGACCGCCGTCGACCGGCGTCGGATAAATCAGCCGCGAAAAGACCGGCCGGCCGGCATAGCCGAAGTAATTGCCCTTGCCGAGAACGAGCCGCGGCACTTGCTCGGCCGGATAGCCGTCGATGCGTCGCGCCAGTTCCTGCGCGCCGAGCCCGGCAGCATTGACCACCGCGTCGAAATCAAAGGTGCCGGGCTCGCGGCCGCCGAACCGCACCCGCCAATGCGGCGTCTTGAAGCTTATGCGCTCGACCGGGGTCTGAAACGCGATCATGCCGCCGCGGTCTCCCAGTTCGCCCCACAGCGCCCGCATGAAAGCGTGGCTATCGATAATTCCGGTTTCCGGCGACCACAGCGCGCCGATGCAGGACAATTCGCCTTCCATCGCCCGCGCGGCATTGCCGCCGATTATTTCCGTACCTTCGACTCCATTAATTTCCGCCTGGGCACGAATCGTCTCGACCTTGGCCAATTCGGCGGGATTGGTGGCAACAACAAGCTTGCCGGATTTGCGATGCGGCACGCCGTGCGAGGCGCAGAACGCGTACAGCATCCGCCGCCCGCGCACGCAATGCCGCGCACGCATCGAGTCGGTCGGATAATAAAGCCCGGCGTGGATCACCTCGCTGTTGCGCGAGGAAATGCCGTTGGCGATCCCGCCGGTCAATTCGGCGACGGTGACATCGTGACCGGCCTGCGCCGCGGTGCGTGCGACAGCAAGTCCGATGACGCCGGCGCCGATCACCAGAATTTGCATTGCGGCCCCTTCATTGGTCATTACGGAGCGCTACGAAGTGGCGAGCCCGGAATCCATATCCACGGGGGTTATGGATTCCGGGCTCCTCGCTTCGCTCGGACCCGGAATGACTATATAACAGCCGCCCAAAGAGGAGTGCTATGGCGGACAATATCGTGCGCGTCTGCGCCAAAGACGAAATCGCGCCCGACTGCGTCAAGGCGTTCGATGTCGCCGACAAGCGTCTGGCGGTGTTCAATCTCGGCGGCCGCTATTACGTGACCGACGATGAATGCACCCACGCCTCGGCCAGTCTCGCCGACGGCATGCTCGACGGCGAGGTGATCGAATGCGCCGTGCATATGGGCGCTTTCCACGTGCCGACCGGCGAGGTGAAGGCCCCGCCCTGCGCCATGGCGCTGCGCACCTATAAGGTCGTTGTGGACGGAGACGACGTACTGGTCGATCTCGACCGCAACGCGGCCGGCGAAATGGCGTGATATGGCTGGTTTCGCTAGCCTCTGAGACACATTATAAAGACATATTATCAGATATGAGATGACATCAGGATCCAGCGGCAGGCGAGAGCCGGAGGAAAAACCATGTATAGCGGGCCCGGTGTGAAGACGAACAAGGATTTTCCGATCCCGGAGACCATGAAGGCCTGGGTGCTCGGCAATCCCGGCGAGCTTAAGCTCACGCAAAAGCCGGTTCCGGTGCCCAAGCGTGCCGAAATTCTCGTTCGCATCGATGCGGTAGCGATCTGCGCCACCGATCTTGAAATCATCGATCACGGCTCACCAGCTCTTATTCAAGGTGGCAAGCCGTTCAACAAGAATTTCACGCCGGGTCACGAATATATGGGCACCGTCGTCGCGCTCGGCCCGGGCGTCGACGAATATAAAATCGGCCAGCGGGTGACTGTCGAAATCCATGCCGGCTGCGGGCAGTGCAAGCGCTGCCGTGAAGGCATGTACACCTCGTGCCATAACTACGGTCTCAATTACGGTGATGTCGACAAGGGTCATCGCGCCAACGGTTTCACCACCGACGGCGGCTTCTGCGAATATCAGGTCAATAACATCAACACGCTGGTCGCCATTCCCGACTCGATGTCGGACGAAGAGGCGACGCTGGTGGTCACCGCGGGCACGGCGATGTACGGGCTCACCGAGCTCGGCGGTCTGGTCGCCGGCGAGAGCGTGGTCGTCACCGGTCCCGGGCCGATCGGTCTTCTTGGCGTGGCGGTGGCGAAGGCCTTGGGCGCGCAGCCCGTGATCCTCAGCGGCACTCGCGACAATCGGCTGAATATCGGTCGCGAACTCGGCGCCGATCACGTCATCAACGTCCGTAACGAGGACGTGGTCGAGGCGGTCAAGCGCCTCAATGGCGGCAAGGGCGTCGACTACGTGGTCGAATGCTCCGGTGCGCCCAATGCGGTGAACGAGGCCGTGTACATGGTCAATCGCGGCGGCAAAGTGTGCCTGGCGGCGTTCCCGCACGCCGAAACGCCGGTCGACGTCGCCCATATCGTGCGCAACAACATTTATCTCTACGGCATCCGCGGCGAAGGCAAGAGCGCGACCCATCGTGCCGAGGCGTTTATGTCGCAAAAGCGTTTCGACGCGACCAAGATCCACACCCACACGTTTGCGCTCGACGATCTGCCGACCGCGATTCGCTACGCCAAAGACCGCGTCGAAGATGCCATCAAGGTCGTGGTCAAGGCCCGCGGCGTTGCTGCGCACCGCGTCGCGGCGGAGTAGGCCGTCACCCTTCGAGGCTCGTCGGATCGCAGCCAAGTGTACGCGGGCTGCGCCTGCTATGGCGCCGAGCACCTCAGTGTGACGGTTCACACTTTGCGTATCCGAAACGTCAGCAGCTTTTTGTCTTTGTGGGTGTCTTCAAGCTTGTCGCCGGTCTGGCGTAAAAGATTTGGAATATCGATACCGGCAAGCGGATCGGTGCATTCGACGATCAAAATATCGCCCGGCTGCGATTGACTGAGCGCTTTGCGCGTGCGCAGGGCGGGGAGCGGACATTTGAGACCGCGTAAATTGAGCGTTTTTTCCGTCATTGGCTGCGATTCGTAGAAGCACACGAAGGCCTTTATCATAATTGCCATGACCGCGGATTCCAGCACTCAGCGCATTGCACGGCTGACGTCGCTTGAGGCGATCCTCGCGTTCATTCAATCGCGCGTCGCCGCGGTGCCGCCGCGCCGCACCCCTCTGTCGCAATCCGTGGGCGCGGTGCTTGCGGTGGATGTGCAGCCGCCGGAGTGCCCGCCGCGCCCGATCGCCTTGCGCGACGGGTTCGCCGTTGCGGCGGCGGAGATCGCCGATGCCGGTCCCT
This sequence comes from Xanthobacteraceae bacterium, assembly GCA_049286035.1. GTDB lineage: Bacteria > Pseudomonadota > Alphaproteobacteria > Rhizobiales > Xanthobacteraceae > BOG-931. Next base: position 11,140 of record JBAQBC010000060.1, read on the forward strand.
A
>JBAQBC010000061.1:0-6108 GCA_049286035.1 Xanthobacteraceae bacterium
GCATTGAATCCGATCGCATAGGGCGTGGCGATCGCGTGCGTGCGGGCATGCTCGAGATTGAACCACTGCCGCACGCGCTGGGCGATGGCGTGCTCCAAGCCGACCTTGGCGCGGAAATTTCCAGCGAGCCATGCCGCGTAAAGTGCATCCGTTCTGGCTGTGAGATCGCGCGGATTCTGCACGATCCGCGGCAGGCTTGTGCCAAGCAGGCGCACGGCTTCCTCGGCCATGGTTTGCACGACCGGATTGGTGTCGATGCCGTACAGACTCTCGACCGCATGCGCCATCGCGTTCATGCCGCTCGCGGCCGAGACATTTGCCGGCAGATCGAGCGTCAATTCCGGATCGTAAATCGCAGTTGCGGGGAGGGCGGCTGGACCCTCGCCATCCACACGGTTGTCGGCAACCCCGACATACCATCGCGCCGCCATCTCCGAGCCGGAATAGGTGGTGACGACCGCGATGTAGGGAATGCCGGTCGTCGCCGCCGCGGCTTTGGCAAGCCCGATCGGCGAGCCGCCGCCGATGACGATAAAGCCGCCGGCGTCGTGCCGCTTGATGTCAGCGACGATGCGATCGAAGGCGTCGCGCGGCATGGTCTGGCCCGCCGTTTCGCAGAAGCCGAGGCAGCGATCAGCTACCGGCGCGATGAGCTTGCGCGCCAAATCGGTGCGTGTCGGCGAGCACAGGACGAGGAATCGAGAAATTTTGTGCAAATCGACTTCGGCGCGCAACGTTTTGACGGCGCCGGGCCCGAACACGATCCGGACCGGATCGGAATGATAGGTGAAGCCGGCTGGCGCACGCGCCTCCCGCGACGCCGCATTGCTCATTCCGCCTTGATTCCGGCTTTTGTCACCACCGGCCCCCACTTGGTCATTTCCGCTTTGATATAGGCGCCAAATTCGGCGGAGCTCATGTGCACGGGCGTGGCGCCCTGCTGATCGAGATTTTTCTTGGTGTCCTCGGACCGCAGCACCTCTTCGATCGCAGCATGCAGCTTGTCGACGATCGGTTGCGGCGTGCCGGCCGGCGCGAGAATTCCCCACCAATCGGCCGCCACGTAACCGGGTACGCCGGCTTCGGTGATTGTCGGCAGTTCGGGCAGAATGGGACTGCGCTTGGCGCCGCCGGTCGCCAGCGGCCGCAACCGCTCAGCTTGGATATTGGGGACGGTCTGCACAATCGAACTGAACATCACCTGGGCTTCGCCAGCGATGACGGCGAGCATCGACGGCCCGCCGCCTTTGTATGGCACGTGGACGATATCGACGCCGGCCATCACCTTGAATAATTCGCCGCTGAGATTCTGAAAGCTGCCAATTCCCGCCGACGCGTAGTTGAGAAAACCGGGCTTGGCCTTGGCCAGATCGATCAGCTCCTTCACCGAACGCACCGGGACGTTCGGATTGACGGTGAGAACATTGGTCCCGGTCGCAAGGATGGCAACCGGGACAAAATCTTTGATCGGGTCGTATGGCTCTTTGTAAATGAACGGATCGACCGCGTGCGCTATCGAGATGACGAGAAGCGTGTAGCCGTCGGGCGCGGACTTTCCGGCAACATCGGTCCCGACGACACCGCCGGCGCCGGCGCGATTGTCGACGAACACGGTTTGCCCGAGTTTTTGCCCGAGCTGGTTGGCGACGATGCGGCCGACCACGTCATTGCTGCCGCCCGGCGGAAACGGAATGATCAGCCGGATCGGCCGCGACGGGTAGTCGTCCGCGGCGGCCGGTGCGCACCACCCAGTCGCGATGGACAAGAGGCCGGCAGCACCGAATATCAACGCGCGCAAGTTCGCCAAAGGCATGCTCCGGTTGGTGTTAGCGGCCGCATCCGGCGGGATTAAAGACGCGCCGTGTCGACGGCGGATTTTTCGCAAGATTTCCTTGCGGTCGGACCGGACGCGGCGCAAAATTGCCGCCGCAGTTGGGGCACACTCCGTTAAGACGGTTCTCGACGCAATCGCGGCAGAAGGTGCACTCGAACGTGCAGATCATCGCGTTGGTGGCCGATGGCGGCAAGTCGATGTCGCAGCATTCGCAACTTGGACGAAGTTCGAGCATTCAGACGTCTTTCGTTCAGGTGATTTCGTCACGTCTTTTCTATCACGATATGGCACGGAATGTGATGTCGTGCACTTCTTTCGCCTTGGCCGTGCAAGCGGCCAGCAGGAAGCCGAGATCGGTTCCGGTCGAGACATAGCGTGCGCCCATGCGCACGAATTCGGCGGCAAGCTCGGGGCAGGAAGCGAGGCCGCCGACGCCGACATGCTTGCCGTGCTTGCGGCATGCGGCAATGGTCCTGGCATAAGCATCGCGCAGGCGTTGATGCTCGTATTGTCCGGCAAGGCCCCAGTCGGCGAGAAGATCGTTCGACCCGATCATCACCAGATCGACGCCCTCGACTGCAGCGATCGCGTCGGCCTGGCTCAATGCTTGCTCGCTTTCAAACTGGACGATGAGGAGCGTCGCCGCGTTCAGCGCCGCGTCCGCCGCCGCGGCCGGAAAGCTCCGGTAGTGCAGATGGGGCAGGGGACCGGCCGCCGAGCGGTGCCCGAGCGGCGGAAATTTTGCCGCCGCGACGTAGTCGCGCGCGTCGTCGGCCGATTGCACATGCGGTGCGATCACGCCGAGCGCGCCGGCATCCATCACGCGCGAGACCTGGGCGACACTCGGCACGCGAACGAGCGGCGTGATCCCCGCTTCGAGCGCCGCCATGCAGATCTGGCCGGTGGTCTCAAGCGAGAAACTCGAATGCTCCAGATCGACATAGAGGCTGTCGAAGCCCGCGGTCTTGGCGATGCGGGCGATCTCGATGCCGCGTATGAGCCGAACCGTCATCGAGGCAACGGCCTCGCCGCGGCCAAGCTTCTCCTTGACATGGTTGCGCAATAGTTCGTTGATCTCGTTTGCCATCGTCGCCATTACTTAAAGTGACTTCTCAAGTCGCGGCTGGTTCGACTATCGCGTCTCTCATGCGGCTTGCCAAAGTCCTTACGAAACCGGACGCTAAAGCGAAATGATTTAAGTTGAGCACCATTTCGCTTTAGCTTTTTGTCTGAGCATGATCATTTCGGAAAACCGGTAGCCACTTTTCCGGATCATGCTATAGGCTAAAAACAGGAAGGATAGCCGTGAATTACTCGACCGACTTCAAGTCAATCCGCAACGGTGTATCGGCGCAAGAGTGGCAGACCAGACTTGATCTGGCGGCCTGCTATCGGCTGGTCGACGCCTATGGCATGACCGACCTGATCTACAACCATATCACTGCGCGGATTCCGGACAGCGAACACCTCCTGATCAACCTGTACGGCCTTCTCTATAAGGAAATCACGGCGTCGAGCCTGGTGAAGATCGACGTCGAGGGCAACATCGTCAGTAAGCCCGATACGGATTACGGCATCAACGTCTCCGGTTATGTGATCCACGGCGCCATCCACAAAGCGCGGCCGGACGTCGCCTGTGTGCTGCATACGCATACCCGCGCCGGCATGGCGGTGGCGGCGATGAAATGCGGGTTGTTGCCGCTGTCGCAAACCTCGATCCGCTTCGTCGGTCATATCGGCTACCACGATTACGAAGGTCCGGCGATCGAGGTCGACGAGCGCGAGCGGCTGGTTCGCGATCTCGGGGCGCACGATGCGATGATCATGCGCAATCACGGCCTGCTCACCTGCGGCGCGACCATCCAGCAGGCCTTCAACACCATGTATCAGCTTGAAATGTCGTGCCGGTCGCAGGTCGACGCCATGGCCGCGCGCGCTGAACTGACCATGCCGGGCGAGAACGTGCTGGCCCACACCGCGCATCTTTATCAGCCGGGCACGCGGCGGCCGTATGGCGTGCTGGAATGGCCGGCGATGCTGCGGCTCCTCGCGGCGCAGGAGAAGAATTCCGGCTACCCGCCGTACTGGCAGTAGGCGGCGAAAGTGAGTACGCCCATCCCGTCATCCTGAGGTGCGAGCGGAGCGAGCCTCGAAGGATAAACGGCCAACCGAAATCGGCATTCCGATTTCGGATCATAATTAGCCAAGTCGGCAATAGCCGACTTGGCTGCCGTCGCCCCCTTCGAGCGCCGCTTTGCGGCCACCTCAGGGTGACGGAAATAGTGGCTTTCATCAAACTTCGCGCCCCGCCTCCCGGGTCGCCTGCCACACCCGTTCCGGCGTCGCCGGCATCTCGATATGGCGCACGCCGAACTCGGATAGCGCATCGACGATCGCATTGATGACGACCGCGAGCGCCGGCACCGTGCCGCCTTCGCCGGCCGGGCGGATGCCGAGCGGATGGGTTGAAGACGGCACTTCGCTCAATTCGGTTGCGTAAAACGGCAGGTCCGAGGCCCGCGGCATCGCGTAATCCATGAACGAGCCCGCGAGCAATTGGCCGCTCTGCGGATCGTAATGGCAGTGCTCGAGCAGCGCCTGGCCGACACCCTGCGCGATGCCGCCGTGGATCTGGCCATGGATAATGAGCGGATTCACCGCCCGTCCGACATCATCGACCGCGGCATAATTGATGAGCGTCACCTTGCCGGTATCCGGATCGACCTCGACCTCGCAGACATGCGCGCCGTAAGGGTAGCTCGCTTCCACCACGGTTTCGTCGCAAGCAGCCGTGAATAGGCCGCGCAAATCGTCCGGCAGATCCGCGCGCTCGACCGCCGCGCGCGCCACCTCGAACAGGCCGATGGCGTGGTTCGTTCCCTTCACGGCGAAGCGGCCGCGCGAAAATTCGATGTCGGCGGCGGCGGTCTCCAACAGATGTTCGGCAATGCGCAGGCCTTTCTCGATCAGGCGATCGGATGATTTCTTGATCACGATCGAGCCAAGCCGCATGCCGCGGCCGGAATGCGCGCCGCCGCCGACCGTGACCCGATCGGTGTCGCCGGCGATGACGCGCACGGATTCGATCGGCACGCCAAGCCATTCCGTCACAAGCTGCGCAAAACTCGTCTCGTGACCCTGGCCTTGCGACACCACGCCGATCACGAGTTCGACCACGCCTTCCGGCAGCACAATGAGCTCCGCCTTCTCGCGCGGCACGCCGGTGGAAATGTCGACATAGGTGCCTACGGCGATGCCGCGATATTTGCCGCGCTTTCTCGCCTCGCGCCGGCGTTTCTTGAAGCCAGCCCAGTCGCCGAGCTTCAACGCCATATCCATGGCGCCGATGTAATCGCCGTTGTCGTATTTGACGCCGAACGGGTTGCGGTACGGCAATTCCTTTTCCGTCACCAGATTGCGGCGGCGGATGGCGACGCGATCGAAGCCGTGCTCGCGCGCGGCGAGATCGATCAGCCGCTCGATCACAAAAATCACTTCCGGCCGGCCGGCGCTGCGATAGGGCCGGGTCGGCGCGGTATTGCTCAACGTGGCGCACGCGCGGAAATGCGCCGTTGGCATGCGATAAATGCTCGACATCATCTGCACGCCCTTTTGCACCATGGCGAAATTGGTGGTGTGGGCGCCGAGATTGCCGAGGTTCGAGCCGCGCATGGCGAGGAACCGGCCCTTGTCGTCGAGCGCCAGCTCGGCCGCGACGACGAGATCGCGCGCCTGATAGTCGCTCAGGAACGACTCGTGGCGATCGATGATCCATTTCACCGGCCGGCCGAGCTTGCGCGCCGCCCAGGCTACGCTTGCGAATTCCGGATAGATCATGCCGCGGGTGCCGAAATTGCCGCCGATGTCAGCCATCAGCACGCGGACTTTTTCGGTAGCCATGTCCAGTATCGTGGCGAGATCGTTTTTCAGCCGCACCGCGCCGCCATTGCCGGCATAGAGTGTGACGCGCCCGGTCGCCGCATCGAACGCGGCGAGCGCGGCACGCGGCTCCATCGGCACGCCGGTGACGCGCTGCACCCAGGTTTCGAACCGCGTCACATGCGCCGCTTTGGCGAAAGCCGCCGCCGTCGCCGCGGCATCGCCAAGCTCGGCATCGAAACAGACATTGGATTGCGCACCCAATTGCGGATCGTCGTGGATGCGCGGTGCGTCCTGCCCCGCGGCGGCTTCCGTTGCCACCACTGCGGGCAAGACCTCGTAATCGATAGCGAGGCGTTCGGCGCCGTCTTTTGCTGCGGCAAGCGTTTCGGCAA
>JBAQBC010000062.1:0-3420 GCA_049286035.1 Xanthobacteraceae bacterium
ATTCCGCCGGTCGATCGCGACGAGGCTTATTTCGCGCAAGCGACCAAGCAAATGATCGAGACCGGGGACTATGTCGATATCCGCTATCAGGACGACGTGCGCTATCGCAAGCCGGTCGGCATTTACTGGCTGCAGGCGGCGGTCGTGAACACGGCGAGTGCGCTCGGGCTGGCCAATGCGGGCACCAGCATCTGGCTCTATCGCATGCCGTCGCTGTTCGGTGCGACCGGCGCGGTGCTCCTGACCTATTGGTGCGCGCTCGCCTTTGTCAGCCGCCGCGGCGCGCTTCTCGCCGCCTTGATGATGGCGTCGTGCGCGATGCTCGGCGCCGAAGCGCGGCTTGCCAAGACCGATGCGGTGCTGCTTTTCACCATCGTCGCCGCGATGAGCGCTCTGGCGCGCGTCTATCTTTCCTCGCGCGCAACCGGCGAAGCGCAACCGAGCTTGAGCCTGCTCGCGATATTCTGGACCGCGCTCGCTGGCGGCATTCTGATCAAGGGACCGCTGATTTTGATGGTCGTGGGATTGGCGGCGGCGACGCTTATTATCCTCGATCGTTCCGCACGCTGGCTGTTGGCGCTGCGGCCCATCCCGGGCCTGGTGTGGCTGTTTCTTCTGGTTCTGCCCTGGTTCATCGCGATTTACTCTCGCGTTGGCAGTCAATTTCTACTCGCTTCGGTCGGTGAGGACATGCTCGCCAAAGTCGCGAGCCCGCAGGAAAGCCACGGCGCGCCGCCGGGCTTTTATGTAGTGCTGTTTTTCGTGACGTTCTTTCCCGCTTCCATTTTGGCGGGATTGGCGGCGCCTGCAATCTGGGCGGTGCGGCGCCAAGCGGCGGCGCGTTTCCTCCTGGCTTGGCTGGTGCCGTCGTGGATCTTGTTCGAGGCGGTCATCACCAAGCTTCCACACTATGTGTTGCCGCTCTATCCTGCGATCGCGATCCTGACCGCGGGCGCGGTCGAGTCCCGGGTCTTATCGCAGCGGCCGTGGCTCGTCCGCGGCATCATGTGGTGGTTTCTGGTCCCGGTGATCGTCAGCATCATCGCGATCGTCGCCGCGATCATTATCTCCCGCGACCTTGTGCTCATGGCGTGGCCGTTCCTCGCCAGCGCTATCGTCTGCGGCCTATTCGCCTGGCAATTGTTCGATGATGACGGCGCCGAACATGCCTTCGTGCGGGCGACAGCCGCGTCGGTCCTGATGGCAATAGGCATTTACGCCGTCGTCGTGCCGGCGCTAACGCCGGCGTTCCCGAGCGTGGCGCTCGCCGAAGTGCTGCATGATGCGTCTTGCCCGCATGCGGTCGCCGCCAGTGTCGGCTACGAGGAGCCGAGCCTGGTCTTTCTTGCCGGCACGAGCACGCGTTTTACCGATGCCACTGGCGCCGCCGATTTCCTGCGCCAGGGCGGTTGCCGCTTCGCTTTCATCGAATCGCGTCAGGAGCGCGTCTTCGCGCTCCGCGCCGAGGCGATCGGGCTGCGGTATAATCCCGGACCGCGTGTCGAGGCTTTCAACATCAGCCTCGGGAAGCCGATCACGATTGCGGTATTCCAGTCGGCGGACGCGCCGTGAGCGTGACGAAGGATGCTCCAGTGGGCGCGTCGGCAGGTCTGTCGGCGCTACCGAAAAACACGCTGGAGAATTTTGCGAAATGGGGCGCTGCGCTTGTGCGGCAGCCGCTGGTGCGAACCCCGCCGTTACCACCAAGCGCGTTCATCGCGATCATCCTCACGCTCGCCGTCGCCATAGTCGCAATGTTCGGCATCGACACTGCGGCAAGCAATTGGGCGCACCATCTGCCGCGGTGGCTTATCGACGCTTTTGAAGAGATCACTAATTTCGGACTTGGCGGCTGGTTCCTGATCCCGTCCGCCTTCGTCTTTCTCTGCCTTGCCGTGGTGACGGCGCCGACGCTGCCTCGCATAACGCGAGGCGTGCTGGCGGCGCTGGCCGCACGCTTCGGCTTTCTGTTCATGGCGGTCGGCGCGCCGGGCCTGTTCGACACCATCATCAAGCGCCTGATCGGCCGCGCGCGCCCCTATGTCGGCAGCCACGACAATCCCTTTGCGTACAATCCGTTCATCTGGCGGTCGGACTATGCCAGCATGCCGTCCGGCCATTCGGCGAATGTCGCGGCAGCCGCCATCGCGATCGGGGCGCTGTCGCCGAAGATGCGGCCGGTCATGTGGATTTTTGCGCTTCTCATCATGTTCAGCCGCGTCGTCGTGCTCGCCCATCATCCGAGCGATGTCATTGTCGGCGCTCTTGTCGGGGCCGTCGGCGCCGTCCTAGTCCGCCGCTGGTTCGCGGCCCGTCGCCTAGTGTTTTCTGCGCACGAGCTTAAGGCCTTTCCGGGTCCGTCGCTGCGGCGTGCCATGGCTGCAGCTCGTCAAATCCTTTTGGATCATAACGCGCTGCGGCGGCGAATATGAGTTCCACACTGTGCGGCATTGGACCGCGCCAGATGCCGGACCGGTTCGCGGCGACGAGTAGAACGAGCGACGCGGCTCCATACAGATTTTGGGAGTCCCAAAAACCAAACGCAACGCCGAGGGAGCCGGTAGCGCCGGACGTTGTTTTAATGCGGTATCTTCGACTAGTGCTCATAGCGGGTGTCCTTTTTGGAGCCTGTAGCTGCTCGGAAGTAACCGGTGATTTGAGTGTGTCGATGCCACAGCAAGTCAGGTGCCAAGCTGGACCCGATTGCGATTTGAAATGGGAGAGGGCTTATACATGGGTGGTTGAAAGCTCGGGGTTGAAATTGAAGACCAGAACAGATGGTCTCATTAAAACGGCGGAATCTCCGGGGGAGAATCGGACGCTAGTTGTCACTATCACCAAAAATCCCACCTCGCAGCCGGGCACTTACGAGATCGACTTTATTGGAAAATGTTCGAGTATACTCAGCTGCATCCCTTCCGACGCGGAATCGCGCACAAGATTTGCAAATTTTGTTTTGACAGCTAACTAGTGCCCACACCGCACTATCTCACGAGACTGACAATGACGGCCCGCATCGCCGCGCTGGCCTCGGACCCCAAGAGCCGCGACGACTTTCTGTGCTTAACAGCGCGGCTGGCTGCGGCTTGAATGACGCCGATCATCGCTCTCGTCATTGGGCATCACGAGGCCAACACGTCCCCCATTGTGAAAACTCTCCTTTCCAAAATTGACGATTTGACCACCCGGATATCGAGCAAGGCTCGGCGAAATCACTGAACGAGGATCGGCCGCTTCGCCGCGCTCGCCTGGAGCTTCCTTCATCTTGGGGCGATCGCCAGCCAGATCCGGTGAGCGCTCGATTTGGCACGTAAGAAGCGCGGCCTAGTTCGTCTCGGTTTGAACAAACGCTCTGCATAATTCGGCCGCGACATTGGGGCAGCGTGTCACTATGCCAGATATTTTTGCCTGCAGAGAATG
>JBAQBC010000063.1:0-2663 GCA_049286035.1 Xanthobacteraceae bacterium
AATCCGGAAGCCTGGGAATGGTATCACCGCGTTGTCGGCGACGGCCGCTGCCCGATCGTCGACACCTGGTGGCAGACCGAGACCGGCGGCATTTTGATCACGCCGCTTCCCGGCGCGATCAGGCTTAAGCCGGGATCGGCGACCGTGCCGTTCTTTGGCGTGGTGCCGCAGATCGTCGATGCCGAGGGCAAGGTCGTGGAAGGGCCGGGGAGCGGCAATCTGTGCATCGCCGACGCCTGGCCGGGCATGATGCGCACCGTCTACGGCGATCACCAGCGGTTCGTGGACACCTATTTCAGCACCTATCCCGGAAAATATTTCACCGGTGACGGCTGCCGGCGTGACCAGGACGGCTACTACTGGATCACCGGCCGCGTCGACGACGTGATCAATGTTGCCGGCCACAGACTTGGCACGGCAGAAGTGGAATCGGCGCTGGTTGCGCATCCGAAAGTTTCGGAAGCGGCCGTGGTCGGCTATCCGCATAACATCAAGGGGCAGGGCATTTACGCCTATGTCACGCTGATGGCCGGCGAGCAGCCCACCGAAGAGCTGCGCAAGGAACTGGTCGGCTGGGTGCGCAAGGAGATCAGCCCGATCGCTTCTCCCGATCTGATCCAGTTTGCGCCAAGCCTGCCGAAGACCCGATCCGGCAAGATCATGCGCCGCATCCTGCGCAAGATCGCCGAAGACGAATTCGGCAATCTCGGCGACACCTCCACGCTCGCCGATCCGGCGGTGGTCGACGACCTGGTCAAGAACCGGCAAAACCGCAAGAGCGCGTAGCCTTTCCCTTCCGCTCCATCCGGCGCGAGTACGCGTCTACCGGCAAGCTTGCGTGGAACCGTTTGGCCATCTGCGCTTTGCCGGCAGGCGGCAAGGAGGCCGAGCAAGGAGGTGGTGCGCGGAGAGCACACCCGGCGAAAAAAATTACCAAAACCTCAACCTTGTTACAGCTGCGCTGCTGAGGGCAGCGATTGATTTGGCTAGAATATTCGTAAGTATCCCCCCGGGGCGAGCGGGGGGGCGACAAGAAGCATTAGGGAATGTGAAAATGCGAGGAAAGATTCTGGTTTATGGCTTTGCGGCCGTCGTCGCAGCCTTCGGTTTTGCGCCTGCGCCGGTGCAGGCTCATGGCGATCGGGTTTCGGTGAAGGACAGCTATCTGCCGGGAACCATTCTCATCCGCACCAGCGAACGCCGGCTCTATTACTTTGTCGGCTCCGGCGAGGCGATCCGCTACCCGGTCGGCGTCGGCCGCGCCGGCCTGCAATGGTCGGGCACTGCCTTTATCGACGGCAAATATATCAGGCCTGCCTGGTCGCCGCCGGCGTCAATCAGGGGCGATTACCGATCGCTGCCGCCGGTCGTGCCGGGCGGCTCGTCGCGCAATCCCATGGGAGCGGCCGCGATGACGCTTTCGGGCGGCGGCGAATACGCCATTCACGGCACCAATGCGCCGGGCACGATCGGCGGCTTCGTCTCTCACGGCTGCATCCGGATGTACAACGAGGACATTATGGATTTGTACGGCCGGGCCAGCCTCGGGACGCGCGTTGTGGTCACCAGATAGTCAGGGATCAGTAGATCAGGAATCGGGATCAGCTGCCGGCATCGCTAATCTTTTCATTCTGATCGCTGATACCTGATCGCCGATACCTGATTGCTGATCCCTGCTACTCAAAAATCCGAAGCGACCCCGTTGACCTCCCAGTCGCCGTAGCGCGTCGGATCGAGGCCGCCGCGGCCGGCGATTTCGTTCGCGGCTTGCGACTTTCCAGCTTTGTTATTGCCGCGTTCCGTTCGCCTTGCCGAGGCTTCCGCCAGTGCGCGAATGGCGGCGTCCGACAGCGGCCGCCTGTTGGCCGGCCGCTCGCTCGCGGCGTCCGCGGGTGTTGACAATGGCGGATCAGTTGTTGGCGTTGGCATCCCCATTGATTTGGCGTAGCCCTGCGGCGACCGCAAGGAGGTTCTCACCGCAATGCAGAAGCCGCGCAAGCACGCGACATCACCGGCGCGTTCCGGCGAACCGCCGGGCTTTGCGGTTCGCCGCGTGGCCGCCGACATGCTCGACGGCGTGCTGCGCGGGCATCGCGCGCTGGATGAGCTTCTCGATTCAACAAGCGAATTGGCAGCGCTCGCGGAGCGCGACCGCGCGCTGGTGCGCGTTCTGATCGCCACGGTGCTGCGCCGGCTCGGCACGCTGCGCCATCTTCTCGGGCTGTTCCTTGATCGCGGCTTACCCGCGCAAGCGCCACAGGTCGAGACCGCACTATTGCTCGGTGCGGCGCAGATTCTTTTTCTCAACGTGCCGGATCATGCCGCCGTCGACCTTTCCGTCCGGATCGCGCAAGCCGATCGGCGTGCTGCCGGTTTTGCTGGTCTGATCAATGCCGTGTTGCGGCGCTTGGCGCGGGAGGGCGCCGCGCGCCTCGCGGCGCTCGATACATCGACGCTCGACGCCCCGGACTGGCTGATGGCGCGCTGGACCGCGGCTTACGGCGCGGCGACCGCTCGCGCCATCGCTGCGGCCAATCGCAACGAGCCGGCGCTCGACCTCACGGTTAAAAGCGATCCGGAATATTGGGCGGACAAGCTCGGCGGCCGTGTGCTGGCGACCCGATCGGTGCGCGTGATCGCGGCCGGCGCGGTGCGCGCCTTGC
>JBAQBC010000064.1:0-38488 GCA_049286035.1 Xanthobacteraceae bacterium
CCAGAACAGTATTGAGCCCGTTCAGGTGTTGAATGAATATTGGAATAGAGACGCTGTACATGGAAACGGTCATTGTAGGCATCCTCGTCCGATTGCAATCTGAGATGTCAAGTTTAACCTAATGGCCGTAATTTCGGCATCCGAATCTTTCCCGGTGAAGCCATAGCGGCAAGCGTCATTGAAAATTGCGAGCTATTGGATGGATGCCACCATGAGGAGGTAGTGTTTAAGCGACAGCCGCGTCGAGCCAGAACAGTGCGCTGCTTAGCCCAGAAGGTCGCCAGTCGTAAATTAATGCGATCCGTCGCCTATACTCAATGAAAAACAATTCCGGGCATTACTTCTTCAGCTGATTTCGTCTCGTACACTTTGATGTCATCATGCGGGAACTGATATTTGAGAAGTAAACCTGCCCTCAGTGCATCCTCAAATCGTCGATGTGTCGAATTAATTCGTCCGTTGATTTGGAGGACATAATATTCATGAAGCAGATCAGAAGACGTTGCGATCCCATTTTTCATGAGATATCCCCATTAAAACTCTCCAAGATCCCTATGCTTGGAGCCACCCCCTAGGCTTATGAGCTTAAGTTAATTTTGTCTTAAATTGACTTCATTCGCCTTAGCAATTGGAAATTTTAGTGTTTGTTGCATCGTCGCCACAAATGGAACTCGACGATTCATCTAGCTGAAATCACTACCATTTAACCCATAATCCCTCACGCCCTGACGGCCTTCAGCCGAAAATGGTCACGTAAAGTCGGACCTGCATAATCTCGTCGGAAAAGACCTCGCCGCTGCAATTCGGGCACGACCAGTTTGATGAAATCCTCGAAAGCGCCAGGAAAATAAGCCGGCATGACGACAAAACCGTCGGCCAGCCCAGCTGTGAACCACTCCTCGAAGATATCAGCGATCCGCTGCGGTGTGCCGTAGATGACCCAATGACCGCGTGCCGCGGCAGTCACGTTGTAAAGATCGCGCAACGTCATTTTCTCGCGACGCGCCATTTCGAGAAGCGCCTTTGAAAAGGCGCGACCGCGCTCAGTCGGCTCTGGGAAATCGGGAATTGGGCCATTGAGAGAATAGCCAGAGATGTCATAACCGATGCGTTGCGAAACCAGGCTGAGCGCATTGGTCGGAGTCAGCCAACTTTGCAGCCTGTCGAGCTGCTCTTTCGCCTTTTCATTGGTCTCAGCGATGATCGGCATCACGCCGGGAAGGATCGCTATGTCGTCAGGAGCGCGGCCATACTTGGTGGTGCGCCGCTTGAGGTCGTCATAGGCGGTTTTAGCTGAACCTTTGTCGCCGTTGACCACTGAGAACACGATATCGGCAGTACGAGCAGAAAGCTCCTGCCCGGGTGGCGAGCCACCAGCCTGAATGATCAGTGAGTGCCCGTGCGCACAGCGGTCGATGTTTAGTGGACCCTCGACCGAATAAAAACGTCCTTTGTGGTCAAGTAAGTGCACTTTGGACTTGTCGAGAAATATTCCTGTTGTCTTATCGGCAACGATCGCCCCTTCTTCCCACGTGTCCCATAACCCTTTGACGACATCAACGAACTCGTTGGCGATCTCGTAACGCAGGTCATGCTCGTCGAGGCGCTCTCTGCTGAAGTTTCGAGCCGCTGCATCATGTGAGCTGGTAACAACATTCCATGCTGCGCGACCGCCGCTAAGATGCTGCAGCGTCCCGAACACGCGCGCGACATTGAAGGGCTCGCTGAAGCTGGTCGATATCGTGGCGCCCAGCCCGATATATCGAGTGACCGCGCTTAACGCGCCGATCAAGGTCGTTGGCTCGAATCGGGAGACAAATGACGGGTGATCGCCGGGATCCATAACCACTGAATCGGAGATAAAGAACAAATCGAGCTTTCCGTATTCGGCAGTCTGCGCTCCGGCGACGACTAGGGGCCAGCTGTTGTTGCTGGTCGCCGCCTTCGTAGCGCCAGCCGGCGGTGTGATTTCCCGTACCGAGCCAAAAGACACCGAGGTGCATCTGGCGCTTTAACGGTGCCATTTCCAGGTGAAGGCCCTTGGTGAGCGGCGGAATCAGCGCAGCAGATGTTTACCAACCAACTGTTCTGTTGGTCCCATCAACTCTGCCGCGAGGCGCGTTACGTGAATCGCACTGTGGCCCTGCACCCATGGCCTGAACCAACCTTCCGACCTAATGCGATCGAGATGGCGACCATCTTTGCGCTTCTTAAGTTCTGCATGGTCCGCTTCTCAGCGCGCGCCAAGGCTGAAAATGTTATCCCGTTTATGTGTGGTGGTTATGGCGACGTGATCATAAATGCTAATTGATCGTTCGAAACCAGGACCTTCCCAGCGCCATGGCCCTGACGGCGGCATCCGACGCGATAGACCTGTCGCCATCCAGCACGAGTCTGAGTGGCCTCGACGGTATCAATTTCTTTCTCGCGGGAATGCAGACCGGATTCGGCCCGTTTGTCGCGGTGCTGCTAGCTAATGAGAAATGGACCCAGCAGAACATCGGATTTGTGCTGAGTGTTAGCGGTCTCGCCGGCTTGTTGAGCCAACTGCCAGGCGGTGAATTGCTTGACGCCAGCCGATCGAAGCGGTTTCTGGTTGCGCTTGGCGCAATTGTGGTCTCGGTCAGCGCGCTCGCGCTGGCGCTTTGGCCGATCCTTCCGGTAGTTCTTACTGCTTTGGTGCTGCAAGGATTGACCGGCGGCGTCCTCGGGCCGGCCATCGCCGCGATAAGCTTGGGCTTGGTTGGTCACTTGGCTCTTGCCGAAAGACTAGGACGAAATCAACGCTTCGCCTCGGCAGGAGCTTTGACTGTTACAGGACTGATGGGAGCCATTAGTTATTTTTTGTCCTATCGGTCCATATTCTTTGTCTCGGCCGCGCTAGTGCTTCCGTTGCTTGTAGCCGTAGCCCGTGTCCGTTCCGTTGACATCCACTTCGGCCGCTCGTGTGGACAACCCGATCACCACGCACCCACACCGCTGCCGAGAGCAGAGCGATTGAGCCTTTCCAAGAATTACAATCTGCTGACCTTTGCTGGCTGCCTGTTCTTATTTCAGTTCGCGAACGCCTCCATGTTGCCACTTGCGGGAGAGCAACTGGCATATCGCAATGGAACCGGCGCCTCGTTTATTATCTCAGCACTAATCATCCTGCCACAGATCGTCGTCGCGCTGAGTTCCCCCTGGGTGGGACAACTCGCTCAGAGCTGGGGTCGCCGGCCGTTGCTCTTGATCGGCTTCAGCGCGCTGGCCGTCCGAGCTCTTCTGTTCGCTGTGACAAATGATCCGCCTTTGCTCATTTGCATTCAGCTGCTCGACGGAGTTAGCGGTAGCGCCTTGGGTGTGCTTACCGCTTTAATTGTTGCTGATCTCACGAATGGGACCGGCAGATTCAATTTGGCCCAAGGCTTTGTTGGGACGTTCGCGGGCATTGGCGCGTCGCTCAGCACTACATTCTTTGGCTTCGTTGTTGGAAACTTCGGTAGCGCAATTGGATTTCTCAGCATTGCCACCGCAGCACTGACTACCGTCTCTCTCGCTCGGGTTACTGATGCCAGAAACGAGACCTTCGAACGAGAAAAGTGAGCCATTGAGGAGCACGTAATGGCATTCAAGGTTCAAGTTGGCCCACCCCAGATTGCCATTCATCAAGGTCAGACAGTGCTTGTCACCGACCCGAATGGAGCAATCACGTGGCCGAGTGAAAGAGGCTTGTACTTCCTCGACACGCGGATCATCAGCAATTGGGCGATATACGCTAACGGCGAACCTTGGCAACTGCTGAACGGTGGTCCCATTAGCTACTACGCCGCGCGCATCTTTCTCACCAACAAGTCGATCCTCACCGAAGATGGTCCGATCCCACCGCGCACCCTTGGCCTCACCATCAGTCGATCACTGAGCGGTGGCCTGCACGAAGATCTCGACATCACGAACAACAACATTAAGCCAGTGCGTTTTCAGCTTGAGGTAGCTTTTCGCTGTGACTTTGCCGACATCTTTGAGGTCAAGGCAGGCCGCATAGTACGCCGTGGCAAGATCACTACCGAATGGTCGGAGCGGGAGCAACGGGTTCGCACTGAATATTCAAACCGTGATTTTCGCCGCGCGGTAACAATTTCGGTTGCGCGTGCTTCGCGCAACGCTGTTTCTGCTAATGGTCGGCTCAGTTTTGAGGTCGAACTTCAACCGAACGAGACTTGGCACACGTGCCTACTCTATACGCTCGAGGATGGCGATCAACTCTTCCATGCGCCGGATGACTGTGGTGAAACCAGTTACAAGTCTCCTCATTTCGAGACGATGTCGCAATGGTTGAAGACAGTAGTGAAAATCAAGACAAGCAACGAAGAGTTTTACCGCCTCTTTCATCAAGCGCTCGAGGACATGGCCGCGCTCCGTCTGCCTATCAAAGGCACGGATCATATGGTTTTCATGCCTGCGGCCGGACTGCCGTGGTTCGTGGCGCCGTTTGGTCGAGACAGTCTCCTCGTTTCGCTGCAGAATATCCTGATCTACCCGGAGTTCGCGCGTGGTTCACTGGAGATATTGGGATCGCTGCAAGCTAAGGAAGACGATCCATACCGCGATGCCGAACCGGGCAAAATCCTTCACGAGTTGCGCTACGGCGAGCTTGCGCACTTTAAACTGATCCCACACACGCCCTACTACGGCACAGCGGATGCGACACCGCTCTATCTGATAGCACTGCACGCCGCTTGGCGCGCAACTGGCGATAGAGGGCTTCTGGAACAGCATCTGCAGACGGCCGAAGGGTGTCTGGTATGGATCGACAAATACGGCGACCGCGATGGCGACGGATTCCAGGAATATAAGACGCGTTCCCCAGTAGGCTACGAGAACATGGCCTGGAAGGATTCCGGCGATGCCGTCATGTATCCCGATGGCTCACTGGTAAAGGGGCCTAAAGCGCTCTGCGAGCTTCAGGGCTATGTTTACAATGCCTGGGAACGGATGGCGGAGGTGTTCGACGCGCTCGGCAAGCCCGAGCGCGCGACTGAATTGCGTTCCAAAGCCTCTACTCTTTTCGCGCACTTCAACGAAGTTTTTTGGGATGAGGAACTTGGGTTCTATGCCTATGCGCTTGACGGCAACAAGAAGAAAGTCCTGACCGTCGCGTCCAATGCCGGCCATTGCCTTTGGTCCGGCATCGTCCCTCCCGAACGGGCCAAGAGGGTTATGGAGCGCCTGACAGCGCCGGACATGTGGACTGGCTGGGGCATTCGCACGCTGTCCGCCGATCACCCGGCATTTAATCCCTACAACTACCAGACTGGATCAGTCTGGCCGCACGATAACGCTATTATTGCTATGGGCTTCAAACGCTATGGCTTTCATAAGGAGGCAGCGCGGATCGCCCACGACGTCAGCGTAGCGGCGAGTCATTTTCTTCTTAATCAGCTACCAGAGCTTTACACCGCGTCCGAGCGCAACGAGTCGAATTTCCCGGTGCAGTATATCGGTGCGAATGTGCCGCAGGCTTGGGCGGCCGGCTCAGTGTTCATGCTCACGCAGGCGCTACTGGGATTCCTGCCGGATGCCCCGCACAACAAACTCTACGTTGACCCATACCTTCCGGCATGGCTGCCCGACCTTACGGTGCATGATCTTCGCATCGGCAAGCATATGCTTGACATTAGGTTCTGGCGCGAAGGAGAGCGGACAGCCTTTGAAGTGCTCAAGGGAGACCCCAAGCTTGTCGAGCACCGCGACATCGCGTCGTACAAGTTTGCGGAACTGAGGCCCAGGTGAGAGTCCAGACAGCCCGAGTGCCGTACTCACTTCCACAACCCATTAGTAGGCGAGGCCCGCAGCGGCATTTATGCCGCCAGCGGTGCAATTGATCTATCTTCTCAAAGACGTAGACATCGATGCATTGTTCGTTTCGCTTTTTGGAACCTGTTTGGGTCGAGCGGGTTGAATTTTTGGGGTTGAGGGCGTTGTATCGTTGTGCCGTCGGGGGACCTGGGTCCAGCACGCGAGCTGGAGCGTCGCCGGAGTTCCGAATGACGCCCTCCCCTCCGATCGTTTTCCTGATCGATGTTGACAACACTTTGCTCGACAACGACCGGATCCAACAGGACCTGAAAGATCATCTGGGCCGCGCCTATGGTGGCGCCGCCCGCATTCGCTATTGGAGAATCCTCGAGGATCTGTTCACGGAGCTGGGTTATCGCGACTATCTTGGAGCGTTGCAGCGCTACCGGGCTGAACATCCGCGCGAGGTAGAACTGCTCTCAATGTCGTCGTTCCTAATCAACTATCCTTTCGCCGACCGCCTGTTCCCCGCCGCCCTTGAAGTGTTGAAATGGCTGGGTCGCCTCGGCCCGACGGCCATCCTCTCGGATGGTGACGTTGTTTTCCAGCCACTTAAAGTCGAGCGCGCGGGTCTCGCTGACGCGGTGGATGGACGTGTGCTGATCTATATTCATAAGGAAGAAGCCCTCGATGATGTCGAGCGGCGTTACCCAGCCGAGCGTTACGTTCTCATCGACGACAAGCTGCGCATCTTGGCAGCCGTCAAACAATTCTGGGGCGAGCGCGTAACGACAATATTAGTGCGGCAGGGAAGTTATGCTCACGATCCAAAAGTCGTCGGCGCCTTTCCGGCAGCCGATATAACGGTCGAGTCTCTCGCCGACCTGCTCGATCGCGACCTGATGCGACCGTGGCTGACTTCGCTGGTGTCTGTTTCCAAACTTGAGTCGGCGCGATGAACCCAACGAAGGCGTTACATGATCTTGGGCAGAGCCTCTGGCTCGACAACATCACCAGAAATCTCGTGAATAGCGGCACCTTGCAACGCTATATCGACGAATTGTCGGTGACCGGGCTAACCTCGAATCCGACAATCTTCGATCATGCGATCAAAAACAGCGTGGATTATGACGGTGAAATTTCAAAGAACGCTTCCTATGCCAATCTGCCAGAGGATTTGTTCTTCGAACTGGCGTTGGGGGATCTGACCCGCGCCGCCGATCTGTTTCGCCCGATCTTCGAACGGACTGACGGGGTAGACGGCTGGGTATCGTTGGAGGTCTCACCTGTTCTCGCCCATGATACCAAGCGCACCTTGGCCGCCGCGCGCGATCTCCATCAGCGTGGAGGCAAACCGAACCTTTTCATTAAGATTCCAGGTACTGCGGAAGGATTGCCAGCTATCGAGGCGGCTATCTTCGCCGGCGTTCCGATCAACGTTACGCTGCTGTTCTCGCGCGAACAGTATGTTGCCGCAGCCGAAGCCTATCTGCGTGGGGTCGAGCGGCGCATCGAGGCTGGGCTCAACCCGGCCGTCGCGTCGGTTGCCTCGCTCTTTATCAGCCGCTGGGATGTCGCGATCAGTGGAAAAGTCCCGAGCGAGCTATCCAACCGGCTCGGCATTGCCGTCGCCCAGCGGACCTACAAAACGTATCTGGAGCTGCTCGCTTCACGGCGCTTTCAGCGCGCAGCCAACGCCGGCGCCCGGGCGCAGCGCCTACTTTGGGCCAGCACCGGCACCAAAGACCCGAAGGCCTCCGACACGCTTTACGTAAAGGCTCTGGCGGCACCCTTCACGATCAACACGATGCCTGACGACACGCTCAAAGCCTTCCGCGATCACGGCGATGTTGGCGAGCAACTGGCACCGGATGGCGGCGACTGCGAGATAGTTCTGTCCCGCTTCGCCAAAGCCGGCATCGACATCGATGCGTTGGCGACGAAGCTTCAGAATGACGGCGCTGCATCCTTTGTAAAATCATGGAATGACCTGATCGCTAATCTCGAGTCCAAGAGTTCCGTGATGCGTAAAGCGAGCTAATTAACATGACTGTGGCATCCCGTCGGCGTACGCGCACACCTGAGCCCACAAGCGAGTTCAAAAAATCCATGCGCGTGCCGCCTTTGCGCAACCGTCCCGCGTGGAAACTGCTGGAAAAACACCACCAAAAGTTCAAGAGCGTTCACCTACGTGACCTCTTCTCCGACGATCGCGGGCGTGGGGAAAAGATGGCAATCGAAGCCGCGGGACTCTATCTCGATTATTCAAAGAACCGGATCACCGATGAAACACTGAGGCTGTTGCTTCAGCTCGCCCGAGAATCGGGTTTGCGCGACCGCATCGATGCCATGTTTCGTGGCGACAAAATCAACGTTTCCGAGAACCGCGCCGTGCTTCACGTTGCGCTGCGTGCCCCGCGGGGCGCCTCCATCATGCACGATGGCCGCAACGTAGTCCCGGACGTCCATGCCGTTCTGGACAGGATGACAGAATTCGCTGATCGGCTGCGTAGCGGCGCGTGGAAGGGTCACACCGGAAAACGCATCCGCAACGTGATCAACATTGGTATTGGTGGATCGGATCTTGGGCCGGTCATGGCTTACGAAGCGCTCAAGCACTACAGCGAACGCGCGATGACCTTCCGGTTCGTGTCCAATGTGGACGGCACAGATTTCGCCGAGGCGGTGCGCGATCTCGATCCGGCTGAGACATTGTTCATAGTATCCTCCAAGACCTTCACGACATTGGAGACGATGACCAATGCGCAGACTGCGCGAGCGTGGCTGTTGGCAGGACTGAACGGCGACGACTCGGCCATCGCCAAGCATTTTGTCGCCGTCTCCACGAACGCGCAGGAGGTCACGCGGTTCGGCATCGACACGACCAACATGTTCGGCTTCTGGGACTGGGTCGGTGGCCGCTACTCAATGGATTCGGCCATAGGTCTCTCCACCATGCTGGCCATCGGCCCCGACAATTTCCACGCCATGCTGGATGGCTTCCACGAAATGGACGAGCATTTCCGCTCGGCGCCGTTTGAGCGCAACCTGCCGGTTCTGATGGGTTTGCTCGGTGTTTGGTACGATAATTTCTTCGGCGCGCAGACCATCATCGTGCTGCCGTACGAGCAGTATCTGAAGCGCTTTCCGGCCTATCTCCAGCAGCTCACCATGGAGAGCAACGGCAAGCATGTGACAATCGACGGAGTCGCAGTCGACTACAACACGGGGCCGATCTATTGGGGTGAGCCGGGCACCAACGGCCAACATTCCTTTTATCAATTGATCCATCAGGGTACGCGGCTCATACCCTGCGATTTCATTGCATTCATCCAGCCGCTCAATCCGTTGCGTCGGCATCATGACATGCTGCTCGCCAATGTCTTCGCGCAGACCGAAGCGTTGGCCTTCGGCAAGACTGCCGATCAGGTCAAGGCGGAAGGGACGCCGGATTGGCTCGTGCCGCATCGGCTGTTCGAGGGAAACCGTCCATCGAACACGCTTCTGCTGAAAGCTTTGACGCCAGCGGCTCTAGGCAAGCTCGTCGCGCTCTACGAGCACATCGTGTTCACACAAGGCACGATCTGGCAGATCGATTCCTTCGATCAGTGGGGCGTGGAATTAGGCAAAGCTCTTGCCCAGCGGATTATTCCCCAGCTCGAGAGTCCGACCGATCCAAAGCTCGAGCACGACAGCTCAACCAATGCGCTGATCCGGCGCTATCGCAGACTCAAAGGATCCGCCTGATGCCGCGAGGATATGATCGCGCGCTCTATATTTTACCGTTCGATCATCGCGGCTCGTTTCAAGCCAAGATGTTCGGCTGGGAATCCCCGTTAAGCGCGGCGCAGACGGCCGAAATCACCCGTGCCAAGCACGTCATCTACGATGGATTTAAATGCGCGCTGATCAATGGTGTGGCGAAAGAAAAGGCTGGCATCCTGGTCGATGAGCAATTTGGCGCCGCCATTCCGCGCGATGCTGCTTCGAACAATGTCACCACCGCATGCCCGGCAGAGAAAAGCGGCCAGGACGAGTTCGACTTCGAATATGGCGAGGATTTCGCGCGCCATATCGAAGCCTTCGACCCGACATTCTGCAAAGTGTTGGTGCGCTACAACCCGCGGAGCGACCCCGTTTTAAATAAGAGACAGGCGGTTCGATTAAAGCGTCTGTCCGAATTTCTGGCTGCCAAAAACCGTAGCCGCTTCATGTTCGAGCTCCTTGTCCCGGCTGAGAAAACGCAACTCGAGAAGCTAAACGGCGATAAGACGGCCTACGATCGCAAGCTGCGGCCCGGTCTGATGGTCGAAGCTATCCACGAGCTTCAGGACGCCGGCGTCGAGCCGGATTTGTGGAAAGTTGAAGGCCTGGATCGACGCGAGGATTGCGAAAGCCTCGTAGCGGCAGCGCGCGCCGGCGATCGCGATCATGTTGGCTGCATCATTCTCGGGCGCGGCGAGAACGAGCGCAAAGTGCGGCAATGGCTCGGGATCGCGGCGGAGATGCCGGGGTTTATCGGCTTTGCCGTGGGCCGCACCGTTTTCTGGGATCCGTTGGTCGCCTGGCGGAGCAACAAGGCGACGCGTGAGCAAACAGTCGCGGAGATTGCCACGCGCTATCACGAGTTTGTCGATCAGTTTGAGCGGGCAAGTATTGCTTTGCCTTCTTAACTCAGATCGCACCCGCTCGGGAGGTTACTCCGCAAAGGAGATCTGACACATGCAGCTAGGAATGATCGGCCTCGGTCGCATGGGAGCCAACATGGTACGCCGGCTGTTGAAAGGCGGCCATCAATGCGTGGTGTTCAACAGGTCGCCAAAGCCGGTGGCCGAGCTGGTCAAGGAGCACGCCGTCGGCTCCGCTTCGCTCGCGGAGTTGGTCAAGAATCTGACGAAACCGCGCGGCATCTGGTTGATGATGCCAGTCGGAGCGGTGGACGACACCATTAACGATTTGCTGACCCATCTCGATCGAGGCGACATCCTGATCGATGGCGGCAATTCTTATTATGTCGACGATATTCGTCGCGCCAAGCAGCTCGCCTCCAAAGGAATCCATTATGTCGACGTCGGCACAAGCGGCGGCGTCTGGGGATTGCAGCGCGGCTATTGTATGATGATCGGCGGCGAGGCCGGTGTCGTGAAACATCTTGACCCGATCTTCGCCACGCTTGCACCGGGCCGCGGCGATATCCCGCGCACTCCCGGGCGTGAACAGGCGGGTGGAACCTCCGAGCAGGGCTATCTGCATTGCGGTCCCAATGGCGCCGGCCATTTCGTCAAGATGGTGCACAACGGTATCGAGTACGGCGTGATGGCGGCGTATGCCGAAGGGCTCGCGGTTCTCAAGGCCGCCAATATCGGCAACAAACCCGGCGTGATCGATGCCGAGACCACGCCGCTGCGCGATCCCGAACATTATCGATACGATTTCAATCTCGCCGACGTTACCGAGGTCTGGCGGCGCGGAAGTGTGATCGCCTCCTGGCTGCTCGACCTTTCCGCCGTTGCGCTGATGGAGGATCCGGCGCTGACGAAATTCGCCGGCCGCGTGTCCGATTCGGGCGAAGGCCGTTGGACGATAAAGGCTGCCATCGACGAGGGAGTGCCGGCGCATGTGCTCTCTTCGGCGCTCTATGAGCGGTTCAGCTCGCGTGGCGAAGCAGATTTCGCGGACAAGATGCTTTCGGCCATGCGCTACCAGTTCGGCGGGCACATCGAGAAACCCGCTATGAAGCAGGCTGGGTGACAAGGAAGCGAAACGCGGATGCAGCAAGCAAAGCTCAAAGGCATGACCGGCGCGGAGCTCGATCAGCTGGCGATCAATACGATCCGTACGCTCTCGATCGATGCGGCACAGCAGGCGAAGTCAGGGTAAGACGCGAGGCGGCAAGGACTGCGTGAAAATCTCGAGCGGCACAGTGGAAGAGCAAAAATAGGAAACGATATTGGGCAAGCACGATCAACTCATCGAAGCCCAGGGCGCTCAACAGGACGAGCGCGCCCCTGCGGCGCCGCCCTGCGCGATGGTGATTTTCGGTGCCGCCGGTGACCTTACGAAGCGGTTGGTCGCGCCGGCGCTCTATAATCTGGCGCATGCCGGACAACTGTCCGACGGATTCCAACTCGTCGGCGTCGACCTTGCCGCAATCACCGCCGAGGAATGGCGAACAGACCTCATCGACTCGATGAAAAGTTTCGTCGGCCATGACGGCGAGTTCCACATCGACGCCGTCGACTGGACCGCGTGGCAGTGGCTTGCCGACCGCATGAGCTATTTGCAGGGCGACCTCAACGATCCAGTGACGTACCACCGGCTCGGTGATCATCTGACACGTTTGGACAAGACGGCCGGCACCAGCGGCAACCATCTCTTTTATCTCGCGGTCGCAGAGCGGTTCTTTGGGCTGGCAGTCGAACAGCTCGGAGCAGCAAGTCTTGTGGTCGAAAAAAATAACCAATGGCGCCGGGTCGTGATCGAAAAGCCTTTTGGCCACGATCTGGGCTCGGCCAAAGCGCTCAATAATGAGATCCTAAAAATACTGCAGGAGCGCCAGATCTACCGGATCGATCACTTCCTCGGCAAGGAAACGGTCCAGAACATCATGGCACTACGCTTTGCTAACGGACTGTTTGAACCGCTGTGGAGTCGGGAGCACATAGATCATGTCCAGATCACTGCAGCCGAGACCATCGGTGTCGAGCATCGCGGCAAGTTCTACGAGAAGACTGGCGCACTGCGCGACATGGTGCCTAATCACATGTTCCAGCTTCTGGCGATGGCAGCCATGGAGCCGCCGATCTCGTTCGACGCTGATGCCGTTCGCGCCAAAAAGACTGAGGTGCTTCAGGCAATCAAACCTCTCGATCGCGCTCAGGCGATGGAGGCCGCGGTACGCGGCCAGTACGATGCCGGTAGGGTCTTGGGTCAGCATGCTCGCGCTTATCGGCAAGAACCCGATGTGGCTAGCGATTCAAGGACCGAGACCTTCGTCGCCTGCAAGTTTAATCTCGACAATTGGCGCTGGGCCGGCGTGCCGTTTTACCTGCGTACCGGCAAGCGTCTGAAGTGTCGATCGACAGAAATCGCGATCCGCTTTCATCAGGCGCCGTTTGCACTGTTTCGCGGGACATCCGTGGAACGGATGAACCCTAATTGGATGATTCTCCGCATTCAGCCCGACGAGGGAATCGCGCTCGAATTCGCGGCCAAGCGACCCGGGCCGTCAGTGAAGCTAAGCAGTGTCACCATGGATTTCGACTACCGGACCTATTTCAACGTCGCATCCAACACCGGATACGAAACCTTGCTGTACGACTGCATGATCGGCGACGCGACCCTGTTTCAACGCGCAGACACCGTCGAGGCAGGTTGGCAAGCCGTGCAGCCTATCCTCGACGCTTGGGCGAACAATCCGCCTCGAGATTTTCCGAATTACGCCGCGGGCGCGGCCGGTCCGGCCGCGGCGGATGAACTGCTGGCGCGCGATGGTCGCGCCTGGCGGCCGCTCGACTGAGCGGCGCCGGAGAGGCCGATGGCAGAGAAGCGCAAGATTTCACTCGTGTTGGCGGACGTGGACGGCACACTCGTCACCGAGGAGAAGGTTTTGACCAAACGAGCACAGAACGCCGTCAGTGCATTGCACAACGCGGGCGTTCGTTTTGCCATCACCAGTGGTCGGCCACCGCGCGGCATGGCCATGCTGTTTGATGCGCTCAAGCTCGACACGCCGATTGCCGGCTTCAACGGCGGGCTTTTTGTCGAACGCGATCTTACGATTTTGGAGCAAAAGACGGTGCCCCCCGATGTCGCACGCCAGGCGATCGATCTGATGCGCGGGCATGGTCTTGATACTTGGGTCTACTGCGGCAATGACTGGCTGATCACCAATATCGACGCTCCGCATGTTGCCCGCGAAGCGTGGACCGTCAAGTTCGAGCCGAAGGTCGTGGCAGATGTGGCTGAGTACTTACAACAAGTCGCCAAGATCGTCGGCGTGAGCGATGACCTCGATCGAGTGCTGCGCTGTGAAGCCGATGCCCAGGTGGCATTCGGACAGCATGCAACGGCTAACCGGTCGCAGCCTTACTATCTCGACGTTACCAACAAAAACGCAAACAAAGGTGCGGTCGTGGAGTATCTCTCGACGCACCTCGGAGTGCCGGCGAAGGAGATTGCCACCATCGGGGATCAACCAAACGACGTGCTGATGTTCAAACGGTCCGGCTTTAGCATCGCCATGGGCAACGCTTCCGATGAAGTCAAGGCGCAAGCTGCCGGCGTCACGGATTCCTACAATGACGAAGGTTTCGCCAAGGCAATGGAAACGTTCATACTTGGTTCAACAAGGTTAGCAGGTGCGCTGTGAGCCAGGCGGTCGGGCACATCGAGATACTGCCGGATCCGCTAGCGTTGGCGTACCACGCGGCGGAGTGGATGACACAAGCGGCGACGGCCGGGCAAGGTTCATTCCGAGTCTCGCTCTCGGGCGGATCGACGCCCAAGACACTCTACGGACTTCTGGCTTCGGACGAATTCAGGGATCGTTTCCCTTGGCAGCGGGTGTTTTGGTATTGGGGAGACGAGCGTTTCGTCTCGTACAATCATCCCGAAAGCAATTTTCGGATGACCCGCGAAGCGATGCTCGCCAAAGCCCCGGTGCCGCGAGAGAACATTCATCCCATACCGACCGACGGCACGCCCGAAGACGCGGCTCGCCGCTATGAACTGACACTGCAGCAGACCTATGGCTCGGCGACCCTCGATCCACACCGGCCACTCTTCGATGTGACGCTACTCGGCTTGGGTGCCGACGGTCATACGGCTTCGCTTCTGCCCGGCGATCCAGTGCTCGAGGAGCGTAAACACTGGGTGGCCGCTGTTGCGCACGGACGCCCCGAGGTTCGCATCACCATGACCTACCCCGTGCTGCAGAGTAGCCGGCGTGTCGCGTTTTTGGTGGCCGGCGAGGAAAAAGCGGCGATTTTCACTGCAATCCGGAAGGGCGGCAGTCGAGTACCGGCTGCGCGGATTCGGCCTGTCGGCGAGCTCTTCTGGTTCGTCGATCAAGCTGCGGCTGGCGAAGGACGGGTAGTTCGGCCAGACTAGCGTGCGTTCCCCATGAGATCTCAATTAAGATCTATGCCTGAGGCCGACGCCGTGCCGGCATTGCGCCAAAACTGCAGATCAGGACACCAACTACGCTACTTTTGGTGTCGCATCGCGCGAATTAACAGGAGCCGTTTCCATGGGCGACCGTCCGCACGCCACTGATAACGCTCTCGACCAAACGGACCAAGAGCTCCTCATTTTCACTGTATCCGACGAGGCACTAGAAAAAGCCGCCGGCGGCACAAGCTGGGCTCAAACCTATCCCCAGACGTGCGTAGCGACGATCTGCGTCAGAGAAATTGTGGTTGGAGCCGACTGAAGAATTTCATCTTCACAAAACGAAATCACGCCTAATCTGCTGAGCGCCAATCCGCTTCCAACCAAGGTCAACATGCGTCTCAAGGACAAGATCGTCATCATCGTAGGCGCGGGCCAATCGCCGGGCGAGGGGTTGGGCAATGGCCGCGCCGCGGTTTTACGTTTCGCTCAGGAAGGCGCCAAGGTGATGGCAGTCGACAACAATCTTTCCTCTGCCGAGGAAACGATCGCGATGGCGCGACAGCCGGGAGGAGAATGCATCGCGTTCGAAGCGGACGTTACCAAAGAGGCGACACTCGCGGCAATGATCGAGGCTGCACAGAGGCGTTGGGGGCGAGTCGACGTTCTTCACTACAACGTCGGCGTAAGTATCGCCTGCGGAGACGCGCCGCTCGACCAGATCACCGAGGCTGCGTTCGACCGCATCGCGACAATCAACCTACGCGGAGCCATCATGGCTTGCAAGCATGTGCTACCGCTAATGCGCGCTCAGCGTGCTGGCGTTATCACAACAATCTCATCAGTCGCCGCCTGGGAGCAATATCCGAATGTAGCCTACAAGGCGACGAAGGCTGGAATGATCGCGTTCACTCAGCAGATCGCCGTCCAGAACGCGGAATATGGAGTGCGAGCCAATGTAATCTTGCCAGGGTTGATGGATACCCCCATGGCAGTTGACACACGAGCTCGCGTCAGCGGCAAAAGCCGAGCCGAAGTTGCCGCTGCGCGCGATGCGCGCGTGCCTCTGCGCCACAAGATGGGGACCGCCTGGGACGTCGCCAACGCTGCTTTGTTTTTGGCTTCGGACGAGGCGAATTTCATTACTGGAGTCGCGTTACCAGTCGACGGCGGCGCCCTCGCTTGCATCAATTAAGCGCCAGGGTTGAACTGAGGAAAGCGCGTGAAGAATTCAGAAACGTTTGATTATATCATCGTCGGAGCTGGCAGTGCGGGGTGCGTTCTAGCCAGCCGGCTCACCGCGTCCGGTCGGCATCGCGTGCTTCTATTAGAGGCGGGCCCGAATAATCGGCACCCGTGGCTTCACATTCCGCTCGGCTTTGGCAAGCTCTTCAACAATCGTCGATTTAATTGGTGCTACGAAACTGAGCCGCAACCCGGATGCCATAACCGCAGGGTCATCGCCCCGCGTGGCAGAGTTCTCGGCGGATCCAGTTCGATCAATGGACTGATCTATATCCGCGGCCAAGCGGAGGACTTCAACCATTGGCGCCAGCTTGGCAATGCCGGCTGGAGCTTCGACGACGTCCTGCCGTATTTTCACAAGGCGGAAGACAACCAACGCGGCGCCAATGAATTCCACGGCGCTGGCGGGCCGCTCGCAGTTTCGGATTTATGCGACCGCCATCCTCTCGCCGAAGCTTACGTCGAGGCGGCGGTGCAATGCGGGTATCCACGCAACGACGATTTCAACGGATCGGTGCAAGAAGGCGCAGGCTATTACCAGACCACAATGCGGAACGGTGTGCGCTCCTCGGCCGCCGGCGCCTATCTGAAGCCGGCGCGACAACGTGCAAATCTAAAAGTGGTTTCGGAAGCGCTCGCCACGCGTATTGTCTTCGAAGACCGACGTGCGACTGGCATAGAATATCTCGCCGGCAATGTAAAACGCAGCGCCAGCGCTAATGCTGAGGTGATTGTCGCCGGCGGCGCGTTCAATTCTCCGCAGCTACTACAGCTTTCCGGGGTTGGTCCGGCGTCCCTCCTTCAATCCCACGGAATCACCGTCGTCACCGATGCCCCGGGCATTGGTGACAATCTCAACGACCATATATCAGGCCGCATCATATTGCGTTGCAAGGAGCCGATTACGCTCAACGATGCAGTGCGCAGCTGGACCGGCAAGCTTACCCACGGCTTGCACTACGTACTCACGCGACGCGGTTATCTCGCCATTCCGGCGGTCTCTTCCGCCTGTTTCATCCGTGCGCTGCCGACGTCGGCGACGCCCGACTCGCAATGCTCGATTTCTCTGTTCTCGGCGCAGACCATCGGCGGGAAGTTGCATCCGTTCCCGGGCGTGACCGGCAATTGCGTGCTGTTGCGGCCGGAGAGCCGCGGCTACGTGCGCATCAGGTCAGCCAATCCGCGAGACGCCCCGGCGATCAATCCGAATTATCTGGCGACACAAAAAGACCGCGAGACGATTGTGGCAGGTGTGGCAGCGATGCGCCGTATCTTTCGGGCGCCTGCCATGGCGCGCCACGTCGCGGAGGAGATCGAACCAGGGCCGCTGTGTGACGACGAGGATGAATTACTCGATTTCATCCGCCGCCGCGGTTCTACGACGTATCATCCGGTGGGCACCTGCCGCATGGGCCAGGATCAAAAGGCCGTGGTCGATGAGCGGCTGCGGGTGCGTGGCTTCGCCGGTTTACGTGTGGTCGATGCCTCGATCATGCCTGCGGTCGTTTCGGGAAATACCAACGCGGCCACAATTATGATCGGCGAGAAGGGTGCAGACATGATCATCGAAGACGCAAAGAGGGGGACATTAAGCGCCAATTCCGCTCATAGCCTGCATTAAGCGGGAATCCCGAATGTCACAGTGGCTGAAGTTCGGATAGATGCGTCAGGAGACTTATCTATCGTTCTCACCTACGCTCACGTCGATTGTTTTTCAGGACTTATCCATCGCATTGTCGGCGACGAGTTCTGCGCCGTTGATATAACTTGCGGCATCGGAGACAGCAAAGACGATGAGATTGGCAATCTCCTCGGGCGTACCCCAGCGCGTGTCACGCACGCCCTGATTGCTCGACCAAAGCGATCGCTCACGGGCGGCGTCCTCCGGACTGAGCCGGCGCTTGGCAAGTTCTCGTTCCCATTTGGCAAAGCGCTCCGGCGTATTGATGAAGCCCGGTATCACGCAATTGACGCGAATGTTGTGCGGCGCAAGCTCGTTGGCGAGGACCTTGGAGAAGCGGATCTCAGCCGATTTCGCTGGACCGGTGCACGAGGACAGGAATGGCGGGTTTAGCGTCATAATCCCGGTCTGGCCGCTCACATTGACGATTCGACCACCACCCTGAGCGATCATCATCGGCACGATGCGCTGGCAG
This sequence comes from Xanthobacteraceae bacterium, assembly GCA_049286035.1. Taxonomy (GTDB): domain Bacteria; phylum Pseudomonadota; class Alphaproteobacteria; order Rhizobiales; family Xanthobacteraceae; genus BOG-931. The sequence continues at coordinate 18,291 of JBAQBC010000064.1, forward strand.
ATGCGAAATTGGGCGAAGAAATTGATCGCCATGCCTTCGACGAGCTCTTCATCGGTTACTTCGAGAAAAGGTTTGTAGGTGCCCGTGCCGGCATTATTGACGAGGATGTCGATGCGGCCCAGTTTGTCGGTGATGATGCGCGGAATCGTCTCGATCTGTTCGACTTTCGTCACGTCCAGCGGATGTACCTCGATCTTCGCCTGAGTGGTTCGCATAATGTCGCGCGCGGCATCGGCGAGCGCCGATTCTCGCCGCGCGCAGATGAGAACCTTCACGCCCTCCCGTGCGAGCGCGCGTGCTGTCTCAAGGCCTATTCCCTTGCTCCCGCCAGTCACGAGCGCCGTTTGGTTGGCGAGGCCCAATTCCATCGCTCTGGCTCCTTTTCAAAAGCTTGCCTTGCTCGACAGCTCAAGATTATAGGCGACCTGCGACGCTGATCAGGTCGGACATACGAAAGAAAATGTTGGGAGAAATCCCACGTTCGCGGCAGAAGCCCCGTTATCTTCCGATCGTCCAATCGCCAATCAACGATGCCATGGACGAGTCACGGCGCCGCTTTGCGGACCATCGGCTCGAGGATATAGTACGTGGTAAAACCGCAAGAGAACATGACAAAGCGGGAGTAAGCCAAGGCAAGTTAAGGGAGGAATCAAAATGTCGATCACTCGTCGTCAAGCGCTTGGATCCGCCGGCGCCGCCATTGCAGCCAGCAGCCTTCCCAAGCCCGCGATCGCCGTAAATGAACCGATACGCGTTGGTTATCTACCAGCGCTGACTGGCCCGTCGTCCTCCACAGGCATTGGAATCAATCGTGGAATCCAATTGGCAGTGCAGGAGATCAATGCGGCCGGAGGCGTAAATGGACGACAGATCGAACTGATTACCCGTGATACCCAAAGCGATCCGACAAAGGCCGTCAACGGAGCAGCGGAGCTGTCACACGGGCAGAATGTGAGCGTCGTCTTTGGCCCCGTCAATTCCGGCGAGTCGCTCGCGGTCGTGCCTCTGCTCGCGCGTACCAACACACCCCAGATCCATCCTTGTTGGGTTGATACCCTAACGGACTCGCAGAAATATCCGATGTGCTTCCGTAACGCGCCCACCAACCAGCAGATCGGCGCCGCCGCGAATCGCTATGTGGTGGACGTGCTCAAGCGCAAAAAGGTCGCAGTGATCAGTGACACAACTGGCTATGGCACCGCGTCGGTCAACACCTATGTGCCGATGCTCCAGGCCCGGGGCGCCGAAGTCGTCTACAGAGGAAACGTTGACGCCGCCAATCCGGACCTAAAGCCCGAGCTTCTGCGGATGCAATCCGCAGGCGCGGAAGCGATCATGCCGTGGAGCGTCAATGCCGGCTTTCTCTCACGCATCATCAACACGCGCGGCAACATGGCTTGGGACGTGCCGATCGTCGGCCAGACCACGCTTGGTTCGGGGCAGACAAAGGCGCTGCTGGAGAAGCCTGAATACTGGGCAAAGGTTTATCCAAACAATTTCCGCAATGTATGTTATGGCGCTGGCGGCAAGCTTCCGGAGCGCACCACCGCCTTTGTGGACCGTCTGACGAGCGCCAAGATCGACATGGGCGATACGCTCCTGTGGTGGATTGCGCTCGGCTACGACAGTCCGCACATGATCGCCGAAGCCATGAAGGCAGTAGGCACCGAGCCCGAACAAATCGTCAGCTACCTCAACAAGCTCAAAGGATTCCCGGGCGTCTATGGCGACATCACTTTTGGCCCCGATCAGCACAACGGCTATCCAGACGAGGAAGTGGTGATGGTCGAGGCTAATTCCCTTAAGGACGGCGCGTTCAACCTGGCTCCCGGCTACAGCTCTTGAGCCGATGGTCGAATCGATCGTCTCAACCGGGCTAGCGATCGGTTGCATCTATGCACTGATCGGCATCACTTATAACGTGATGTTCTCTGCCTCGCGCGTGTTCAGCTTTACCGCGGGTACGCTTGGGATGTTGGGCGGGGTACTTGGCTCACTGTTCATTGCTCATATGGGCATCCCCGTCGCGATGGGTCTTGTGCTTGCGCTTGGCGGGGGCGCAGTTTTCGGCATCATCACCGAAATCGTCGCGGTCAGGCCGGTTCTCAAAAGCTTGGACCAGCATCTCTACGTGCTCTCCACGCTCGCGCTGGCACTCATTGTCCAGCAGTTCACCGCGATCGAATGGGGCACAGAGGCTCGGCCATTTCCTCGCCTCTTCGACATTGCGCGCGGTGGCTTCGATCAACAGTTCTGGTTGCCGATGGTGGCCTGCGTGGCAGTGATCGTCAGCCTGGAATTGCTCTATCGTTATTCGCTCATTGGCCGCGCCTTCCTGGCGATCTCCGAGGATAACTACGCAGCGCGAGCGCTTGGATTGCCGGAACGCAGTTTGCGCATGGCGAGTTTCGCGCTTGCCGGCATGATCGGCGCGCTGGCAGGCTTTGCCGGCGGAGAGATGCTGCTTGCCTTCTTTGGCAACGCGCCGATTCTCACTTTCTATGGCTTCGTTCCGGTAGCGCTGGGCGGGATGGGCAATAATCGCGGCGCCGTTGTCGCCGGTCTTTTGCTCGGACTGTTCCAGCAAGCCGCAAATTTTCTCGTCGGCGGCATCTTCGCCTCAGTGGCGGTATTTACGGTGTTCATCATCGTTTTGCTGGTGCGCCCCGAGGGTCTCGCGGGCGCCACTCTTCAGCGCCGCGTCTGATGGATGCGGCGACAAAATTGCGCCACAGCCGTGCAAACGTGCTCGGCTCCACGAGCACGTTCGGCACCGCGTTACCGTTCCTGGTGCTGCTGCTGGTTGGCATCGGTTTCCCATTGTTCGGCGGTGGTTATTGGGGCGTGATTGCGACCCGCGCCTGCGTCTATTGGGTCCTGGTATCCGGGCTCAACCTGGTCGTCGGATTCGCCGGTCAGATTGCAATCGGCTGGGTAGCGCTGCTGACGCTTGGGGCCTACACCACCAGCGTCCTCGCAGCGGGCAACGCCACACCAGAATTTCCACCTTATCTCGCGTTGACGATTGCGGCCGTGGTCGGCGCCATGTTCGGCTTGATTATTGGCCTGCCGGCGTTACGCCTGCGGACTTTTTATTTCGCCATCACGACACTTGGCTTTGCCACCATCGTAACCCAGGTGGCCCTTGCTTGGCAGAGCGTCACCGGCGGTGGGGTGGGTGTCCCCGGTCCGATCTTTCCGGAACCATTCTCCTCTCAGTGGGGCTTTTATTATTTTTGTTTCGGTCTGGCGGCCATCTGCACCTGGATGACGGCGAATCTGGCGGCTAGCCGATTTGGCCGCGCGCTCACGGCAATCCGCGACGCCGAGGTTGCGGCGGAAGCGAGCGGCATCTCAAAACCCGCATTGCTTGTTCCAGTATTTTTATTCAGCGGTGCGGTCGCGGCAGTATCCGGGGGGCTGTTCGCCTCATTACAATCGTACATTACGCCGGACGCCTTCACGCTCGACCTCTCAGTGCTGTTTTTCATCGCCATTCTGATTGGTGGGCGCGGCTCTATTCTCGGACCGGTGCTCGGCACGATTCTTTTGACGGTGCTGCCGGAATTGGCCGCACCACTAGTCGCGTGGTCTACGTTTCTCTATGCGGTGTTACTGCTCGTTATCGTGCTTGCGATACCGGGCGGAATTGCCGAGCTTCTGGATTTCAAGAACCGTCGACCTCTTGCCAGCGGCCGCGCCATCATTCCGCGACCGGATCTGCTCAAGCAGTTGCTCGACGTGCCGCGCGATCCCGGTGCCCTGACACTTGAACAGGTGGCGCTGAGCTTTGGCGGGGTAAAAGCAATCGACGGTCTCGATCTCCAGATCCGAACGGGTCAAGTGCACGGTTTGATTGGGCCAAACGGCAGCGGCAAGACGACCATCCTCAACGTCATTTCCGGCTACTACGTGCAGCAGCGTGGCACGGTAAGGCTCAATGGCACTGCCCTGCCGGTACTCGCGCGCCATCGGCGCGCCCATATGCGAATTGCGCGAACGTTCCAAACACCGCGTATTGTTGGTTCCGCATCGGTCCTCGAGAACGTCATGATCGGCGGAACTATCGATGGCGAAGGCAGCTTCGTCGAATCATTGCTGTCGCTGCCGCGTCATCGACGGGATGAAGCCATACTGCGCGCCACGGCCTCGCTGGCCTTAGCGGCCGTGGGGCTGGAACGTCTCGCACTGGTGCGCGCCGACCGTTTGCAACACAGTGAATTGCGCTTCACTGAGATCGCTCGCGCAATGATGCTGCGCCCCGCTTTCTTGCTGCTTGACGAGCCGGCGGCCGGTCTTTCAGCAGAGGAGATCGTGCGGCTCGGCGCCTTGCTCCTGGCAATCGCCCAGGCCGGCACCGGCGTGCTCGTGGTTGAGCATCATCCCGATCTGATCTTCGACATATGCCACCACGTCACCGTGCTCAATCTCGGTAAGTTGCTAGCGGCTGGGACGCCGGCCGAAATCCGATCGCATCGGGAGGTAGTCAATGCCTACCTTGGCGGCTGAGTCACTACTCCAAACCTCCGCTCTTTGCGCCGGTTACGGCAAGATCCGAATACTGCACGGCGTCGACCTCACGGTGGGCGCGGGTGAAATAGTGGCGCTGCTTGGGCCCAACGGGGCGGGCAAAACCACGCTATTGCGCGCACTGTCGGGACTATTGCCCTGGTCGGGAAACGTGCGCTTCGCCGGTCGCGATCTCACGGGTGCCAGTCCGCGCGCTGTCGTTAAAGCAGGGCTCGCACACGTCATCGAAGGACATCGCGTATTCACTCATCTCGTGGTGCTCGACAACTTGCTGTTAGCGGGCTACGAGCTGCCGCGCGGCGAGCGCGCCGCTCGCGTTGAGGAAGTGCTCGAGCTCTTTCCCGAGCTTGCCGCGAAGCGCCACGAACGCGCAGCTTCTCTCTCCGGTGGTCAGCAGCAGATCCTGGCGGTGGCGCAGGGTTTGGTTCGACGACCGCAACTGTTAATGCTGGATGAGCCCTCCGCCGGCCTGTCACCAGTATTGGTGGATCGCGTTCTTGTGGTGGTGCGGCGGCTGCGCGAGGCTGGAACAGCAGTGCTCCTAGTAGAGCAGTTGATCGAGAAGGCACTGGCTCTTGCGGATCGCGTTTATGCGCTCGCGCGTGGATCGGTCGTTCTGGAAGCCAGAGCTGGCGAGGCTGATTTGCCGCTGCGGTTGGAGCATGCCTATTTGGCAACCGCCAGGCACAATCCTCAGTCCGACTAGATTTTTCGTCTGCTGCTCTCAGTCCTCGAAAGGCCGCCCCGATGAATCTTGGTTTGAAAGACTGCAAGGCCTTCATTGCCGGCGCCAGCAAGGGACTCGGCAAGGCTTGCGCTAAAGCACTGGCCGACGAAGGAGCCCGCATCTTCATCTGCGCTCGCAATAAGGAAGCGCTCAAGCGGGCTGCGTCCGAATGCGACGCAGCCGGTTATTCTGCCGCCGACGTTTCCATTCCTGCGGAGGTAAAGCGGGTTATGGCCGAGGCCGTTACCGCATTGGGTGGTTTGGATTGCCTCGTCACCAATGCCGGCGGTCCACCAACCGCTCCCTTCGAAAAGGCTGGCGATGATGACTGGGATACCGCCTACAAGCTCAATTTGATGAGCGCCGTTCGCCTCATTCGTGAAGCATTACCTGCTTTGAAGGCCTCCGGCCGTGGCCGCATCGTCAACTTGACTGGATACGGCGTAAAAGAACCCCTGACCGATCTGGTTGTCTCGGATTCTGTTCGGGCCGGCGTCACGGTCATGGCAAAAACCATTGCGTCTGATCTCGCGCCGTACGGTATTACCGTCAACAATATCGCGCCTGGTCCGATAATGACCGATCGCCTCATTGCGATACTTTCCGCTCGAGCGAAAAGCCTTGGCATAACGCTCGACGAACAATTCAAGCTCTTCGCGAAAACGATCCCGGTGCAGCGAATGGGAAAGCCGAACGAAATCGGCGACCTCTGCGCTTATCTCTGCTCGTTGCAAGCCGGCTACCTCACTGGTCAGACGATCGTCGTCGACGGCGGCATCAACCGTTCGATCTAAAATAAACCCCGAAGCATTGCCGTCGAACAGGTTGCTTCCCAACGCAACGTTTCTCTAGCGCCGAGCGCCCTCGTATGATTTGAGCGAGTGAGCGTCGCAGGAATCGGAGGGTGCTTGGAGCCAAAGAGTCGATTGAATCCAACTGCTGTCGGCGTAATTTGCGGTATTGTAGCGGCCGGATTCTGGGCGGCCGGATTCGTCGGAGTTCGCCACGGACTCGATGTCGGATTTTCTCCAGCCGACCTCGCTGTTCACCGCTACCTCTGGCCCGGACTTGCACTGTTGCCAGTCGTAATGCGAGCCGGCATCGGCGATTTGGATGGCATTGGCTGGGGCCGAGGAATTTTGCTCGCGGTCCTAGGCGGCCCCGTCTTCGCGATTATCGGTTACGCTGGCTTTTTGCTCGTGCCACTCGGGCATGCCGGCGTGATTCAGCCGTCATGCGGAGCACTAGGGGGTCTGCTCCTCGCCACGCTTGTCCTGCGAGAAAAGCTCATAATTTCGCGGCTGATCGGCGCGCTGATCATTACTAGTGGACTGCTGGTGATTGCTGGCGAAGGGGCAGCCACAATCGGCGCACAGGGAGTGGACGGTGATCTCTTATTGGCACTGGCGGGGTTTATGTCTGGTGCCTTTGCCACGCTGCTTCGGCTGTGGCGGATTCCTCCAATGTCGGCAGCGGCAGTAATCAGCGTGCTGTCATTATTTGCGATGCCCGTTTATTGGTTGGTTGGCGGCGTTGCGCACATGAGCGCCTTGGGGTGGCGCGAAAATCTCGTTCAGGCGCTATTGCAAGGCGTGTTGGCGGGTCCGGCAGCTTTGTATTTACTTGTCAAATCGATCGCACTCATTGGCGCCGGACGCGCAGCGATATTTTTTTCCCTAGTTCCACCATTCGTGCTGCTCATCGGATGGTTAGCACTCGGAGAGACACCGAGCCTCTTTCAATTAATCGGGTTGACGATCGTACTGTTTGGATTCCAGCTAACGCAGAGGGGGTGAAAATGACCTATTCAGTTATTCCGCCAAGTTGGCGGGGTGTTCTGACAAACTAAGGTCGTCGCAATCAATTGGCAGCGTCTGCGCGTTCACGCCAGGTTCATCTCGGAACTACGAAAATTCGGCCCATAGGCATTCATGGGGGACCCGCACCAGCGAGGTCGAAAATGAAGAGCCCTATGGTAATCGTCTTGGTTGCAGTTGTGCTCGTGACCTTCAGTACGCTCGCGAGCATGAACAACGGCTCCAAAAATAACCCGCACGGGTGGTGCGCTCCAATGTCGAGTTTAGGGCACCATACAAGAACTGGGCGCAGCTAACGCAATTTCACTCAGAGCGACGTCTTAATTGTCTTTAATGCCAAGATCTTGCAAAATTATCGCGATTACGCTTTTTCGTAGCGTATTACTTCTTGCCGCTCGTTCAGCCAAGACCGCTCATCCGCTAGAGCCAGTACGTCTAGGTCTTGTGGCGTCGCTGCCGCATCGTCCACCCATTCGCGCAGCAACGGACCCCCATTGATCACATCGATGGCGAGCTTGTTTCGCTCGTACTCGTAGGCGAAATCGCGCCACAGCTGGTAGTCGGAATACAGCCGGCGAATAGCCTTGAACGCAAGCGCCTGGATACGCCATGGCTTGAACGCCTGGTGATCGTAGCCGGCATCTTCAGTGTGAATCTGAATGCCGTTGCACAACTTGCCAACATGTTTGTGGAAAGTGGGCTCAAACCAGCAATCACGCAGCTGACAACCGCGCAGCCAATGCGGCGCCAGAGAAGCCATTTCCTTTATGACGGCCCTCGCATCGATATCGGGAGCGCCAAATAGTTCGAGCGGTCGCGTGGTCCCCCGGCCTTCCGACAGCGTCGTGCCCTCGACCATCACTGTGCCCGCATAGGCGCGCGCCATCCACAGGTTTGATGCGTTTGGACTGGGATTAACCCACGTCCGTTCGCCAAGCGGCCAACCAAATCCTGGTGCAGCATCGGGTCGCCAGCCTTGCATCTCGATTACACGATACTCGACATCAAGCTTGAGGATCTTGGTGAACCACAAACCAAGCTCACCGAGCGTCAGCCCGTAACGCATCGTCAGCGGTCCCGCGCCCACAAAGCTTTGCCATCCCGCTCGCAGCATCAAACCCTCGATAGGTCGACCAACAGGATTAGGTCGATCCAGCACCCATACCGCTTTCTGATGGTTCGAAGCCGCTTCGAGGACGTAGCGGAGTGTCGTGATGAATGTATAAATTCGGCACCCCAGATCCTGCAGATCGACGAGAATGACATCACATGTATCCATCATCGCATCTGTCGGTCTACGCACATTGCCGTACAAACTAAATACCGGGATGTCGTGTACAGGATCGTTGAAGTTTGACGATTCGATCATGTTGTCTTGCTTGTCGCCACGTAAGCCATGCTGCGGACCGAACGCCGCGGTGACAGTTACGTCGCCACATGTGGCCAGCGCATCGAGCGAGTGCGTCAAGTCTGCCGTGACCGAGGCGGGATGGGCCAGCAATGCAATGCGCTTGCCAGCTAGCGGCGCGCGCAAGGCCCGCTCGGCTAAGAATCGATCAATGCCAAGTTTCATGGTCACCAGTACTTCACATGACTTCCAGCGCAAAGGAATCGGAATGATGGAAATCCGCCTTACCGGGTGGATGAGCCAACGCCCAATATGATTGGTGACCGCTAGTTTCCTCAATCACCGCTGAGAGCCCAACTCGCAACGTCGAGCCTCGGGAGAACAGTAATTGGCCCAGCTCCAGCGACGCTTGCAAGACATAGCGTTCGGGATTTGATTGCACCGTAATCTGGGGCGCGTCTATTTCGGTCGCAACACGCATGTCGGTGCGGTAGTCGCTGAACTGATAGGCGGCCCACTCTGTCGAGGGTGCGAAGTTGAACTCGTAGTAGGTGACGCTTTGCGAACTGCCAACGAAGGCTTCGAAGCAAGTGTGCCTCCAAAGCTCATCGGTCCGGGCACCAGCGGTCGCGGACGGCACAGCAAGGTCCCTTATCGTGCCGGTCACGACATAAGCAAACGTCAAATTATGGGCTTGCGGACGCAGAACTTTCACATCGATACGCGTTACTGCGAAGCAAGACGATTCCGGATGAAGCCGCAACGTCTGGCGCGTTCCGACATTGTAGCGGTTCGTGTTGCTCATGACAGGCGCCTTAACTGCGCTATTATTGTAGTGGGCGACGAACGCGTTCGGAGGCCGCCTTCTGATCCAAATTGGCACGCCCTCAAGATGATGAACAGGACGCCCTTCGGCGGGTTTGGTGTTTTGCTGCGCGAGCATCTGGGCAACAAAGGCGCACGATATCCTGTTCGTGCAGGCAGTTTATGACCCGAAAGCAGTCGCCAACCACAACCTGATCGGAACTATTCTGCCTTGATGCCGGCCGCCCGAATCACCTTGCTCCACTTCTCTGTTTCGTCGGCGATAAGCTTACCGTAGTCGGCCGGCGAGCCCGACAGCGGCGTGCCGCCCATGTCAGCGAGCCGCGTCTTGATGGTGGGGTCAGCAAGGCCCGCGTTAACCTCTCGGTTGAGCCGCTCGATAATTTCGGCAGGCGTCTCCTTCGGCGCGGCAATGCCGAACCACGAGCTTGCCTCGAAGCCTGGAATAAACTCAGCAACGGTGGGAATGTCGGGAAGGGCGTCGGAACGTTTGATCGTGCAAACCGCCAACGGTCGCAGCCGATCGGCACGGATATACCCGATCGACGCTGTCATGGTCGCGAATCCAACCTGGACTTGTCCGGCGATAAGATCGGCCATCGCCGGGCCATCGCCACGATAAGGCACGTGCTGAAGGTTGGCACCAGTCATTGTATTGAACAACTGTCCCGCCAGATGGCTGGCGGTCCCAATGCCAGCTGAGGCAAAGCTGAGCTTGCCCGGGTTGGCCTTGGCGTATGCGATCAAGCCTGGAATTGTTTTTACTGGAACCGACGGATTAACCTCGACTACATTCGGCACACGTACTACCCCGCCGACTGGCGTCGTATCGCGAATAAAATCAAAGCTTAGATGCTCGTAAAGCGTGGGATTTGCCGCGACGGCGGGTGGAACCAGCAGGAGTGTGTATCCGTCGGCTGGGGCATTCACCATTGTCTCAGCACCAACGTTGCCGCCGGCGCCAGGACGATTTTCGATGACGAATTGCTGTCCGAACCGTACCGACAGCCATTGGCCCATCAGGCGTGCGAGAATGTCGCTCGTGCTTCCCGCTGCAAAGCCGACGATAATGCGCACTGGCCGCGATGGATAACTCTCCGCTCTTGCAATGCGCGGGGCCGCGGCCAGCGCGGCAGCACCCGCTACCACGCGGAAAAACTGTCTGCGGGGGAATTTCATGATTACACCCCCGAGCTTAAGCTCCTCCCCAGGCGCGTTATCAATCATATCCAACAACCATCTGAATGTCTCCTGTTGGCACAAAGCGCGGGCTTGTGGTGATTTCTCAATAAGGCGCAACGCAGACTAGCGAGGAACTCGATGTTTGCCTTTTTGGCGCATAGCGGACCATTCAATGCGCCGAACCCACAGTTCGTTGTTGCTCCAATGATGGAGGTTAATGCCTGATGGATTTGCAGCTCGTCGGAAAAAGCGCTCTGATTACCGGCGCGTCGAAGGGTATCGGCCGTGCCGCGGCCGACCAATTAGCGCACGAAGGCTGTAATCTAATTTTGGTATCGCGTACCGCTGCCGATCTCGCTGCGGCGAAGGAGTCGATTGCAGGGAAATCAAAAGTGCAAATCGATACAGTCGCGGCCGACCTTTCGCAGAGTAATTCGGTCGATCGCCTGGCGCGGGATTTTCCGAACGTCGATATTTTGGTGAATAACGCCGGTGCCATTCCCGGCGGTCAGTTGCTCGATATGGATGAACAGACATGGCGCAAGGCCTGGGACCTGAAGGTCTTTGGCTATATCAATATGTGCCGCGCTTATTATGCGCTAATGAAGAAAAGGCGGTCCGGCGTTATTATCAACGTCACCGGAAACGCGGCGCAAACCCATGATCCGGAATACATCTGTGGAGTCGCCGGCAATGCGGCGCTAACAGCGTTCAGTCAGTCGTTGGGCAGTGTCAGTGTGCGCGACGGTATCCGGGTCATTTCACTCAACCCCGGACCGGTTGAAACCGAACGGCTCGTCAATCTCATGAAGAAGAAGGCCCTGGACCGCAACGGTAATGCCGACAATTGGCGCGAACTTTTCAAGCCCCTGCCCTTCGCCCGCGCATGCGCACCCGAAGAAGTTGGCGCCATGATTGCATTCCTCGTATCAGAGCGTTGTAGCTACAATAGCGGTTCGGTTGTGACGATAGACGCCGGCTTATCAGCGCGGACCTTAAATTTTTAAATGATTAAATGGGGGAGATCATGCCGCACCTGACGACGGACGATAACGTCAAACTCTATTACGAAGAGACAGGAAGCGGCGTTCCGATCGTCTTTGTCCATGAATTTGCAGGCGATTTGCGCTCCTATGAAATGCAGATGCGCTATTTCGGCCAGCGCTATCGCTGTATTGCGTTTAATGCCCGCGGCTATCCGCCGTCAGATGTTCCAGAAAACGGTGAAGCATATTCACAAGAGCGCGCCCGTGATGACATCCGCGCGGTACTCGATGCACTTAAAATTGACAAGGCGCACATCGTTGGCTTGTCCATGGGCGGATTTGCGGCACTGCACTTCGGCTTCACCTATCCTGAGCGGGCGCGATCCCTGGTGATAGCCGGCTGTGGCTATGGTGCAGCGCCCGATAAGCGTGCACAATTCACTGCCGAGGCAGAGGCGGCAGCAAAAGGTTTTGAGCAAGGCGGCATGGCCAAAGCGGCCGAAAGTTATGCGCTCGGTCCGACCCGCGTCCAGTTCCAGAATAAAGATCCGCGCGGATGGCGAGAATTCGCCGATCAACTCGCCCAGCATTCGACCGAAGGCTCCACCCGGACTATGCGTGGGGTCCAAGCACGTCGGCCCTCACTCTTCGACCTCGTCAAGAAGATGAAGACGATCTCCGCGCCCACGTTGATCATGACGGGTGATGAGGATTGGCCTTGCCTTGAGCCCGGCTTGTTGATGAAGCGCACGATTCCCACCGCGGCGCTCGTGGTCATGCCCAGTGCGGGACATACGATCAATCTCGAAGACCCGATGGCCTTCAATCAGCACATTGCGGACTTCTTCCATACCGTGGACGCGGGTGGCTGGCGCAAGCGCGACCCGCGCGCGATGGTACCGACAATCCTCGGGCGCTAGCAAAAACCGGGGGCCGCTGCCGGCGCAGTGACTATGGACCCCTTGCCGAACAGGGTATTTTGGCTCATCGGATCGCTCCTGCTTGTGTCGCGGCGCGACCGAGATAAGCCTCCTGGACGCGCTTGTCTTCTCTGAGCGTCTGGCATGATCCGGATGTGGTAATCGAGCCAGTTTGCAGAACGTAGCCGCGACTCGCGGTCTGTAGCGCATAACGTGCATTCTGTTCCACCAGCAGAACACTGGTGCCAGCGGCGTTGATTGAAACGATTGTACGGAAGATATTTTCGACGATGCGCGGGGCCAGGCCCAGCGAGGGTTCATCGAGACAAAGCAAGCGTGGTTCGGACATCATCGCACGGCCAAGAGCCAGCATCTGCTGTTCGCCGCCGCTCAGCGTTCCAGCGCTCTGGGTCGAGCGGCCGCGAAGCTGCGGGAACATCTCGAACACCATCTCAATCAGCCTGCGGACCTTGGCAACCTCCTTGCGGTATTTGAAGCCGCCGAGTTCTAGGTTCTCACGTACGGAAAGAAATGGAAAGACATGCCGGCCCTCGGGCACGAGTGCTATTCCGATTTGGATGCGCTCATAGGCAGGCAGTCGGGTAATATCGCGACCATCGAAACGGACGGTTCCGGCGCGCGGGGCAAGCGCACCGGCAATGGCGCGCAATAACGTCGTCTTGCCCGCGCCGTTGGAGCCGATCAGGGTGACGATCTCGCCGCTGTCAACGGTAATCGAGATATCGCGGCAAGCGAGAAGCTCTCCATAGGCGAGGTCGAGCCCCTCGGTGGCAAGCAGCGCCGTCACAGGACATTGGCTCCGAGATAGGCGGCGATTACGTCAGGGTGAGCCTGCACGTCTGCGGGAGTGCCCTCGAACAGCTGCCGACCGTAATCCATGACCAGGATGCGGTCGGCAATGGTCATCACCAAATCCATATTGTGCTCAACCAGGAGCACAGTTACGCCGCGATCGCGCAAGCTGGCAATGCGGCGCAACAGGGCATCGACCGCGGCGGGGTTAAGACCGGCGGCCGGCTCGTCGATCATCAGTAAGCGAGGTGCGGTGGCGAGCGCTCGGGCAATTTCCAACAGCCGCTGCTCGCCGTAAGCGAGCGAGCCCGCCGTGATATGGGCGCGATGTTTTAAGCCGACGAAATTGAGCAATTCGATCGCCTCATCATGGCACCGCCGCGCATCATCGCGAAAAGCTTTAGCGTGAAAAACGTATTGCCACGCCGGAATATCATGTCGCGTGTGGTAACCGGCGATGACATTGTCTAAAGCGGATAGTTGCTTAAACAGACGAACTTTCTGAAACGTGCGACCTATTCCATATCGCACCCGACGCTGCGCGCTCATGCCTACCAAATCAATGCCGGCAAGCGCCATCTTGCCGGCATTGGGTTGATAGATGCCGCTCATCAAGTTTAACAGCGTCGATTTTCCGGCACCGTTCGGTCCGATGACTGCGAACACGATACCTGGCGCGATGGCAAACGAAATGTCATGGACGGCGCGGACGCCACCGAAATTTTTGCAAAGGCCTATGGCGCGAAAAAGTACCGCGCCGGCGGCGCGCTGGGGTGCGGGGTTCGCTTCAGCTGGAGCAATCACGGACGCTGCTCGAGTTTTGCACTGCTCCGAAAGGCGCGACGCGCGACGAGACGGGTGGCTTGTATGAGCCCGCCAGGCATGAACAGGACGACCAAGGTAAGCGATGCGCCATAGACGATGAGGCGAAGGTCGCCGATGCCACGCAATAGCTCCGGCAGCATTGTCAGCAGGATAGCGCCAAACACCGGTCCGATGAGAGTGCCCATTCCGCCAACAATGACCATGGCGAGAATGTTGAAGGATTCCGTGATGAAGAAGGCGTCCGGCACAAGGGTGCCGACGAAGCTGGCATAAAAACACCCGGCGGCGCCGGCGACCGCCGAACTAATCGCGAAAGCGAATGCTTTCCATTTCGGGCCATCGATGCCCAGCGACGCCGCCGACAGCTCGTCCTCACGGATAGCAGTCAAGGTTTCGCCGATCGGTGAGTGAACCAGCCGATCGAGAATAAAGTAAGTCAAAAGGGCAAAACCCGCGGTCAGATAGAACATGCTGGCGAGGTTGGTGAACACGATACGCGGCAGCCCAGGCAGCGTTATCGACGGCGGTGCGGCGATGGCGTAGATGCCGAGCGGTCCCTGCGTGAGGCTGATCCAGTTGAGCAGAATTTGATAGGTGATGACCGCAAAACCCAGCGAGGCGATGGCGAGATAATGCCCGCGCAGGCGGACGGCAAAACCCGAAAGTAGCGCGCCGGCAATGCCGGAGATCATCACGCCGAGCGCAAACGCAACCCAGAACGGCAGCGCGAGCTTCATAATCAAGAGCGTCGAGGCATAAGCGCCGATACCGTAGAATGCCGATTGGCCGATATTGAGCTGCCCGGCATAACCAACGACGAAATCCAAGCCGATGGCGAGCAGGACATTGATCGCGCAGACAATCAGATTGGTACGCCAATAAGCGCTAGGGAAAATCTGTGGCAATAGCGCGATCGTGATTGCCGCCGCCATAAACCAAAAGTGCCGTGACGCGACGAACATTGCAGCACAAGGGCGCTGCGAACTTTCCTGGCGCGATAGGTCAGACATTTTCGGCGCGCTTCTCGGCAATCAGCCCGGTTGGCCGCAGTGCCAGCATGACGAGGAGCAGCGCGAACACCACGATGTCGATCAGTCCGGGATCAAGGAATTGGGTGGTGTAGCTTTCGATCAAGCCGACAATCAACCCGGCGATGATCGTGCCCTCGACATTGCCAAAACCGCCGATGATGACGATGGCGAAGGCTTTGACGATGACCGAGGTCCCGGCAAACGGGGTCAGCACCAGCACCGGGCCGATCAGCGCCCCGCTCATGCCGGCGAGTGCCGAGGCAATGATGAAGGTCAGCATGATGAGGAAATTGGGATTGACGCCCACCAGCGCCGCCGTTTCGCGGTCTTGTGAAACAGCACGCAGCGCCTTGCCGAGGAACGTGAACTTCATAAACGCATAAAGCAAGGCGATGGTCGTAGCGGATACGACGATGATGAGCAGGTTTTGCAACGTAAAAAACAGGCTGCCGATACGGATGACTGTGCTGCTGTATGGCGTATTGAAAGCATACGGAATCGGCCCAAACAGCAATAGCATTGCATTCTGCAGCATGATCGAGACGCCGATGGTCGCGATCAGCGGCAACAACTCGCTGCCGCGCTCACGCAACGGGGCGAAAATGGCGGCATTGATGAGCCAGCCGAGCACGCCACCCATAATGAGGGCAGCGGCGATGCCGACAAAGTAATTGCCGCTCAGCATGTGAGCGACAAAATAGGCGACGAAAGCACCCAGCGTTACGATATCGGCATGAGCGAAGTTGATCTGAACCAGCACGCCATAGATCAGCGTCAGGCCAAGCGCGACCAGGACATAGAGGCTGCCGACAACGATACCGTTGATCCCCTGCTGGAGGATGACGGTCAGCATGTCCGCGGGATCAGTTCCACTTCAACGATTCCCACGACAGATCCGGCTTGGTCTCCATGTAATGGATCGTGTCCATTTTGACATTTTGGTTGGTCTTGTCGAACTCGACGGTCCCGGTCACACCGGAGAAATCCTTGGTTGCGGCCAAACCATCGCGGATCGACGACGCATCCTTGCCGCCCCGCTCGACGACGTCGGCGATCAGCATGATCTGGTCGTAGGCGTGGGCGTTAAGATGGGTCGGATCACTGTTGAATTTCGCCTTGAAGCCGTTGACGAAATCACGGACCAGCGGGCGTTGATCAGTCGGGTCGAATTGCACGATCCGGATATAGCCGATCGCGGCCTTACCGGCTTTTTGCTCGAACCCAAACGGCAGCCAGATCGTGCCGAGCTGGATCGCTTTGCCGCCGCCGCCTTTGACAATACCGGCCTGCATCAAGGCCTCGGTGATTTTTAGACCTTGGCCTTCGAGGGTATAAGTCGGAATCACGTCGACGTTGCCGAGCCCGGCGATGCGCGTGGCAATGGCAGTGAAGTCGTTGACATCGCGCCCAAAACCGATGTCTTCAAGGATCTTGCCACCTAACTTTCCGAACGTATCAGCGAACACCTTGGCGTTGCCGATGCCGGCATTGGTATTTTCATGCAGCAAGACAGCCGTTCTGGCGTTCAGTCGCTTGTTAGCATTGGTCGCTATGTCGATACCCTGCATGACCTCGTTGGGCATGATCCGGAAGGTCCACGGGTTGCCAGGGTCGGTAATCTTGATCGACGAAGAGCCAGCATTGAGGAGCGGGACCTTAGCTTGGTCCATCACTGGCATCACCGCTAGCGTCGCATCCGAGCATTCCTCGCCGATCACAATGTCTGGCTGATATTGATCGAGCAGGCGTTTGGCGGCTTGCGTCGCCGGCAACGGGCTGCAGGCCGAGTCTTCGTAGTGAACATCGAATTTGTAGCCGTTTACGCCGACCTTATTGAGCTGATCGAGGGCAAGCTCGACGCCTTGCTTGTCTTGCACGCCGAAATACGAGCCAGGACCGGAAATCGGCAGCAAGCCGCCGATCTTTATGACCTGGTCGGCCGCCAGTGACGGCGCCGGGGCGCCGGTGGCGACGAAACCTACCAGACAGGCCAACAGCGGCGGAATGCGCGGTGACAGTTTCATGGGCAGACCCCTTCGGTCGGTGGTGAACATTAGAGCTAAATTGGCGTAAGGTTGGCAATGGCCTACAGACTTCTGGAGCGGGGCAAAACGACCCTGTCCGCGGCATCGAGGTTTGCGGCTGCACCTTGCTTTTTTTAGTTAGGCGGCAGATGGAGAGCGAACGCCCGCGGCCGAAGCACTCATAAATACTCCAGTCCGATGCGAGATTGGGTGGCGAAGCTCACAGCACATTCGCGAGGATGCTGTTTTTCGTTATTACTGGCGTGTTGTGAGTCGGGGGACACTTCCAGTACCGCCGAATTGTTTTCACTTGCGGCGGACATCGCGAGAAGATCCGCATAATTGCTCCTGATAGTCAGCGGGAGAAGGCGCAATATCGCGTTTATTGTGACGATTTCGCTTTGTCGATCGAGTTGGCAAGCGTGCGCTCGTCGACAAAGCGAATGGCGATCGGACGACCCGCCACCGCGCCGGCCATGCCCCTGCTAAAATGCAACGGCGTGCAGCGCTTCAGCGCGGCGCCGACGGCATCGCGGTAGGTATCACGCACTTCGTCCGGAGCTTCGTGGCTCGAATAGGTCCTGCGTGGCGGAGCGGTGATCTCGCCGTCGCGCCTGAAGGCGAAACGGATAGTGTATTCCATGCCGTGGCGCGCCTCGTCCTTCGGCGGCGGCGTCCAGCATGCGCGTAACGCAGCATACATTTCGCGGATCGAATCCAAGGATTTGTCGTGCGCCGTCTTGTCTGTGTCGTCGGTGCTTTTGTTGGCGCCTGCGGGCGTATTGGCTGAATCGTTATCGTCGGTGGAAACAATGGTCAGGCGTAGATCCTGCCCGATCGGCGGCAGGAATTGCGGAAAGCATGGACCCAAATCAAAGACGCTACAGAACGACGAGTCCGGAAGCACGTTTGGCAATCCTGGCGCAACCGGAGTCTCCCTTACGCTAGGCAAAGTGTACGGAGTTGATGGATTGAAAACAGGTGGTGGCGGCGGTGGTGCCGACGGAGGAGGAGGTACAAATTGTTGCGCTTGTGCATGGTTGAGTGCTCCGGCGAGGAGGGCTATCCAGCCGGCCACGAAATACCTTGAAAAGGCGAGGCATCCAAATCTGGCTAATGACATCTCTGTTGCGCAGGTCCTCATCTCCCGTACTACTCGCTTAATTCATCCGCGGTTTACGTCATCGGGCCGACGCCTTAAAGGCGTGCAGACATGCGGCAATGTCCGCTGTCGTTTTTGGATTGAATCCGACTCAACTATTTCGTGACCCAACTTGATCGTAGCGCCGCTTATCACGCTTGAAGAAATTGTTCCAAACCTGTTGAAACTGGGTGATTGCCGCCTCGAGTGGCGGGACAAAGAGCCGATCACCCTCACGTCGAACGAGACCAAACCGATCGAGCGTATCGAGTGCAACGGCAATCTTGAAATCAACATTGACCGCGAAGTTTTCTGCGAGCCACGTCTCGACACGGCCTGCAATCTCGGTCGCCGTTGGCGCTACCTCCGCCTTGCGGATGAAGTGATATGCGAGCGCTGCTTCCTTGGTCTCTTGGTCCTCGGCAGTGGCAAATCAAAAATGCCGGCATTATTGTTGACATTGCGGAAATAAATATTTTCGGTGAGCTCCATGTGATACTTCAGTGTTTGATGCTGATATTTCAGCCATTGGCGCACGGCAAAACCACCGAGCGCCACGATCCCCAACAAGGCAGCGAGTGCCGTTTTCATGTCGTCGTCCGCAACCGACCCAGATCCGCCGAAATAAATTCCCGCTACCAGGAATAGGACAGAAATCGTGGCGTAGAGCTTGAATAGGATGGGGATGCCGCCCGCAATCGCCGGTACGCCGAGAAAGGCCTTATCGAAATTGCTCATGACGACGCGCGCATTTGGAAAAAGAGCGTAGAGATCGCCGCACGCGATATTGCGGAAGTATTTGAGCAGCACCGACCCTGGGATGATCTTGCGGCGCTTTAAAATGCGCAATTCGCGCCGCGAGCCAATCTCGGCCTGAGTCTTCATTGCCACCACAAGTACGATGTCGTCGAACACCTCGATCTTAACTTCGTGCCGCCGCAAGCCGAACCATTTCGCAACCTCAAGCCGCTCGACATGTCGGCCGCGTTTGTAAAAGCGCACCTCGCGGAAATCGTCGTGCTCCGCCTTGACTTCGACCGGTACCGTGCGTTTGCGGTGTGCGTCTGCGACGTCCTCGTGCCGCAGTTCCTCAAAATTTGCATCTTTGAGAACTTTGTCTAGAGATCGGATGAGGTCGTCATAGGCGTATTCACCCTTTGACCGGTCGGCCGCAGCGTGACCTGCGACCTCGGGATTGAAATAATAATAATCATCGCGCAGCCGATCGAGCGTCTCGGAATATTCGTAGTGACAGATCGTGCGCAGCGTACGCGCAAAACGCCAAAAGAGCTCACGTTCTACAGGGTCTGCCAAGTCGCCTTGCTTGATCAGGGCGCTGAGAAGATCTTCCTTGCGAACTGCGATAAATTGATCGTGTCTCTGGCTCTCGGCGAGGTCTGAGATCCGTGCTGTCGTATCCAATTGGCAGCCTCCGTGCCGCTCAGAAGCATATAAGTGTGCAGCTTTCTGCCATAAAGCCCGTCTGCTACGCGCTTGTGCGCTTAGTTCGGAAGATCTCGAAATAGCGTCGGGACCGAGAAGACCATTGTGCATCAATTCCGGCTGTACCATCGGCGGTAGATCGCCGCTGCCGGTCAGAAGCGCCGGCGTCAGGCCCGGCTGGCGCGATTATTTCAGATTGAATTATAATCTTGGCAAAGGGAAAACGAAGAATGCCAGCGCATAGCGCGCTGTGTTGAGGACACGCCCATGTTCCTACGAAACTATTGGTACGTCGCAGCGACCGACGCAGAAATCAGCCACAAACCACTTGGCCGTATGATCTTGGGAGAGCCGATTGTTTTGTTCCGCGCCGAAGACCGAACCCCTGTAGCCTTCGAGGACCGTTGTCCGCATCGTCACCTACCGCTATCGATGGGTAGGCTTGTCGGCGATACGCTACAATGCCTCTATCATGGCTTACGTTTCGGGCGCGACGGCCGTTGCGTTTACATCCCTGGGCAAGAGCATATTCCTCAGGCAGCCAAGGTAAGATGCTATCCTGTGATCGAGCGCTATAACTGGATTT
>JBAQBC010000065.1:0-49233 GCA_049286035.1 Xanthobacteraceae bacterium
ATCGAATGTGGTGCGAGCTGAAGGCGTTTCCGGATTGCGCTGGGGCTTTCTCGCGATTTGTGTTGTTTGCATGATAATGATCGCCAACCTGCAATATGGTTGGACGCTGTTCGTCAACCCGATCAATAAAGCCCACGGCTGGTCAATCGCATCGATCCAGTTTGCCTTTTCGATCTTCATCGCGCTGGAAACGTGGCTGACGCCGATTCAGGGATGGATCGTTGATATATTAGGTCCGCAGCGCGGCCCGAAAGTCATGGTGGCTTTTGGCGGCATCATGGTCGCGATCGGCTGGGTCATCAACGCTTATGCCACATCGCTTGAGATGCTTTATCTCGGTGCCATCGTGTCCGGCGCTGGTGGTGGCGCGGTTTATGCGACTTGCGTCGGCAACGCGGTGAAATGGTTTCCCGATCGCCGCGGTCTCGCCGTCGGTCTTACCGCAGCGGGATATGGCGCCGGCGCGGCATTAACGGTCATTCCCATTCGTTACGTAATCGACAATTACGGCTATAACACCGCATTCCTCTGGTTCGGAATCGTGCAAGGGGCGGTCGTGTTCGTGCTCGCCTTGCTCTTGCGTGGACCCGAGCCCAGCGAAATGGCTGCTGCCCCGCCGCCCAAGGTCGCGCAGTCGGCGCGGAGCTTCTCGCCAAAGGAAGTACTGCTCTCCCCGATATTCTGGCTGCTCTATCTCATGTTCGTCATGGTGTCCGCCTCCGGGCTGATGGCCACCGCGCAAATCGCGCCAATCGCAGGTGACTTCAAAGTTGGCGATCAGATCGTATTCTGGGGCGCAACTACCCTGACCGCGGCACTCATCATCGACAATCTCGCCAATGGCGCGGCGCGGCCGTTGTTTGGATGGATATCCGACAATATCGGGCGCGAAAACACGATGGCGATCGCGTTCGGACTCGGCGGCATTTCGTATTGGCTGTTGGGCACGCTCGGCACGGCGCCGTGGGCGTTTGTGCTTTTCGCCGCCCTCATCTTCCTGACCTGGGGAGAGATCTTCAGTCTGTTTCCCTCAACCTGCACCGATACGTTCGGGTCCAAATTCGCAACGGTCAACTTGAGCCTGCTCTATACCGCAAAAGGGACTTCGGCTTTCCTCGTTCCGATCGCCAACATCGTGAAGT
Source organism: Xanthobacteraceae bacterium (assembly GCA_049286035.1). GTDB lineage: Bacteria > Pseudomonadota > Alphaproteobacteria > Rhizobiales > Xanthobacteraceae > BOG-931. The sequence goes on from JBAQBC010000065.1 coordinate 1,143, forward strand.
CGTCGACCGGAAGCTGGCACATGGTTTTTGTCGTGACCGCGGTGATGAACTTCGTCGTGGTCGGGCTCGCCTTGTTCGTCCTTAAGCCACTGCGTCAACGCATGATGGCGAAGGGCTGACTAAAACCCGCGACAGCTAATTCGGACTAAGGGCTGTCCAGCCGAACTCGCTCCTAGTAGCGGGGCCGGCTGGACGCCTGACGGGCGTAACTGTAGGCGGAGCCATAGCCGTATTGATCACCGCCGCCGCTGCCGTATTGCGGTCCCCCATCATAGTGCGTGCCGTAATAGCCCTGCGCCCGCGGGCCATAATCGCCGTTGCTCCAATAGGTTTGCACTGACGCGGTGGAAACCGCGCCGATCAGCAACACGGCAGCGAGCAAGCATTTCCGCTTCATTTGCTCTCTCCTCTGGTCGACCCGAATTGGGGTGAACCCGTCCTATGGGCCGCCCGTTCCAAACCACAGCGCTTCGAGATGCCGCAGCACTAAAGACCGGATTGTCCAAGCGGTGTTGCTGGATTGTCACAATGAGTCGTATTCGCGTCTGCAGTGACCAGGCTGTGGGCGGAAATATTGCGAACGACAAAAAAGCGGCAGAGACTTGGCCTCAATAAGAATCTGGGGTGAAGGGGGATCAAATGGGTGACGGGGCGCGGCGCGCGCGATTGTGCGCGGGGGTTAGCGTTTATGTGTTAGCGTCACTGTTTGGGGCAGCGGGGGTTGCCAACGCGCAAAGCGTCTCGCCAGACGAGCTTCGAGTGCTTAAAGCGCAGATCGATGCGCTGCAGGCCAAGGTAAAGGACCTCGAGTCCAAGCAGCAGCAGAGCGACGCCAACGCTCAGGCGGCCAAGAGACAGGCGAGCGAAGCGCAAGCTCAAGCCGCTGCCGCCAAAGCCAGTGCGTCGCAAGCTTCGGCAACCGCGGCAAAGACACAAACCCAGGTTGCCAACCTGCCAGTGAAAGGGACCGAGAAGGACGAGTGGTTCTTCCGGCACAAGCCGGGAGACCCGCTGACCTTCGAAACGCCGGGCGGCGAAATTACCGGCTACGGCAATATCGACGTGTCGTTCGACGGCGCCTCAAAGACTGTCACTGGTTACACCGGCAGTGCGGCCAACCAGCACTGCGGTTACGGCGGCGGCTTCTGTACTGCCACCGGCAATTTCGGCTGGATGCCTGACATCTCGACCAATCTGTCCTACTTAGGCGTTAGGGGCTTCCAGCGATTGCCCAATTCTGATTGGAGATTTGTCTATCAGCTCGAAGCCGGATTCGACGTTTCCGCGTTTCCGAGCAACAGACAGTCGAACAGCAACCTGAGCAATCAGGTCAACGGCGCCCTGTTCAGCCGCAACAGTTACATCGGTATGGCTAACCCCGCGATCGGCGCCATCAAGATCGGCAAAGAGGACACCCCGTACAAGACCGCAACGGCGGCGTTCAATCCGTTTTCAGGCATGTGGGGCGATTACGGGGTCGTGATGGGCAATACCGGCGGCGATAACCGCGTTGAGTTTGGCTATCGCGCCTCCCATGCGATCTGGTATGAGTCGCCCAATATGGGCGGCTGGCAATGGAATTTCATGTACGCGCCGGGGCAGAACCGCTCGTGGGTCAGCGACAATATTGCCTCTGGCGAGTCCGATTGCACCGGCAACAACGATCCGACCAGCGGCGCACCAGCGCCGGGGTCTTTTTTCTGCACTGACGGTTCGTTCAGCGACCTCATCAGCGCGAATGTGAGTTATACAAGTGGCCCGTTCTACATCACCGCCGCCTACGAATGGCACCATGCCGTCAACCGGCAAAGCGATATCCAAGGCATGTTCGCCATCACTCCCACCGCTATTAATGTATTTGGCAACTGCCAGAATACTGGGCTTTCAACGCTCGCGAGCGAGCTGTGTAGCCAGGACGTTGCCGATGAGGATGCCGCCAAGATCGGCGCGATTTACAAGTTCAACACCGGCACGACCGTCGGCGCCATTGTCGAGCACATGACCCGCTATGTGCCGTCCGACCTCGAGTTTCAAAACGAACGAACCCGCTGGGGAACCTGGGCGTTCTTAAGCCAGCAACTCACGCCCGCGGACAGCGTCCATCTCGGCTGGGCGCATGCGTTCCACGCGGCGGGTGATCCTGGTCAGCATAACGACTGCACCCTGACCTCGCCTGGGAGCACAGCAACCAACGCCGGCTGCTTCGCTCCCAACAACAACCAGGCCGACATGGTCACGGTCGCCTATAAGCACATGTTCAGCAAGAACCTGACCTGGTACACCGACATCGCGGCAACGTTTAACGGGCCCAGTGCTCATTACGATCTGGGAGCCGGCGGTCGCGGCGTCACCACTGACTGTCATGATGCCAATGACCTTGCGGGTGGCTCTGCATCTGGTGGAACCACTTCAGCGCCCAACTGTTTTACCGGCACGACGATAGTTGGTGTTTCGACCGGCATACAATGGCGGTTCTAAATTCAAACTGGCAGTGTCGAAAAACAACTCAAAGGCGCGGAAAATTTCCGCACGTTTTTGCTGCCTGACGTGCGCGAATTTTTGTTACCTGTTTGCTTGTGTTGGCCCATCTTGAAGCGGACCGCACAGGATGGGCCAGTAGCGGGGCCGAGATGACTAAACGGCATTCAGACCTAATAGCCAACAAAGCTCCAATTTTGGCGATCGCCGCGCTGGCTGTCACTTTGAGTGCGTGTTCGGCGGGAACGAATTGCGCCATGTTCGGGCTGCAGTGCGGCGCACCCACGGCAGAACAGGAAAGCAAAGCCGCAGCTGCCGAAGCTGTCGCAAAGCAAGAGGACACCAAACTCGTCAAAGACGGCCATTATGGCACGCCTTATGGACCCGGTCCGCAATATGGCGAGGCCGGAGGCGACCAGTATGGCTACGGTCCGGCCTATAGCTACGCGCGTCAGGCGCCACCCTCGCCTGAGCCGGACGAACAACAGCGATAAACTATTTCGGCAGTTTCCCGATCTCGGCCCACGGATCGGATTCAAATGTTTTTTGAAGAGGACAGTGAACTGGTTGCCGGCGGTAGTGCGCGGAAGCGCCTGCCATGTCACCGGCGTGGAAACGGACGCACCGCCGCGCGCTCGTGTCGAACCATTCGCCGCCAGCTCGTCTAATTGTTCTTGCCATGCACGGCCGGACCGTCCACCGACGGAAAACAGCCAGGCTGATCCAAGGTACAAACCCCAAAGGTAAAGCTGGTCTTGTCAGTACCCGCGATCTCCAACGCTTCATCGGAGACGTCGAAGGTGAGGATCGCTTCCTCTTCAGTCTTCAAGGTGGTCATAAGCCTTGATCCTTTTCCAATAGACCCGCTATTGGATATTTTCGCTCAGTGGAATGCGAATTGCAATGAGGCTCTGCACATTGGATCCGGCGAGGGTCGTGAGAGGACGGCTTAGCAATTTGCTGTTCCTGCCTCTGAACACGTGACAGGCTTGTGCACCCAAAACTGATACATGGCAGCAAATGTGCTAGGTGCTTGAGTTTCGAAGGCCTGCCAGCAATCGAGGTTGGTCATGGCCGCAGGTTCAGGAAACCGGGTCGCAAACCGCTGGATCGTGAGTGCGTCGAGTATGAAGCCGCCAAATTGCACGCCGGCCGCTGTCAGGAACAACTCGATCTCGCGCAATGTGGTGTGATGCTCCTGCACATGAAATAAGAGGTCGCGACATTCATTCATCGCAAAGAAATCATTCCACAGGATCGCCGATTTCAGCAACGATCCGTCATCGGCCGCCATCACTTCCTCACGACAATGCCGAATATCTTGTGGAATCGGCCGGTAGCCGCGATCGGCGATCAATCTGCGCGCTGCGACAACGCCCTGACGGGCCAATTCGCTGTAGAGGCCAACCAGCATGATGCCGCCTGGACGTAACAGTTCCAGTAATATCCGCCAGCCTTCCCAGGGATCGGCAAGATGATGCAGAACGCCGGATGCGTCGATGTAATCGAACTCTCGCCCAATCGCACCTAGCTTCGTAATGTCGGCCTGTCCAAATTCAATGTTGGTGAGGCGGTAGCTTTGCGCCATGCGCTGGGCATAGCAAAGGCTTGCAACACTCAGGTCAATGGCGAGAACGCGCGCGAGAGGCGTTTGTCGAGCGAATTCGATGGTGGACAGTCCCGTCCCGCAGCCGGCAAAGAGGACATCAAATGCTTGCTCGGGCTGACGGCCACTGAGAATTATGGGTTGGCCCCGTGGTCCGGCCTTTACCCAGCGTGGGTACGGACTTTCTTCATATTGTTGGCGAACTGCACGCGACACTTCGCTTTCGATACTTGTCAGGACTGGAATGCTTGATGCGATCCGGCGTTCTTCGGCCGGTTCCTTGGCCTGCTGGACAAGCAACGCGCTTACGCATGCAGGCCAGGACCGGTCAAGCAGCGCCTCCGCCTTCGACAAAGTGTGAAGTGGAAAATAAGCACCGACGATTGCGGGCCAAAGGTCAGGACAGGGATCTCCCATCGCCAAGGCCCTTTCGAGCGATGCTCGTAAACGCTGCGCCTGGTCGGCTTCGACTTCGATCAACGAGAAAACGTATTGATTGATGAAGCATTGTCGGGCCACGCTGCAGTAAAAGCCGAGCAAGCGTTCGTCACAGCTATTGTCCACCGTGCTGGTCGTCAGCATAGCCAGACGCACGTTGGTCAAAAGCCGTTCGAGGCCGACATCTGTGATCGGGCTACTCTCCAGCAAGCGGCACAGAAGCTGGTCGCGCGATAGAGCGATCGACAAATCGAATAATTCGGTAGCGGGTTGGCGTGCAGGCCACGATGAATTGGCTCGCGCAATAAAGCCGTTCACGACCGTGTCAATCTTTATCAGACATATGCAGGCAGCGGCGAGCTCTCGTGGCCGATCCCAAGGTTCGGAGAGCGCGCGTAGCATCAACTTGCGAATTCGACCATCGTCTGCGGTGAACCGAGCCTCTCTGACGCATTGAGCAAACAGGATTTTGGTCTGCGCTGTCTCGTGTAACGCAAGCGCCCGGCTGGCCGCCCCAATTGCCAACTTGAGATGGCCCGCCGCAAGGCAGGCTCTGGCCAGGTCCTCGTATGCGCTGGGCAGATTGGGCTTGAGCGCCACAACGTGCTCAAAATGGTGAATGGCTTCGCTGGCTTTGCTCTGCGCCATCAGCCTAGCGCCGAGCATTCTGTGCGTTTCGGCGCGTGTATCAAGTGTCTCGGTCGACGCTCTAGTAGCGGTTAAGCGAGACGAAAGCTCTGCGCCACGGTACCTCAAGGCTCGCCGTTGTTTGCGGTTCATGGCGCTTATCGATAACTATTCAGCCGCCGACAATTATACCAGACGTCTCGTCGAATTTAGTCGGCACGTGCGAGAAGCAGCGCGTGACCGCGATTCGCTGGCATTTCATTTCCCGTGCGCAGTTTTACTACGCCGTGTGCCGACTCGACTTGTCCCTAGGTCAATACAGCTCGGCGCTTGACGGGCGTAGCTATAGGCGGGACCGTATCCGTACTGGTCGCCACCGCCACTGCCAAATTGAGGACCGCCATCATAAGGCGTTCCGTAATAGCCCCTCCCTTTCAAACCATAACAACCGGCGTGGGTCAGATAGCTTTGCGCTGCTGCATAAGAAGCAGTGGCAATCAGCAGTAACACCGCAACCAACAATTTCGAGGCGGGCTTCGTTGGCTTCATTTGTCGCTCCTGGCGCGCCTGATCGGTGGTCAACACCCACTATGGCGTGTTGCGACGAATTCACACCCGTTCTGTAACTGCGCGAAACATTTTGTCATCGGGATCATGCTAGTCCACAATCGGCACGCTCGGCTTGATCCTCGTCAAAGTACCATAGAGCTAACCCGGCAATTTCTGCTTGACCTTGCCGATTTCGGCCCACGGATCGGCCTTTAGATATTTTTTCGAGTTGAGAATGGTGAACTGGTTGCCGGCCGTAGTGCGTGGGAGCGCCGCCCATGTCACCGGCATGGAGATCGGCGCGCCGGCGCGCGCGCGCGTCGAGTAGACCGCGACTGAGGTCGCTTCCCGCGAATTGCGGAAATAATCGATGAAAATCTTCCCCTTGCGTAGCGACTTGGTCATTTTCGCGAGATAGCGCTGCGGCGAATCCGCCGCCATTGCCGCGGTAATGCGCGCGGTGAATCTTTTCGTGCTGTCCCAATCGGCGCCAGTGACCGGAACAACCACATGGATGCCTTTGCCGCCGGACAACTTGGCGAAGCTTTGCAGCTCATGCGCCTTGAGCCGGTCGCGCGTTTCCTGCGCGGCGGCGACGATTTCCTTCCAGCTGACGCTTTCGTCGGGATCGAGGTCGAAGACAATCCGATCGCAAAGTTCCAGGCGGCCCAATCGTGAGCCGCGGACGTGAATTTCCAAGGCGCCGAACTGCGCGAGTTCGATAAGGTCGCTTAGCTTTTCCACCGCGATCACGTCGTGCTCTTTGGACTCGACGACATGGCGCAGCGGCGACCCTTTGATATTGGCAGCGATATGTTTCTGAAAGAAACATTCGCCAGCAATGCCGTCCGGACAGCGGACGATGGCGAGCGGCCGATCGACCAAATGCGGCGCCATCAATTTCCAGACGTCGACGTAATAGGCCGCCAGAGCTTCCTTGGTGACCCCGACATCGGCCCAATACACACGATCCGGATGGGTCAAATGAACGTCTGCGACCTCGACATGTCCCCTGCCGCCGCTTGCACGCGCTGGCGCCGACGGCGGGGACCGCTTCGCTTCGCGTTGTGCCGGCTTTCGGTCGGCGGATTTGCGCGTCACCCGCTGTTTAGCCGGCATGGCCTGCTCAGCGGGTCTCTCGCGCACCACTTCGTTTGCCGGCTTATCTTCACGTAACCCTTTGTAGGAGGCCTGACGTAACAGACCGTCATGGGTGATGCCGCGGAATTCTGTCTCAATGACCAATTCCGGCTTGACCCAGATCACATTCTTGCGCCGCTCGTCCTTCGGCAGATCGAGCGCGGGGCGATCGGTGCGCAACGCGTTGAGCCGTTTCCACAAATCTCGCGCCGTCTGATGCGTGTAGCCGGTGCCGACCCGGCCGGCATAGCGAAGCTTGCCATTGTCGTAAAACGCGACCGCCAGCGCGCCCACCGCGTTCGGCATGGCGGTCGAAGGCGTAAATCCTATCACGACGAATTCCTGCGCATTGTGACATTTAGTTTTGATGAAGCTTTCTGATCGTCCGGAGTGGTAGGGCGCGTCGCGCAATTTCGAAACAATGCCCTCAAGTCCCAGCTCGCATGCATGCGTGAAAATCGCCGATCCTCGTTCTTCGAAGTCTTCCGTGTAGCGAAGCGGACCGTTTCGGGGCTGGCCTCTCAGAAGTCGGCGCAACGCCGCCTTGCGCGCCGTCAGCGGCTCGTTGGTGAAATCCTGACCGTCCAGGTGCAACAAATCAAAAATCCAGTAGACAAATCGATTCTCGCGACCGTCTTTCAAGTCGGTTTGCAGCAGCGAAAAACTGGAAATACCGTTTTCGCCCTCGACCACCAATTCGCCGTCGAGCAGCGCCGTCTGTGCCGGAAGGGCGGCGACCGCTGTGGCAATGCGTTCGAACCGATGCGTCCAGTCCAGCTGCTTTCGCGTGAGCAAACGCACCTTGCCGTGATCGAGCCGCGCCTCGATGCGGTAGCCGTCGAATTTGATTTCGTGAACCCAGCCCGCTCCGTCCGGGGGGGCGTGGTGCAGCGTGGCGAGGCTGGGAGGTACGAAATCAGGAAGTCCGCCGCGGCGCCGATTCGAGCGCACCGGATCGGCGCTGCGTCGCGCCGCAACGGGCATCGCCGCCTTCGCCGTCGATTTTCTTTTAGCTGCAGACTTGTTTCTTTTAGCTGTAGGCTTGGGGGAAGCCGTCGGCCCGCCGCTAGTTTTCAACCGCGATCTCGACTGCGCTTGCAGCTCGGCGCGAAATTCGCGCTGGGTCTGCGGTCTCGCCTTTGCCGTACTTCGATCAGCGCTCCGGTTAGCGCTGCGGTTACTGTGCCAGATTCGCTTTTTGCCCTTGCCGGCCGCGATCTCATCCATCGAACGACCGGAAGCGACCGAAAGCGGCTGCTGTTCCAAGATGTCGCCCCCACGCCCGTTGCGCGCTTCGTCATCCCTACCCTTGATCAAGAGCCAATTCTCGTGGCGGTCACGATCGCGGCCGCGCATTCGTACCAAGTGCCAGCGGCCGTGAAGCTTTTTGCCCTCAAGCAGGAAATCGAGATGCCCCTTGGCATAGCCCTTGTGTGGATCGCCTTCGGGAATCCATCGCCCCCGATCCCAGATCATCACCGTGCCGCCACCGTACTCGCCCTGCGGAATGGTGCCTTCGAAAGAATTGTATTCGATCGGGTGATCCTCGACGTGCACCGCAAGCCGTTTTTCGCCGGGATCCAGGCTCGGCCCGCGCGTCACCGCCCAGCTTTTCATGACACCGTCGAGTTCGAGACGTAGATCGTAATGCAGCCGCCGCGCCACGTGTTTCTGGATGACATAGCGATTGCCGCCGCGCCGGCCTTTGCGGCCACGCGGCTCGGCAGTGACGCCGAATTTCCGTTTCTTGCGGTATAAATCGAGGGCCACGGTGCCTCAATTCGCGCTGTGCCGGGCCTTATGGTGCCAAAATGCCTCTGCGAAAAAGCATGCACTACCCTGGCAAAACGCTCAGCGCTACATAGGTTTCGTCGAATGGGCGTCGAACCGAATATCGACCTCCGGGTTATCGGGATAACGACGACTTTAGATATAAGCCTCTGGAAAGCCTAGCAGTTCCTTGGGCACCATCGGGCGCCAAATAGAGCGTTTCAATTGCGTTCCCGACGTAGAATGGTGTAGGAGGCTAAAATCTGTTTGTCATCATAGAGCTTCCGCCAAGTCTCAATAGCAAGTCTCCATAAACGGCCTCGGCCTCAAAATACATTGGTCTGAAGAAGGAGCGTAGCGTGACGGTTTCGTCAAAGACCCCATTGCTCGACCAAATTAAGACCCCCGAAGACCTTCGGCGCCTCGAACTCAGTCAGTTGCGGCAGGTTGCCGACGAGTTGCGCCGAGAAACGATCGATGCGGTCGCCGTGACCGGCGGTCATCTCGGCGCCGGCCTTGGCGTCATCGAACTGACCGTGGCCTTGCATTATGTGTTCAACACGCCGACCGACCGGCTGGTCTGGGATGTCGGGCATCAAGCCTATCCGCACAAGATTCTCACCGACCGCCGTGACCGCATCCGTACGCTTCGGCAAGGCGGCGGCTTGTCCGGTTTCACCAAGCGCGCCGAAAGCGAATACGACCCCTTCGGTGCAGCGCATTCCTCGACCTCGATTTCCGCCAGTCTCGGCATGGCCGTCGCGCGCGATCTGCAAAACAAACAGAACGACGTCATTGCTGTCATCGGCGACGGCGCAATGTCGGCCGGCATGGCCTACGAGGCGATGAATAATGCCGGTGCCATGAATTCCCGGCTGATCGTGGTGCTCAATGACAACGACATGTCGATCGCGCCGCCGGTTGGCGCGCTCTCCGCCTATCTCGCCCGCCGGGTTTCAGGTCGCGGCTACCATCGGCTGCGCAAGACTTTCCATCAGATCGCCAAGCGATTGCCGACCAAGATGCTGCAGCAGCGCGCCTTGGCGCTGGAGGAATATGCTCGCGGCCTGGTCACTGGCGGTACGCTGTTCGACGAGCTCGGCTTCTTCTATGTCGGACCGATCGACGGTCACAATATTGACCACCTGCTGCCGGTTCTGAAGAACGTCCGCGATATGAAGAATGGGCCGATACTCGTCCATGTCGTGACGCAGAAAGGCAAAGGTTACGAGCCGGCGGAAAAATCGGCGGACAAATACCACGGCGTCGTGAAGTTCGACGTCGCCACCGGCGCCCAGCAAAAATCAAAGACGGCGGCGCCGCAATATACCAAGGTCTATGCCGAAAGCCTGATCAAGGAAGCACGCAAGGACGAGAAGATCGTTGCCATAACCGCGGCAATGCCTTCTGGCACCGGACTTGATCTCTTTCAAAAGGAATTTCCGAACCGGACGTTCGATGTCGGCATCGCGGAACAGCACGGGGTAACGTTCGCCGCGGGTCTCGCCACCGAAGGCTTCAAGCCATTCGCAACAATTTATTCGACCTTCCTGCAGCGCGCTTACGATCAGGTCGTGCACGACGTCGCAATTCAGCGCCTGCCGGTGCGGTTCTGTATGGATCGCGCCGGACTGGTCGGCGCCGACGGCCCAACGCATGCCGGCGCGTTCGATGTCGCTTATCTCGGTTGCTTGCCTGGCTTCGTGCTGATGGCGGCCGCCGACGAAGCCGAGCTGGTGCATATGGTGTCGACTGCAGTCGCGATCGATGATCGTCCGTCGGCCTTGCGCTATCCCCGCGGCGAAGGCATGGGCGTACCGCTTCCGGCAGAGGGCAAGCCGCTCGAAATCGGCAAGGGCCGGATCATTCGCGAAGGCAGCAAGGTCGCGCTGTTCTCGTTCGGCGCCCGGCTTGCCGAGTGCCTGAAGGCTGCCGACGAGCTTGCGACCTACGGTCTCTCCACCACGGTGGCCGATGCGCGGTTCGCCAAACCCCTCGACGTCGATCTGCTGCTTCGGCTGGCGCGCGAACACGAAGTGCTCCTCACCATCGAGGAGGGATCGATCGGCGGCTTCGCCGGGTTTGTGATGCAGGCGCTTGCCGAGCATGGCGTCCTCGACCGGGGTCTCAAAGTTCGCTCGATGGTCCTACCTGATGTCTTCGTCGACCAGGACAGCCCGAACGCCATGTATGCGAAAGCGGGGCTCGACGCTAAAGGCATTGTCGCCAAGGCTTTCCAGGCGCTGGGCCAAAATGTCCAGGGCGAGGTGATCAAACTCGCCTAACGCGACCCTGCGAGACCGGTTATTTGCGCGGTGAGCAGGGGTTCAGTCGAACCGCTATAGTGTTGCCGCACGTCCATCGCTCCACTGCTTTCGCGGAGCGTGTGGGCGCCAGGATAGCCATGGTCAAGCGAGATCGCGCCGATCGCCTTTTGGTCGCGCGCGGCGTGTTCGAGAGCCGCGCGCGTGCGCAAGCCGCGATCGCCGCCGGACAGGTGACAGCGGATGGCAGCCTCGTTCGCAAGCCGTCCGACCAAATTTCATCTGCCGCGGTGATCGCCGCGGACCCTGCACATCCGTACGTGTCGCGCGGCGGGGTGAAACTCGCCGCGGCGCTCGAGAGTTTTTCGCTCGATGTCGCCGGTCGGGTCTGCCTCGACGTCGGATCGTCCACCGGCGGTTTTACCGAAGTCCTCCTCGCGCGCGGAGCACGGCACGTCTATGCCGTGGATGTCGGCCGCCGCCAGCTTCACGCACGTTTACTTAACTGCGAACAGGTGACATCAATCGAACAGACTGACATCCGCAATCTCGGTCCTTCGCTTTTGCCGGAGCCCCCGGATCTTGCTACGATCGATGTCAGCTTCATTTCGCTTAAGCGCGTACTGCCGCATGTCAGCGGTTTGTTGAAACCGTCCGCGACGCTCCTTGCCCTGATCAAGCCGCAGTTTGAGGCGGGTCGCCGCCATGTCAAGAAAGGCATCGTGCGCGATGCCGCCGTTCAAGTCGCGGTCTGCGATGACATCGCCCGATTCCTTACGGACTTGGATTGGCGCGTCGGTGATCCCATTCCTTCGCCAATATTTGGCGGCGATGGCAACCGCGAATTCTTTATCGAGGCCCAGCGTGGTTGAGCGGATTCTGATCAACCGCCTCGGCCAGCACGGCGACGGAATAGCCGACAGCTCCGAGGGACCGATTTACATCCCGGGGACCCTGCCGGGCGAAACCGTCGAAGTGGATGCCGTGCCAGGTTACCCCGACCGCCGGCGTCTTGTGAATGTGCAGCGATCGAGCGCACTGCGAATTGAACCAATCTGCCGACATTTCGGAATTTGCGGTGGCTGCGCGGTGCAGCATTTGACCGAGGATTCCTATCGGAGCTGGAAGCGCGACTTAGTCGTCACCCCCTTGCGTCAAGCCGGCATCGACATAGCCGTCGCTCCGCTGATGGACGCGCATGGCGATGGCCGCCGCCGCGTCGTCTTTCACGCGCGGCGCGGCGGTCACGGAGTACTGCAAGTCGGGTATTCAGCGGCGCGCGCGCACCACATCGTGCCGATCGATCGGTGTCCGATTCTGGCAACAGGTCTCGACGGCGCACTGAAAGCCGCCTGGACCATTGCCGAATTGCTCGATGTCGCTCGTAAGCCGCTGGACATTCAGTTTACGGCAACGGATCAAGGGCTCGACGTGGACGTCCGCGGTTCGGGTGCGCTGACCGCGACGACCATGGCGACACTGGCGGGCGTGGCGCAGCGGTACAATTTTGCGCGCCTGACCCGCCATGGCGAGCTGATTGCGCAGATGCGGACACCGTCCTTGCGCATGGGCGGTGCAATCGTGCCACTCCCACCGGGCGCTTTCTTGCAAGCAACCGCCCAGGGAGAAGCCGTATTGTCGCGCCTTGTTGCCGGTTTCTGTACCGGGGCTGATCAGATCGCCGACCTGTTCGCGGGGGTCGGAACGTTTGCCTTACGGCTTGCCGCCCACGCGCGCGTGTTTGCGTTCGATGACGACGCGCCTGCAATCGCTGCACTCGAACGCGCCGCGACAGGCGCCGGCGGCCTCAAACCGCTCCACGCCGAGCGTCGCAATCTGTTCAAGGCGCCATTAAGCGCAGCGGAGTTTAGTGGTTTCGATGCCGTTGTTTTCGATCCGCCCCGCCAAGGCGCTCAGGCGCAGTCACGTGAGATCGCCGCCAGTCGCGTTCCGACTGTCGTGGCGGTATCGTGCAGTCCCGCCACATTCGCACGCGATATACGGCATCTGCTCGATGGCGGCTATCGGCTGTTATCGGTCATTCCCATCGATCAATTTCGCTATTCGGCGCATGTCGAGATCGTAGCGCGGTTGCAGAAGTAGCGCCTGCCCTCGCTTCATGATATTGCCAGCGCCGCCCAACTCGTCCCGTCACCCAAAAGGATCTGAAAATGGCTAGCGTCCTCTTCTCGCCCATAACGCTGCGCGGGCTCACCTTGCCTAACCGCGTCGTGGTGTCGCCGATGTGCCAGTACAATTCCAATAACGGCTCTGCCAACGATTGGCATTTGATGCACCTCGGCAGCTTTTCCCTGGGATGCGCGGGACTCGTGATGTGCGAGATGACCAATGTCAATTCGCGCGGCCGCATTTCGCCGAAATGCGCAGGCCTGTGGTCCGACGAGAACGAGGCGGCGCTCAAGCGCGTCCATGACTTTTGCCGGACTTACGGCGTCGCCAAGCTGGGCGTCCAGCTTGCCCATGCCGGACGAAAAGGGCCGACCACGCCGCCCGCAGCAGGCGGCAAGCCCATCCTGAGCGAGGCGGAAGGCGGTTGGACTCCCGAGGCGCCGTCAGCCCTCCCCTACGACACCGGCTGGCCCGTGCCGCACGCCATGACTAAGGAAGACATCGCGCGTTGTATTGGAGAATTCGCCGCCGCCGCGAAGCGCGTTGATCGCATCGGTTACGACGTGATTGAGCTGCACGGTGGCCATGGTTATCTCCTGCATCAATTCATGTCGCCGATTTCCAACCGACGCAGCGACGAATATGGCGGCTCGACCGAGAACCGCATCCGCTTTCCCGTCGAAGTATTCGAAGCGGTTCGCAAGGTATTTCCCGAAACAAAGCCGATCGGGATGCGTGTTTCGGCGACGGATTGGGTGGACGGCGGCTGGATGCCTGAAGAAGCGGTCATCCTTGCGAAAGAACTGAAAAAGCGCGGGATGGACTATATGGACGTTTCAACCGGCGGACTCGATCCACGGCAGAAGATTCCGTTGGCGCCGGGCTATCAGGCGCCCTTCGCGGAAAAAGTGAAAAAGGAAAGCGGCATCACCACGATGACGGTCGGGCTGATCGCCGGCTATCAGCAAGCCGAAGATATCGTGGCGTCCGGTAAGGCCGACATGATCTGTCTGGCCCGAGGCGCGATGTGGGATCCGCGCTGGGCATGGCACGCAGCCGAGGAGCTCGGCGCCGAAACGCCCTATGCGCCCAAGATGATGGGGTGCCATCCCAAGCTGCGGCCGCAACTATTTCCGAAACGTGCTGCGGCCATGAGCTGAAATGGATTGATGCAGCCGAAACAGCGAGCGACGAGCCACTCACGCGTCTGTCGGCTCGGTGCCGACGATTTCAATGCCGAAGCCCGACAAGCCGACATAAGTAGTCGGTCTCGATGAGGTAATAAGCCTGATCGAACTGACGCCAAGATCCTTGAGGATCTGGGCGCCCAGTCCGACCTCGCGCCACTGGCGCGTGCGCGCCTCGCCGGACAGGCTTTCCCCGGATTTGGGAATCGATATCACCGGCACGCCGGCCGTGCCGTCGCGCAACAAAACCAGTACCCCCCTGCCCTCGGCTTTAAAACGCGCCAGCGCTTGATGAATTAGTTTGGCGCCGCCGAACACGTCGGAGATGATGTTGGCGCGATGCAGCCGGGTGAGCATGCTCTTGCCGTCACCGATCCGGCCATGAACGAAAGCCATGTGGTGGACCTGATCGAACGGTGTCAGAAAAGCATAACCCGTCAATGTGCCGATCTCGGATTCGACCGGAAACTCGCCGACACGCTCGATCAATTTGTCGCGTGCTTGCCGGTAGGCGATTAGTTCGGCGATGGTGATGCGCTGGAGCTTCTGCCGCTGCGCAAGGTCGGCAAGCTCCGCGCCCCGCATCACAGTCCCATCGTCGTTCATCAGCTCGGCCAGAACCCCGACCGGCGGAACGCCTGCGAGCCGGCATAAATCGACACAAGCTTCGGTGTGACCGGACCGCATCAGCACGCCGCCTTCTTTCGCCACTAGAGGAAAGACGTGGCCAGGGCGCACGAAATCAGACGGACCGAAATTGCCGTTTGCCAGCGCGCGCACCGTATTGGTGCGTTCCTCGGCGGAAATTCCTGTAGTGAGGCCGTGGCGCACGTCCACCGATACGGTGAAAGCGGTGCCGAGCGGCGCGTCATTGAGCGCCACCATCGGGTCGAGATGGAGCCGCCGCGCCTCCTCCGGCGCAAGCGGAGCGCAGACGATCCCGGAGGTGTGACGAATGATGAACGCCATCTTCTCCGGTGTGCACAAGCTTGCCGCCACGAACAGATCGCCCTCGTTCTCGCGATCGTCGTCGTCGGCGACGATGATGAGCTCGCCCCGCGCAAAGGCGGCTATCGCCGCTCGGATGCGTTGATGCGCGTCGTTCATTTTCTTTGCTGCTTTCCCGATCACTGCCCGCACGTCTGCCGCATGATAGCAGCAAAGCTTATCAATCGCGTTGCGGATATTCAGCGCGCCGGCGCCGGCAATGGCCAGGCGGGAGCTTCACCGACCTGCCCGCGTTGACGCAAATAATGATCCGCGATCACGCAAGCCACCATCGCTTCTCCGACCGGTACCGCACGAATGCCGACGCACGGATCATGCCGGCCAACCGTTGAGATGTCGGTCTCGCGTCCGTAACGATCGACGGTGCGTCGCGGAATAAGAATGGAAGATGTCGGCTTGACAGCAAAACGAGCAACCACCGGTTGCCCGGTGGAAATACCGCCAAGGATGCCGCCAGCATTATTGGAGAGAAACCGGGGCTTGCCGTCATTCCCCATGCGCATCTCATCGCCATTCTGCTCGCCGGTAAGTTCGGCTGCGCCAAAGCCCGCACCAATCTCCACACCCTTGACGGCATTGATTCCCATCAGGGCACCGGCCAGGTCGCTGTCCAGTTTGCCGTAAATCGGCGCGCCCAATCCGGCAGGCACGCCCTCGGCGACAATTTCAATGACGGCGCCGATCGAGGACCCACGCTTGCGCAGACCGTCGAGGTAATCGCCAAGCATCGCTGCTGTTTTGGCATCCGGACAAAAGAACGGATTGCGTTCGATCTCGTCCCAATCCCAGTGCGCGCGATCCACCCGATGCGGCCCCATTTGCACGAGCGCGCCGCGTACCTTCATGCCAGGTACGATTTTGCGCGCGATTGCGCCGGCGGCGACTCGCATCGCGGTCTCCCGCGCCGATTGGCGGCCGCCGCCGCGATAATCGCGCAAGCCGTATTTTACATCATAAGTGTAGTCGGCGTGGCCAGGCCGGTATTTGTCCTTGATATCCGAATAATCTTTCGAGCGCTGATCGACGTTATCGATCAGAAGCGCGATCGACGTGCCGGTCGTGACTTGTTTTCCGCTCGCCTCGTCGACAAAGACGCCAGACAGGATCTTGACCGCGTCTGGCTCCTGCCGCTGCGTCGTGTAGCGCGACTGACCCGGCCGCCGGCGATCGAGATAGGGTTGAATGTCCGCCTCGGTGAGCGGAATACGCGGCGGACAGCCGTCAACCACACAGCCAATGGCTGGCCCGTGGCTCTCGCCGAAGGTCGTGACGCGAAATAGATGCCCGAACGTATTGAACGACATGACGCGGCTATGACGTTAAGTAGCTGACGATGAAAATACGCTGAAGCTTTCGCGGCTTCGTAGCCCGCACGTTCTGCCGGGTCAAACGCGCGCGTCGCCCGTCAGGCAGCCGGACCACCGCGAATGATCTTGCCGCGTTTCTCGTCACCGCACGATTTCGTCAGCGAAATGGGCAGCTCAGCCAATCCGCTATGACCTGCCGTTCATGCCTCATTCATCTCGCTGAACGCTGATTAATCGCAAGCTGAACGGCTGTTAAGTTATAGAAAAATAAGCACTATTTGCGTTTTGTGATTGCAGTGGGAACTCGCTCTATGTCATTCTTCCTCTTGGTAAGGGGGCGAGGGCCAGGGACAGATCAAGAGCGATCAAACCCGCGACTTGAACCAACCCTGCCGAAGTTCACACCAACACCAAGGAAGAGAACCATGGCGAAGAAGAAGAACAAGAAGAAGAAATCGAAGACGTGAGATGGAGGCGCACGCCTCGTATTGGGGCCGCGCCTGTACGACCTTCAGATTTCGCGGGGTCACTGATCTCGCCAAGCGGCTGAACGGTGTTCGGCCGCTTTTGTTTTGCAGACCAACTATTTGATCCACTCAAGCGTAGCGCGACATCTTGCCATCCGCAAAAACATAAACGACGCCCTGTTCGATCGGCGCATGCGACGCCTGCTCCTCCGGCAGTATCTTCAAAAGCGCCATCAGCGCACGCACACCGCCACCATGCGCGGCGACCACGGTGTCAGACGTCAGCGAGCGATACCAAGCGCCAATCCGATCAGCGAGCTGGCGGTAGCTTTCCCCGCCGGGTGGGGCAAAATCCCACTTGTCGCGTTCGCGCCGTGTCAAGACGGCACCGTTTCGCGCCTCGATCTCCGTCAGTGTCAAGCCCTCCCATTCGCCATAGGCGATTTCAACCAATCTTGCATCGGCTTCGTAATCGTGCGCTTCAAGACCAAGCGTGGCGCGTAGGATCTCCATCGTTTCGCGCGCGCGCTTGAGCGGGCTTGAAATATATTTGAATTCTTGCGGCTGCCTGTGATCGCGTGCGAACAGATCGCGCAGCAGAACTCCGCACTCCGCAGCCTGCCGGCGGCCATGCGCATTCAGAACGGTGTCGCGGCGGCCCTGCAGCCGTCCCTGGCTATTTAAATCCGTTTCGCCGTGTCGAACGTAATAGAGGACTGGCATACTCGTTTTGCTTTCACGAGCGCCCGCATCCATGCGCAAGCAAGTAGAAAACGACGCGTGCGTTATTCTTTGCCAACCGCAATGTCTGGCGCGTCCGGGTGCTTCATGCCGACGATATGGTAACCGGCATCGACATGATGGATTTCTCCTGTCACCCCGCGCGACATGTCTGAAAGAAGATATGCGCCGGCCTCGCCGACCTCCTCAATCGTGACGCTGCGGCGAAGCGGAGCGTTGTGCTCATTCCATTTGAGGATGTAGCGGAAATCGCCGATCCCGGAGGCGGCGAGAGTCTTGATTGGCCCTGAGGAAATGGCGTTGACCCGAATATTTTTAACGCCGAGATCTGCCGCGAGGTAATAAACCGAGGCCTCAAGCGCGGCCTTGGCTACTCCCATCACATTGTAATGCGGCATCCATTTCTCCGACCCGTAATAGGTCAATGTCAACATTGAGCCGCCATTGGGCATCAATTTTTCCGCACGCTGGGCGATTGCGGTGAATGAATAGCAACTGATCAATAGTGTCTTGGTGAAATTCTCGGCCGTGGTTTCGATGTATCGCCCGTCGAGCTGATCCTTGTCGGAAAATGCGATGGCATGGACCAAAAAATCGATGCTGCCCCACGCGGACTGTACGGCAGCGAAGGCAGCATCGATCGTCTTCGGTTCCGTTACGTCGCAGTCGCCGACGACAATACCGCCGACTTCGTGGGCCAGCGGCTCGACGCGCTTTTTCAGCGCGTCACCCTGATACGTAAACGCAAGATCAGCGCCATGGCCGCGGCACGCTTTTGCAATCCCCCAGGCAAGCGACCTGCTATTGGCGACCCCCATGATCAGGCCGCGTTTGCCGTGCATGAGGGCTGAATTTTCCGGCATTCCCCGCACCAAGACCCGATTTCTAGCCTTCGCCTCCTATGGCATAGGGTAGTTGGACCATCAAGCGCAGGCCGGAATGCGGAATAGACGGCATTTAGTGGTGTTTTTTGAATATGCCGCTGGGCAAAAGTGCATTGGCGCGGTGTAAACTACGAGATGATTCAAAGGAGGACCAATGCTTGAGTGAGTTTCGCGAGCGGATCGAGGCGGCAATTCCGGCGCTGCGGCGCTACGCGCGCGCACTGACCCGTGACGCTGAAATCGCGGACGATATCGTGCAGGACACGCTGGTCCGGGCGCTCCGTTCCGAACACTTGTTTCATGGCGGAGATATGCGCGCCTGGCTCTATACTATCCTGACCAATCTTAATCGTAACCGCCTTCGTACCCTGGCGCGGCGCCCTGTGGTCTCGCCGATCAAAGACACGGACGCGACTGCCAGCGGTCCGGATTCCGGCGGGCGAGATATCGTTCGTGCGCTCGAAATGCTCACGGAAGAACAGCGATCCGCTTTACTCCTCGTGGTGCTCGAAAGCCTTACCTACCGCGAGGTTTCCGAAGTTCAGGGCGTGCCGATCGGCACCGTGATGTCGCGCCTCGCCCGCGCCCGCAATGAAATTAAGGCCTATTTGGATGGCGAGCGCCCGGCGCTGCGCCGCGTAAAATAACGATGAGATAAAACGATGAACGACCGAGATCATGTAAGCGAAGAAGAGCTCAATGCCTATGTCGATAACGAGCTGCCTGCCGATCGGCGCGGCGTTGTCGAGGCATGGCTTTCAACACATCCCGATGATGCTGCGCGGATTGCCGCCTGGCGCAAGCAGGCAGAGCTTCTTTGCCATCGTTACGGCCACCTGGAATACGAAACGCCGCCGCCGCGCTTTAACCTCGATCGCCTGGCCCGCCGCCGCTTTGGCGCGCTTGCCGCCGTGGCGGCGAGCTTGGCAGCATTCCTGATCGGAGCGGCTGCTGGCTGGACCGTGCATGGAATGGAAACCGAGAAGTCGTCCGATCTGGTCCGCTTCACCAATGACGCGCTCGTTGCGTATCGGCTTTACACCGTCGAAGTCCGCCATCCCGTCGAAGTTCCCGGCGATGAGCGCCCGCACCTGGTGCAGTGGCTCTCAAAAAGAGTTGGCTCGCCGCTCAACCCGCCCGAACTCGACAAGCAGGGGTTAAAGCTTGTTGGCGGCCGTCTGCTTCCGGGCCCGACCGGCCCATCGGCGTTTTTCATGTATGAGAACCCCTCGGGCGAGCGCTTCACGCTTTACTGTGGGCGCGTTAGTGACAGCGAGACGGCATTGCGTTACACGACCGGCGGTCAAAACGCCGCCTATTATTGGGTCGACCGCAATTTGGCTTACGTGTTGAGCGGGCCGATGGAAACCGGGAAGTTGCGAGAAATCGCGCAAGCCGCCTACGATCAGATCGATCGCCGGACCGCGCCGCAGGGCTGATCGTCAGCGCTGTCCTGGTTTGCAAGGCGCGGCGCTATTGCGCCCGTCACAGATCTTTCCGGGGATCATAGCTCTTTCCGCTCTGCCACTTTTTCATCAGCGCTTCGAGTTCACTGTCGGTGCCGTCCGGCAGCACAATCCGGACTGTGGCAAGGAGATCGCCGCGACCGGTCTTGGCGGGAAAGCCTTTGCCCTTGAGGCGGAAAGTACGCCCGCTCGAAGTCCATGCCGGAATTGTAATCTCGACCGGCCGGTCGAGCGTCGGCACACGTACTTTTGCGCCAAGCACAGCCTCATATAGCGTGATCGACAAATCGATCCGGATGTCGGCGCCATCGAGCGCGAACACCGGATGCGGCGCAATCGAGACGGTAATGAGAACATCGCCGGCGCCGGCTTGACCAGCCATCCCCTGGCCCTTCAACCTGATCTGCTGACCATTGGTGATCCCGGCCGGAATCTTGACATCAACGTCCTTGCCTGTCGGTAGCCGCAAGCGCTGGGTCACGCCGCGCGCTGCGTCCGGCAGTGTGACGGTGAGCGACGCATGCACATCGGCACCGACGCCGAAATCCTCTGCCTCGAAATTGGACCGCGCGCCGGTCCGCCCGCCGCGGCCCATCTGACCGAAAGCCTCTTTGAGAACATCTTCGAAACCGCCAAAGCCGCCGCCCCGGCCTCGCCGCGTCGTGCGAGTAAAGCCCTCCGGGCCGAAATTGAAGGATTCGAAGTTCGCGTCGGGACCAAAACCGCCATAGCCTGCTCCAGGCCCAGCGCCTCCGCCGAAACCTTCAAAGCCGCGGAAACGGGGTTTCCCCTCGACATCGATCTCGCCGCGATCGAACGCCTTACGCTTGTCCTCGTCGCCCAGTAGTTCGTGCGCAGCGCTCAGCTCGGCGAAACGGGAGGCCGCTTTGGGATCGTTCTTGTTGGCGTCGGGATGCAGTTTTTTTGCGAGCCGGCGGTAGGCGGTTTTGATCTCGCCTGCATTCGCCTTGCGATCCACACCCAAGACTTCGTAGGGATCACGCATCCCCTGGCAGCTCCGCGCTATAATTTCGGGCCTGCCCCCGGCCCGCCCCGGCTGGCCACTTCAATGTGGGAATAAAAGACGTGCCCTGCAATGCAAGCGAATCGGCCGGCGCAAGCGATGATAGCGCGGTCAGCTGGATTTCAGCGGTTTTAGCCGCCTTACCTCCCATGCGCCGCTGGTGGTGCGGCAGGCAGCCCCTTCGAGCCAGTCCTGCGACTCGCCGTGCCTGTAGCTGGCGATGAAGTCACGGCAGGCCATGCCCGCTTCCGAGTAGGACGTCGCCAAGGGGGTGATATTGCCGCGGGCGCCACTGTGTGGATTTTGCCACGGCAGGCTCGCGTCGTCCCGGCTGCCGCGCGACAGCGCTTCCGCGGCGACCGCACGCGCATAGGCGAGATCAAGCTCGGCTTGGGAGGAGCTTTTGGTCGGCGTGCTCGAGGGCGCATTGGCCGGCGGATTTATCGTTCCGGTCACCTGCGGCCCGCTCTCGCCGGTCGAGACGAGCGAAGCAAGCTGGTACGAACAGCCGGACACCGCCATCAGCGACAGGATGGCGGCGATGGGCTTCACTGGAATTTGGCGCGCCCGCCACAGCAACCGGCATAGGCGCAGCGCCGCGGTTCCATTATCATTATATAAATGCCGGCGGCACCACTCCCGGCCGTCCCACACGAGCACTTTGGGTACTCCGAACGATGTCCGACGCGGCGCCTATAAAACACCCGGCAGGGTTAACGGGCGGTGACTTCACCGAAGTGGAGGAGCCGCTGCGTCTGTTTGCGGCGTGGTTCGCCGACGCCAAGCAATCGGAGCCGATTAATCCCGACGCCATGGCGCTCGCGACGGTCGATACCCAGGGTCTTCCCAATGTGCGGATGGTGCTGCTGAAGCGTTTCGACGAGCGCGGATTCGTCTTCTACACCAACGCAGAGAGCATCAAAGGGCACGAACTTGCCGCCGCACCGAAGGCCGCGCTGACCTTTTATTGGAAATCGCTACAGCGTCAGGTGCGCGTGCGCGGCCAAGTGGAAACGGTCTCCCCTGCCGAGGCCGACGACTATTTTGCTTCGCGCTCGCGGATGGCGCAGATCGGCGCTTGGGCCAGCAAACAATCCGCCGCGCTCGAAAGCCGGTTGGCATTCGAGAAAGCGGTTGCTCGCTTTACCGCGAAGTTCACCGTGGGTACCGTGCCCAGGCCGCCACACTGGGTAGGCTATCGCGTTGCTCCGCAGGAGATTGAATTCTGGCAGGAGCGGCCATTCCGATTGCATGATCGCGTCGCCTTCACACGCGCAAGTCCGACTGCGCCGTGGATCAAGACGCGGCTATATCCATGAGCATCTGAGATGCCGGCAACGAACCAGCCCCGACGTACGCTCCTTCTCACCGGGGCGAGCCGAGGCATTGGCCACGCCACGGTCAAGCGCTTTGCGGCAGCCGGGTGGCGCGTGATCACGTGTTCACGGCATCCGTTTCCGGAAAATTGTCCGTGGGAAGCCGGACCCGAGGACCATATCCAGGTGGATCTGTCGGATCCGGAAAACACCGAACAAGCGATCACCGAGACCAAGCGGCGGCTTAATGGCGAACTGCATGCGCTGGTCAATAACGCTGCGATTTCTCCTAAAGCTGAGGGCGGCAAGCGGCTTGGTTCAATCGAGACGTCGCACCAAGATTGGCAGCACGTTTTTCAAGTGAATTTCTTCGCTCCGATCATGCTGGCGCGCGGATTGCTTGACGAATTAAAGGCGGCGAAAGGCTCGGTCGTTAACGTGACCTCGATCGCAGGTTCGCGCGTACATCCTTTCGCCGGCGCCGCCTATGCAACGTCAAAGGCGGCGCTTGCGTCGTTGACGCGGGAAATGGCCGCGGATTTCGGCGCAGTCGGCGTACGCGTCAACGCCATCGCGCCTGGCGAAATCGACACGTCGATGCTCTCTCCAGGAACCGATAAAATCGTCGAAAATATTCCGATGCACCGACTCGGCACGCCCGATGAAGTCGCGAAGATCATTTACGTGCTGTGCACGGACACCGCGTCCTACGTCAATGGCGCCGAAATTCATATCAATGGCGGCCAGCACGTCTAGGACGTGTATTCAAAGATTAGATTGACTGGGCCAACGCCCGCTTTCAGGTGTAAAGCGGCCATCGTAGCGACGTACCGCAATGTATGACCCAAAACGGGCCTCGCGGCGCGCTAGACAGATGGGTACGCTAATGGCGCGGTCCAATGCCGCACAGTTGGGAACTCGTATTCGCCGTCGTAATCGTAAGCGTTCCGGCGGCGCGGTTGCGGTTGTTCGCTCGGTTGCGGCAGCGATTCACGCGTTGGCGACTTGGTCATCGTTCAACTCCCTTGGTAGGGATTACGCTCCGGCTAGGTTTATTCCCGTTAGCTAAGCCAGATTAGGAACGGGGTCCGACTGAACCATCGAGCCGACTTCGAACGAGCTCCGCTATGAGTTTCGGGTCGAGGAAGCCAAGCGGAGGTCAGGTGGACATCCTGGAAAGTTACAGGTCGTTTCCGAATGGCGAGAAATTATTCCCCGACATGTTTCACCAACTGGTGATGGAAGTTATCTGAAAGTGACGCATCAATTTTCGCCACGACGGGAACAACGCGACCGATTGTCAATCCTATCAGGTGTGTCGTCGCGACGCCTGCGGCGAACAAACGAGGGAGATAGGACCATGTCCAACGTAACAAAGTTTGCACTTTCAGCTGCAATCATCCTCAGCACCGCGTTTTCGGCGCTGGCCGCAAGCAAGCCTGGAGCTACCAGGGAGCAGGCAGTCAGCAGCGGGACAGGTGTGGCGGCCTATGATCGTTACGGCGCCATCGTCTCCGGTGACTGGCGCTAGCAATGTCCGGCGTTGAGCGATAAGGCCGCCCGATCGGCGGCCTTATCCTTGTCAGAGCGGCTACTCGGCTAACTTCTTGCGAAATGGCGGCGCGCAGCTGCACGGCGTTTCGCGACCAAGCATTAGAATCCGAGCATTAGGATCCATGTCCGCCTGTGGCACGGGGCAGAGCGGACCTTGGCCGAACCATTACTCGTTGACGCTAAACGCGCGCACGATTTATGAGTACACGCCTAATTCAAGCGCCAGAAGGCAGCTCAGCGCACCTGAAAAACAAGCTTGCCTCTGAAATGGCGCGACTCGCTTAGGCGATGCGCCTCGACCGCTTGCGATAATGAATAAAGCTTGATCGCTGGCGGCCGAACCGCGCCTGTTTCGATAAGCCCGGCAATGCCCTCCATGGCCTGACGCGAGCGTTCCACCGGCGGACGCAGTGAAACGACATCGCCGCGGGTCGGTTTAGGCGCCTCTATTCCCGACGCGATGAAGGCAGCGCGGCCGCCGGGTTTTAGGACGGCAAAGGATTTATGCGCGACTTCGCCGCCCACCGTATCGAACACGGCATCGCAACCGCTCACGACGGCGGCAAAATCCTGCGTGTTGTAATCGATCACCTGGTCGGCACCGAGACCGAGAACGTAATCGCGGTTCGCCGCACTTGTTGTCGTGATCACCCGCGCACCGAGGTGTTTGGCGAATTGAATAGCGAAACCGGCGACACCGCCGGCGCCGCCCTGGATCAAAATAGTTTCGCCGCGTTGCAGCCGCAGCGTGTCAGCGATTGCATTCACTGCCGTTAGCCCGGTCAGCGCGACGGCGGCAGCTTCGACGTGCGAGAGCGCTGCCGGCTTCCTGCCCACGATGGCAGCTTTGATAGTCAGTTTTTCGGCATAGGTCCCTTCTCTGCCCATATCGAGGACGCCAAACACCGCGTCGCCGATTTTGAGCTCGTCGGCGCCGCGGCCTAAGACGCTGACCGAGCCGGAAAAATCCCGTCCTGGAATGAGCGGGAAATTGGCGCCCGAATGCCGGGCATATTGTCCCGAACGAAATTTCCAATCCGCCGCATTGACGCTTGCCGCGGCCACATCGACCACGACTTCGCCCGGCCCGGCAACCGGATCCGGCAGGTCGCCATATTGCAGCACTTCAGGTCCGCCAAAACGCTCCAAATAGACTGCTTTCATTGAACTGCTCGAATGAAATGATTGACGCTCAACCCAGTTTAATTGCGGCGCGCGGCGCCGCAAAGCGACCTACCCTACTATATCCGGCCGCCCGCAGGGCAAGCAGGCTTGCCGTGTGGAAGCCTTTGGCTAGACTGAGCCGAGGATCGTCCTTACCGGGACGATTACAGTTGCCTAGGGAGATACCGACAATGAACAAATCCGTGACGCAGGGTGCATCCGCGTCAAAACTTGGGTTGCTTTCGACATCGGCGGCGATGCTCGCTTTCGCGCTAGCCACACCGAGTTACGCGCAGTCCAACACCCAGATCAAGATTGCCGTCATTGCCGAAGCGCAAGCGGTGGCTGGGTCGTCAATCCCGCAAGCCGCGCAGCTTGCTGCTGACGAGATTAACGCTGCGGGCGGCGTCGATGGCCGCAAGATCGAAATCATCTCTTATGACAATCACTCTTCCGCAGCGGAATCGGTCCGCGCGTTCCAGCGCGCCGCCACCGAGGATCACGCCAATGCGGTGATTGCCAGCTATATCAGCGAGGTCGTTCTCGCCCTCGAACCGTGGACCGGCCGGCTCAAGACGGTCATGGTCACTCCCGGCGCGGCCTCCGATGTGATCACTCAAAACATCGCCAAGGACTACAACAACCTCAAATATACGTTCCACGGCTATTCGACTTCGACCAGCCTTTCTGATGCCACTTGCGATGCCGCCAAAGACCTTCTGGTAAATGGCCTTCACATGAAGAGCGCCGTGGTCATGAGCGAAGACGCGGCCTGGACCACGCCGCTTGATGCCGAATATCTGAATTGTCTGCCGAAGATCGGCTTGAAAGTTCTCGATCATATTCGCGTTTCGCCCGACACGACGGATTTCACGCCAATCTTCAACAAGATCGAAGGTGAGAAACCCGACGTGATGATTACCGGGATTTCGCATGTCGGGGTGCAGCCGACGGTACAATGGAAGCAGCAGGAAGTGCCGATTCCGATGTTCGGCATTTCCTCGCAAGCGACCAATTCCAGCTTCTGGCAGGATACTAACGGCGCCGTCGAAGGCGTGCTGTACCAGTCGTTTTCCGGTCCCGGCGTGCCGGTGACCCCGAAGACCCTGCCCTTTGTCGCCGCGTTCAACAAGCGCTACGGCAACAATCCCTCATATTGCGGCTATACCGCTTATGACGAGGTCTACTACATCGCCGACGCGATCAAACGGGCGGGCTCGACCGATCCGGACAAGCTCGTCGACGCGCTGGAAAAGACGGACTATGTCGGCACGATCGGGCGTGTTCAGTTCAAGGGCAAAGACTCGCCCAATCCGCATGCGCTAAAAATCGGGCCGGACACGATCACCGGTCTGATGCTGCAGTGGCAGAACGGCAAACAGGTCAACTTGTGGCCCGCGAAAGTCGCCAACAGCACGCTGAAATTCCCGAAATTCATCAAGGTTGGCGCTGCCGACTGACGGGCATTAAACGAGCAACGACGAATTCTCCCCGCCCGCGCCGCGAGCGGGGAGAATTTTTGTACCACCGCGCGTCAATCCGGTCCTATCCATGTTGTTCTGGCAAATCCTGATCGACGGCTTCGCGATCAGTTCGCTTTATGCACTGGGCGCAACCGGATTTGCGCTCATTTTTGGCGTTTCCGGGGTGCTCAATCTGTCGCATGGCGCCTTGATGGTGACGGCCGTCGTCGCGGCCTGGGCCGCCGGCAACGATTTGCACGTGGGGGCTTACACCGGCGCAGTTTTGGGTGTCGCGGTCGGGTTTGTCGCCTCGCTCTTCACGTATTTCCTGATTGTACGGCCGCTGCAACAAACCCGAAAAATCCGGGAGGAGGAAAAAGAGATCTTCATCCTCACGGCGACGCTGCTCTGGGGAATAATGATCCAGGAGCTGATTGCCTATCTCTATACCAACAATGCCAAGACGGTGGCGCCGATCGTTCAAGGCGTCGTCAGGATTGCCGGCGTCCGCACGCCGGCCAACGAAATTTTCACGGCGGTCGTATGCTGGGTCGTCATCGGTATTTTGTGGCTGTTGGTCAACCGCACTCGCGCCGGCAAGGCTGTGCTTGCGGCTTCCATGAATCCGCGCGGCGTGACACTTCTCGGCGTAGAGCTCTCGCATGTCTATGTCGCGGTATGGGCGATCTACGGCATTCTCGTAGGCATTGCCGGCGTCCTGCTCGGAATGTTTCTGGGCGTTTCGTCCTACAGCGTCGGCCCGCTGACCGCGAGCGCGTTCTCGATTGTCGTGTTGGGCGGACTTGGCAGCGTATCTGGTGCGCTGATCGCAGCTTACGTCGTCGGCTATCTTGAAACGATAACCGCTTATTTGATCTCGCCAGCTTATCGCACCATTCCTGCGCTCCTTCTCCTGGTCGCGGTCATGTATGTCAGCCCGCGCGGTCTCTTGGGGCGTCGCTGAATGGGCTCCCTTTCGACGAGCCGTATTCTTTTGATCAGCCTCGTAGTGGTGGCGCTGGCTTCGTTTTTGCCACTAGGCGTCTCCGGTTACATTCTCGGCTTGCTGACGCTGGCGTATTATTTCGGCGTCTTTGCCATGGCATGGGACCTGTTGTTCGGGTTTGCCGGCGAGGTCAATTTCGGTCCGACATTCCTGATCGGTACCGGCGCCTACACCGCGGGCATCCTCGACAATCTCTACCAACCGCCGATCTGGATGTGCCTTGTCGCCGGCGCGCTTGCCGCGGTGACTGGCGGAGTCGTGCTGGCGCTGCCAGCGCTGCGCGTACGCGGGCCTTATTTCGGTCTGACGACCCTCGTCGCCGTCCTGATGCTGCAGAACTTCATCGTGGTCGACGCCAGCCTGACCGGCGGCGAGATCGGTCTCACGGTGCCGGATGTCATCTCGATCAGCGACACCACCAACTACGAAATCGCGCTTTGGTTCATGGCGATCAGCGGCGCGATCCTGTTCGCACTGTCGCGCTCGCCGGTTGGGCTCATTCTGCAGGCAAGCGGCCAGGACGCGGTTCAGGCCGGCGCGCTTGGCTTCAACGTCACCAAACACAAGCTGACGGCATTCATCATCAGCGCCTTCTTCTCGGGGCTCGCCGGAGGCTTGCTGGTTTTTTACCTTGGCTCGGCGTCGGTCGGCACGCTGGTCGATATCACCGTCGGCGTGCAGATCATCATAGCGGCGGTGGTCGGCGGTCGCCGGACGATCCTCGGCGCCGTTCTTGGCGCCCTGTTCCTCATTGCGATGAGCGAAGCGTTGCGACCGCTCGGCGATTTGTCGAATTTCGTCGTTTTCGCCATGGCGCTTGTCGTTGTTTTGTTCTTTCCGAGCGGCTTTTTCGGCCTGCTCACGCGCGCGCGGGAGCCGTCGTGAGCACCTCGGGCGCCGCGGTGCTCAGCGTGAGCGGTCTCACCAAGCGGTTTGGCGGCTTGGTCGCCGTCAAAGATATGGCGCTGCAAGTCGCTGCCGGCGAGATACTGGGCCTGATCGGGCCCAATGGATCCGGCAAATCGACGGTCATGAAACTCATCATGGGCATCGAGCGACCCGACAAGGGCTCGGTGCGCATCAACGGTACCGAAGTCGCTGGCTGGCCCTCGCATAAGATCGCCCGAATGGGCGCAGGCATTGTGTTTCAGCATTCTCGCCCCCTGCATCGCCAGACCGTGCTGGAAAACATCAAGCTGGCGCTATTACCGGACAAGCTCACCCGATTGCTGGCGGATCCCGCAATTGACGACCGTGCCCGCGCGATCGCCGAGCGCGTCGGTTTGAGCGGCGTGCTTGAGCGGCGGCCCGGCACTCTGCCGTTTGCCGATTTGCGAAAGATCGAAATTGCCAAGGCGATTGCCCGAGATCCGCAGGTACTTCTGATCGATGAGCCGTTCGCCGGTCTCACGGCAGTAGAGACATTGTTCTTTTCTGACCTTATCTGCGAGCTGCGCGATGACGGCCGGGCCGTGCTCCTGGTCGATCACAATGTGAAAAGCGTATCGCGCCTCGTCAACCGCGTGCTCGCCATGTATGTCGGCGAACGGATCGCCGAAGGCACCGCCGACGAAGTGATGCGCAACGAAACGGTCCGGCGAGTCTACCTCGGCGGCAGCATAGAAACAGCGGCGCGTCCGGAATCCTCTTTCCGCGACACCGCAGTACCATTCCTTGAGGTTAAGAGCCTTAATGTCCAATACGGCAAGGCACAGGCGTTGCAGAACGTTTCGATTCATGTGCATGCCGGTGAATTCGTCTCGGTCGTAGGACTCAACGGCGCCGGCAAAACGACGCTGTTCAACGCAATATCCGGCTTTCTACGATATTCAGGTGATATTCGGCGCGAAGGATCGCCGCTGCGGGGTCAGTCCGCGGCGAAGATCGCCCGAGACGGCATCGTACAATGCCCGGAAAGCCGGGAATTGTTTACCGAAATGAGCGTTCGCGAAAATCTCGATCTCGGCGGCCAGCACTTGCCCACTGCCGAAAGCAACGAACAAATTCGCTGGCTTTTCGACTTGTTTCCGATTCTGCGCGACCGTCAAAACCAGCCCGCGGGAACCCTGTCAGGAGGCGAACAGCAAATGCTCACCATCGCGCGCGCGCTGATGATGAAGCCGAAGCTCCTGATTCTCGACGAGCCGACGCTCGGCTTGGCGCCGGTCATTCTCGAACAGCTCTCAAAAACACTAGAACGATTGCGCCGGACGACGGGAATCACTGTACTACTCGGCGAACAGAATGTGACATTTGCGCTACCCCATTCGGACCGCGTCTATATGCTCGAACATGCGCGCATCATCTGGGAAGGCGAGCCGGCAAAATTCGCAGCCGACGCCGGGACCGGGTATTTGTAGGCGCTATCGCGGAAGCTCTGATTCTCAGTTGCGCAAAAAGTCCAGAACGGCGGTTTCGGCTAGGACCGCTTGCGGGATGCTATGCCGCGCTGATCGGGCGCGTTCTTCTGCGGTCTGTGTGGCCTGCAGATAGGCGCCGAGGTGGCGCGCACGTTCAATGATTCTTTTGTTTTCCGGCAATCGCTGCCTCTCGAAACGGCGGAGCGCCGGCTCGACATCCTCGGCGTCCAGCGCCTCGGCAAGCGCCGCGGCATCATCCGCCGCCTTGGAAACTCCGGCGGCGACATGCGGCCGTGCCACAAAGGCGGCGTCGCCGATAATCGCCACCTGTCCAAAGGCGAGATGCGGACTCTCAAGGTCGTAGATCGGTTGCAGGATCGGCTCCTCGATCAGCCGGACGATCGCGCGGAATTGCGGCGCCAACAGGCGCTCGGCGGCCGCGCGCATGGCGATGATGTGCTCCGATCGAATGAGCGGGGGCGGAATGGAAATCGAATGGCCAACCCCGCCGCGATCGGTTAGGAGCTGCGGCAACTCGCTTGTTTCCTCGGCCGGACGATACCACACCACGTTGTAGCGCCGCTGCCCTTCGCGCACCTCATTATTGGATCCGACGACCGGATAGCCGATGCACTGCTCGCCCGGCGGCAGGCAGAACGCCATGGTCATGAAGATTTCGCGATGAACGGCCGGCGGAATGACGCGTTCCGGCAAAAGGGCTCGCCAGGCGACGTAGCCGGCATAGAGGGGGAGAATGTCCGGCAGGCACTGCTGCCGCACGGTCGAGCGCAAGCCGTCGGCTCCGATGAGCACGTCGGCGCCAATCGACCGGCCGTCGCTAAAATGCGCCACGACGCCGTCGCCGCTCTGTTCGAAAGCCTTGAGACCTCGACCGCGATGGTATCGATCCGCCGGAAAGGCATCGCGCAGGACGCGGTAGACGCGCTGCCACGCGGTCAGCACTTGAGGGCATTCGAGCGTCGTCGTCAGCGCGCCGGATTGATCGAGGATTTTTCGCGTGCTCATCGCGACGCCGAGATCATGCGTTTCGAGCCCAAGCGCATTCATGCGGGCTATCAGTTCGGCCTGCGCCACGATGCCGGCGCCGCGGTCGGCTAATTCCTTTTCCACCCGCTCGAAGACCTCGACGTCCCAGCCGCGGCGGCGCAGCATAATTGCCGCCAAAAGACCACTCATCGAGCCACCGACCACGATCGCGCGGCGCTTTCTGGTCATCGGAAATTCCTGCAGTATCTCAAGCTTTCCCCAGCCGGAAAGGTTTTCTATATTGTGCCTACAAAGTCTGGAGGAACGCCATGGCCTTGAGCATGATGGATAAATCGACCGACCGTGCCGAGAAATCGGCATGGCCGCCGGCCATTGCGGCCGAATTCGAACGTGAACGGCAGAATAACAACGGCTGCGTCGGCACCACCCTGCTTTCAGAGAGCGACCGGGTGCGCGTGTGGATTATCAGGTTAGCGCCGGGTGAGCGGATCGGTTTTCACCGCCATGTGCTCGATTATTTTTGGACATCAGTGACCGGCGGGCGCGGCCGTCAGCACGTCCACGATGGCAGCACGGTCGAATATTCGTACCAGCCCGGCGAGACGCGCCATGAGACTTACGGACCGGGTGAGTTTAAGGTCCATGACCTTGAGAACCTTGACGACAAAGAAATGGTCTTTATGACCATTGAATTCCTCAATAGCGCCAACAAGCCGATGTCCCTTCCCGACAAGGTGCGCGCCGCCGCGTAGAGCTGCGGCGGCGCTTTTTACCGCCAGTGCAGATCGCGTTTAACAATAGAGCCAGCGGGGAATGGATGATAAGCCAGACGCCGTTCGGCAATCGATTCCGCTGTCAACAGGACACCAGGTGCGGTCATCGACTGACCGGTCTCTGAGCGAGGCGTAAAGTTTCCTAGCCAAGACCAGAGCGTTGCTGCACACTCCGGATGGGGCTGAGTGTCCGACTAATGATTTTTTCCTTCGATCTTCTGATCAACGCCGTGGTCTCGGGTATCCTGATCGGCGGCTTCTATGCCGCCGTGACGTCTGGCGTGTCGTTGTCGTTCGGCATATTGGATATCGTCAACATCGCCCATCCGGCTTTCGTCATTCTCGGTTCCTATATTGCCTATATCGCCAATGCGACCCTCGGCGTCGATCCGATTCTCGCTTCCATCGCGATGATGCCCCTGTTCTTTGTGTTGGGGTCCGGAATCTATCAAGTCTATTACGTGTCCTTCGAGAAACGCGGTCAGGAATCGCTACGCGGGCTCGCGTTTTTTTTTGGCCTGCTGTTTATTACCGAAGTCACACTCGTACTCTATTTCGGCGTCGACTATCGCTACGTCGAGGCTCGCTACATCGGTCCATCATGGCACTTTGCCATGCTCGACATACCCTCGCGGATCTTGGTGCCCTGTCTGGTTTCGCTGGTCATGATTGCAGGGCTGCAAATCTTTCTCACGCGGAGCTTTCTCGGACGCGCGGTCATGGCGGTTGCCCAGGATCAGCTTGCCCTGCGACTGATGGCCGTCGATCCAATCAAGATCAAGCGGATCGCATTTGGTATTTCCATCGCCACTGCCTCGCTCGCCGGCGCATTCCTCATCATCATTCAACCGGTCGAGCCGTCGGTCGGACGCGAATATATCGGCCGCATTTTCGCGATTTGCGTACTCGGCGGGATGGGCAGTCTGCCCGGCACCGTCATCGCGGCAATGCTGTTGGGCGTTGTCGAGAGTCTGACTTCCACGTTCTACGGTCCGTCATGGGCGCCCGCGGTATCGTTCGGTTTTCTGTTGTTGACGCTGGCCGTCCGACCGGCCGGCCTATTGGGGCGGTGACGTGCGCACCCCCGCATTTCTGCTGATTTGGCTCGTCGTCTGCGCCGCAGTGTTTGCCGCCTCGGTTTGGCTGGACAACGACTACATATTTTTCGCCGGCTATGTCGTGCTGCAATATGTGGTTCTGGGCACTGCCTGGAACATTCTCGGCGGTTATTGCGGTTATGTGAATTTCGGATCAGCGGCGTTCTTCGCTCTTGGCGCCTATTCGACGGTGACAATTTACAAGCTCATTACTGAACTTGAATTCTATCGAATGCCAATTCCGGTGCTGATGCTGATCGGCGGCATAGTGTCCGGCATCGTCGGCTTTGGCATGGGCTATTTGACGCTGCGGCTGCGTGGCGCCTTCTTTGCCATAGCGACGCTTGCGCTCGCCGTTGTGCTGCAGACGCTGGTGGTGAACTGGGACTATGTCGGCGGCTCGCGCGGCGCCTATATCATCCGTCCCGAACAGATCGAGCCGATCGGCAACTACATCCGCTATTTATTTCTGATCATGATGCTGCTTGCCGTGGCAGCGATCACAATTGCGCGGCTGATTGAACATTCGCGACTCGGCTATGGTTTCGCCAGCATCCGCGACGACGAACTGGCGGCGGAAGCCTCCGGCGTGCCGACGCTGCGCTTAAAACTGATCGCCACGACGATTTCGGGAGCGCTGATGGGCATGGCCGGCGCGCCATTTCCTTATTACATCGGCTATTTGCAACCATCGTCTACCTTCGGTCTCGATTACGCCGTCAATTCCATCGCCATGCCGCTCATCGGCGGCACCACCAGCTGGGTCGGCCCGCTGATAGGCGCTTTGCTGCTCGGCTCCCTACAGCAAATCGCAACCGTCACAATCTCGTCGGCAGTCAATCTCTTGATCGTGGGCTTTCTGCTGGTGATCTTCGTTATTATCGCGCCGAACGGAATTGTCGGACTGATTCACACCTACCTTCAGCGAAAGCCGGAGGATTTTGTCGGCCGACGGCACGTCGACGCCGAGATGCCGGGACAGGTGCCATGAGCGTGGCTGGCCCCGCCGATGCTAACAGCGGCGCCGCACCGGCGCTCCTCGAAATCGAAAATCTGGGCAAGCGCTTTGGCGGCTTTGTTGCACTGGAAAATATTACGCTCTCGGTTCCTGCCGGTGAACGTCTGGGGCTCATCGGACCCAATGGGTCCGGCAAGAGCACGTTGGTGAATTGCATCTGCGGCACGCTGCGCAACGAGCAAGGCACCGTGCAATTTGGCGGCCGAAGGCTCGACGGCCTGCAGGCGCATCAACGCACCCATCTGGGTTTAGCGCGAAGTTTTCAACTGCCGCGGCCATTTGTCAGCCTGACGCTCGCCGACAACATCCGAATCCCACTCCTCTACACCGTGGCGACGCGCAGCGGCGGTCGTCATGCTGCGCACGAAATCGAGGATCGCTGCGCCGCACTCCTTCGCCAAGTCGGACTTGGCGATAAGGCGCGCCGCCTACCGCGCGACCTCACCCAGGTCGAAATGCGCAAACTCGAGCTCGCCCGCGCTATGGCCGCAGAACCAAAACTCTTGATCGCCGATGAAGCGATGGCCGGCCTTACTCATTCGGAAATTGAAGACATCTTGTCGTTGCTCGTCCGCCTGAACGAGCAAGGGGTCACCATTATTCTCATCGAGCACATCATGAGCGCGGTGATGAGCTTTTCACGCCGGCTGGTCGTCTTGGTCTCCGGGCGAAAAATCGCCGATGGAATGCCCGAAGACGTCATGCGCGATCCCGAAGTCGAAAGGGCTTATCTTGGCCAATAGCCTGACCATCGCCGGCATCCATGCCGCTTATGGCGCGGTGCGCGTCATCGAGGACGTGTCGCTCAAGGTACCCGGTGGTGAGACCGTGGTTCTCCTGGGCACGAACGGCAATGGCAAGTCGACGCTCATGAAATGCATCATGGGAATTGTGCGGCCAAGCGCAGGCACGATCGTCGCGGAAATCGACGGCATTCATCACGACCTGATCGGCCGCACCACGGAAGACATCGTCAATCTCGGCATCGCGCTCGTGCCGGAGGGGCGCCGGCTGTTTCCCATGCTGACCGTCGAAGAAAACCTCCTGCTCGGCGCCTATCGCGCTGCTGCGCGGGCCGAGCTCGCGCGTAATCTTGTCGTCTGTTTCGAAACTTTTCCACGGCTTGCCGAACGTCGTCGCCAGCTCGCCGGCAGTCTCTCCGGCGGGGAGCAACAGATGCTGGCGCTCGGGCGCGCTCTTATGTTGGCGCCAAAGATTCTTCTCGTCGATGAACCATCGGTGGGGCTCGCCCCAATTCTCGTCAACCGCACCATCGATGCAATCTCGCAGATGAAAGAGCGCTATGCGCTCACGGTTCTCATGGCGGAGCAGAACTTCAATCAAGCCATCAGGATCGCCGACCGCGGTTACGTCATTGTGCACGGCAAGATCGCCTTCGAAGGGCGATCCACCGAAGAACTTAACAATAACGATTTGATCAAGAAGTTCTATTTGGGTTTGTAGTTGCCGCCGGCGGAGAGGTCGCTTTATTGCACCGGCATATCGAAATACGAGTCGGGAAACGGCTCGTTGCGCAATGTGAAATGCCACCACTCCTTGGGATATGGGCGAAAGCCGCGGCGCTGCATTGCCGCAGCCAGCCGCATCCGGTTGGCGTGCTGTTCGGCAGTTACACTCGAAGCTGCAGCCCATGATCTCGGGCTGAAGAAATCGAACGGCGTGCCCATATCGAGCTCGGTGCCGTCGGCGCGCGCCAGCGTCAGATCAACCGTCGAACCTCGCGAGTGACCGGAGCGCGAGGCGATATAGCCGTCCCGAAACAGCGTGCGCTTGTCGACGTCAGGATAAAACTCCGCTTTGGCCGCTTGGTCTCGCGGATCGCGGGCCCAGCGCACGAAATCGGCAACCGCGCGCGCTGGTCGATAGCAATCGAACACCTTGATTACCAGGCCGCGAGTCGCAAGATCGCGCGCAACTTCGGCCAGTGCGTTGGCGGCCGATTGGGTGAGCAGACAACGCGGCGCACGGTAACCGTCGACCGGCCGACCGACAAAATTGTGCGACCCTGCATAGCGGATATCGACGATCAAGCCTGGAACGACGGTCCCAGCATCAAGGAGCACTGCCGCGCGCTGCGACGCATTCGCTGGAGCGATAAGCGCGGCCAGCGCGGACAACAGAGTGATCACCCGCCAGAATTTTGGCATCGCCCTTCGACTGCGGCATTTAAGATGAACAATACTCATCTATTATGCTTCATGACTCAACTCTACGTCTTTAGTCGTTTATGAGCAGCGCAAGCGAAAGAGTTCTGAGACGATTTTTCATCAATGAAAGTGATTTGTCTTCATTGCACAACAGGCAGCATGTTGTTGATCATCAAAGCTTTCTAAAAGACAATAAGAACTAGCCTTCTCCAAAGGTAGAGTACCTGCCGGGGAATAAGGATAGCTGCTGGGTGTTCAAGCGAGCATTACGCAAGGACCGCCCAAATGCAGTGGACCGCTACGGGCCTGACACGGCCAAAACCGTCAATGCCGCCTTCGCGTAAGCATCACAATAGAATCCGCGATCTAGTCCTTCAGAGCGCCGGCCGGTTGTTCAACCGCCATGGCTTCAACGCCGTGTCGATTGACGATGTGATGGCCGAGGCCGGACTGACGCGCGGAAGCTTTTATTGTTATTTCTCTTCGAAGAGTGATCTGTACGCGCAGTCGGTTGCGCGCGTGGTTCACGAAGATCGCGAGAATCCAAAAGGCAGCGAGTCTGAGCGAACGCGCGCCGATAAAATCGTGCACGACTATTTGTCCGAGGCAGATCAGGATACGGCCGCGGACACCTTCCCGATGATCGGCCTGCCTAACGACATTTCGCGCACCGATCGGGCGGTCAGACAGGCATTCGAGGCCGCGCTTAAATTGATGATTCAGTCGTTCGAGCAGGCTGCGAACGGCAATGCCGATGCGCGGCGCGCGAATGCGCTCGCCATCGCCGCGCTTTGTGTAGGCGGCATGGTTCTGTCGCGCTCGATCGATGATCGCAAGCTGGCCGACGATCTGCGGGGTGCTGCCAAAGCGACCGCGCTCAATCTTGGCAAATGGTGAGCACGGCCGCTATTGTGGACAGGCCGACAGCCAGCGCGCTTCGATATTTTCTTGCGAGTCGAGCATCGGCATCCCAGCCATAGCTGCCTTGCTCTGCACCGTGGCCGTGTAATGCCGGGGGCTGTCGAAGTTGAACTCACCGGTCAGTTCCATATCCAGCTGACCCTTGCAAGTCAGGCGCCAAGTCAGGTGCGAATCGCTCAAGTTGCGTTCGATCGGTGCGCATGTCGAGTTGACGGTGCGGGACACCGGCGAAAAGGTAGTGGCGAGGTCGGCGACGTCCTTGGGGGTGAGACACTTCGAGGACTCGTGCGGCGGCCCGATTACGCCACCGGTCTGGGTTCTGCTGATCACCTGCCATAGGCCTGGCTCGATCCCATCCGCCAAAACTGTCGAGCCGCCCAAGGCGCATGCGGTTACAAGCCCGCACGCGGTCTGCGAGGCAAGTCGACAAAGCCGCGGTATTGGGCCGCGATTGCGGATCATTTCGATAGCCGGGCCATCACTTTAGTAAGGGAACAGTCTCCCTGATCAATCGTTATCACGAGACTTCAAGCTCGGGTGAATACGCATTTGGTCACGGGGATTCGGGATTATGTTCAACTGGTTGAGGTCAATCCGCCCGCCGCGGTGTGGCACGGGAGGACGACATGAATCATTCGATGTACGGCGCTGATCGCGCCACGCACCTGAAAATCGTAGTGATCGGCTTAATCTGCGCACTGGCGGTCGCAGCGATCGGCATTTTTGCCCATGTCAGCAGCAATTTCGACCTCGGCACGGCGGCCCTGGTTAAAGCCGGCCGGCCAACGAGCTTGAGCGGGAATATCCCTGCCATCCGATAGCACGCAGCGCCGCGGTCGAGGCCGGCCGCTCAGCCGGACCCTGGCATTGCCTCGATCATTCCGCCTTTAAACAGCATCGGGCCGGTTGGCGCGCCCGTTGCCGACCCGTTCTCCGGCTCAAGCGAGACCGAATAGGTCGCGCTTCGCATCGTCTCGACATCGATATTTTGGGGAATGGGACGGGTCGTGACCTCACTATTCCCGACCGGCCCGAGCGATGCGGGCTTAGGCAATTTATTTGAATTGAGCCACAATTCGTAACTGCGACCGCTGTCCGGTGCCGCCGTCAGCCTGCGGATGGTGATCGTCCGCTGTTGTGGGTCCAGCATGACCAGAAAAGCCGGCGACGTCGGTTCCTGCTGCAATACTGCTACGAGCTGAGGAACGGCAGGCTTCGGAGCGCTGGCTGTGGCTTGCGGCTGTCGACCAAGGGGAATGAGCCCAGGGGCAAAATGAGCAAGCGCGATATAGGCTGCCAGCAGCACCGCGATCACGCTCGCGCCAATGGCGAGGCTGCGCCAGCGCCCGACATTCTGATCTGGGGTCGCGGTTTCCGTTCCGGTTGTGGTTTGGGAAGAGGCTGACCTCGGCAGCTGATTGTCAAATTCAGTCGCCGACCCCGAGGGCAACAATGTCGACGCAAGGTCAGCCGTCTTCGAATCCTCGGAACTTTGTCCCCGCTCGGAGAGCAAATCTGGCACGGTATGGAAGTTTGGCTCGGCGCTCGCGTCGATCTGCGGGCTGGCCGAGGACACCGCCATATCGGCCGGCTCGGGCTGCACGCCAGCGACCTCTACCGCCTCGGAGGCTCCCTGGCTCCGCCGTTCGGCGCCATCGATCCCTGTTTTGATCCGCTCCCACAGATCCGGCGGCGGCTCGACGGCCTCGACCATCACGTTGAGCTCACCAAGCCGGTGCTCCCATAGCCGGACGACCTCGGCGAATCCGGCGTCTTTCGCCAGCAGCGCCTCCGCCTGGTCGCGTTCCTCCGCCGACAGCGTGCCTAAAACATATTCGGCGGCAAGAGCATCGCGGTCATCTTCATACATCGCTGCCTCGATTGGCTTTTGTCTAGAGAACATGAGTCACGCCAGCGCCTGTCGGTACGCCCATACACTCGCGAATTTCGAGCAGACTACGGCGAAGCCACGTCTTGATCGTGTTGACCGGAATGTCGAGCTTGCTCGCCAGCTGATCGCGGCTCCAGCCGCTGTAATAAGCAAGCAGCACGATGCGCTGCTTTTCCGGGTCGAGCCGACCGAGGCAGGAGAGCAGGCGCTTGAGCTCCGCCGTCATCTCACGCCGCGCCAGTGGCGCCGGCGCCTCGGCCGCGGGTTCAGGCGCCTCGGGCTCTTCATCGATGGAGACATCTCCCCGCTTGCGCACGATGTCTATGGCGCGATTGCGCGCCATAGCGACCATCCAAGTAATCGGACTTGCCTTTGCCGGATCGAACTGATCCGCCATTTTCCACACCTTGAGATAGGTTTCCTCCATGACCTCCTCGGCCAATGCAGGCTTTCCCAGGATGCGGAGCAACACTCCATAAAGCTTCGCCCGAGTGGCGTCATAAAGGCGCTCGAATGCAGCCTCGTCGCCCCTGCCGACGGCGCCCAGCAGCCAAACGAGCTCTGTCTGCATCAACATGATCGCCCCGGACCCGGGAATTGGGTCTCAGTCTCCCCCTACCCGGACCAGCATCAAACCGGCCCGTCAGAACGGCCGCACTTGCGCGGTGCGTCAAAGCTGCCGCGCGGCGCCGCGCTTTCATCACCCGCGAATATTATCGCCGTGGAAAAGGCATGCAAGGGCATGCTACAAGTTCGCGCAAGTTGCGCAACCCGCATCAATGGCTTATTTCCAACATCGGCGAACTTGCACAAACTTGGATGTTGTCCTCCATCTTTGACGATCTTTGACGCGGAGCAAATAATGGCTGGGTCAATTCGGTACGTCCGTGGGCTCGAAAATCGATCCAGCCGGATGAAGATCAAGCCTGGGCCTAGGGTCTATTGGCGCGCGATCATCGGCGCCCTGGCGCTCGGCTATCAGCGCCGGCGCGCTGGCGCCGCTGGCCGCTGGATCGCTCGCAGCTATATCGGCGCCGAAAAGTACCGGCAAATGCCGCTCGGCATGGCCGACGACTATGAGCAGAGCAATGGCGGCACCATCCTCACGTTCGAGGAAGCGAGCGAGAAGGTGCGGCAGAGCCATCGCACTGGCCAAGACCGACCGCTGAGCATTCTGACCGTTGCTGATGCTATCGTCGACTATGTGGCATGGCTGAAAGTCCATAAAGCGACCGGACGCGGATCCGGCCAGGCTGCCACACGGCACATCCTGCCGGATTTGGGTAAAATACGGCTATCAGATCTCACGACGCGGCAATTGACCGACTGGCGCGATGAACTGGCGGAACAGCCGGCGTTGGTTCGATCTCGGCCGGGCGCGCCGCAAAATTACCGACGTGCTCCGACGACGCCAGAACATCGGCGAGCCCGCCGGGCGACCGTCAATCGTATTTGGACTGTTCTCAGGGCGGCATTGAACAAGGCCTTCGTCGATGGACATGTCGCGAGCGATGTGGCCTGGCGGCGAGTGAAGCCGTTCAGCCAGACTTCGGCGGCCCGGCCGGGCTTCCTGACTGCGGCAGAAGCGACGCGATTGGTCAATGCGTCAAATCCCGATTTCCGCTTGCTGGTGCGCGGTGCTCTCGAAACGGGCGCCCGTTACGGCGAACTCGCCGCAGCCCATGTGCGAGATTTCCAGAATAGCAAATTGCACATCGCCAGATCGAAGTCTGGCCGTGATCGCAACGTGGTGCTGTCCGACGACGGCGCCGCGTTCTTTACGTCCATTACGGTCGGCCGTCCAGACGAACCGATATTTCTGCGTAATGGTCGCCCCTGGCGAAAGTCCGAGCAAGCCAAACCGATGAAGACCGCCTGCCAAAACGGGAGGATCGCGCCGGCTATATCGTTTAATGCCCTGCGGCACACATGGGCGTCGCTCGCGGTCATGGGTGGCATGCCGCTGATGGTGGTCGCCCGCAATCTCGGCCATACCGACACCCGCATGGTCGAAAGGCATTACGGGCACTTGCGTGAAGACTACGTTGATAAGGCGGTGCGCGAACACGCTCCACGGTACGAGTTCGAGCCTTTATCCGAAAAGGTTCAGCCAATACGGTAAATATCATTGATTATCCGCCCGAGTGTAGATAGATAGGCGTTACCGATTGACTGATCGCCGAACCGCCACACCGCCTCCAGTGAACCGCGAGGACTTACGGTGGAGGTGCGGGGACGCCTTCCTGGTTCCCTTTACAGGGAAATAGATCAGTCCGGGCATAAGCCCGCCAAGGAAACAGAAGGTTCGTTTCGAGCGCAGAAGCGCCGAGCGAGCCTCTATTTTTAGTGCTCGCTCGTTTCAAGAGAACGAGCCCAATGTCCAATATCGACGATCAGACGGCGCGAACCATTAAAGAGTTCTGTGCCCGCAACCGCATCAGCCACTCCACTTACTTCGAACTTCGTCACCAAAAGAAGGGCCCGCGCGAGATGCGTGTGCTCGGTAAGGTTTTGATCACGCCCGAGGCGGAAGCCGATTGGCGCCGTGAGTGTGAAATCGTGCACGACGACGCAACCGTCGAGCGTTTCCAGGAGCGTGGCCGCAAGGCCGCTCGCGGCTTGGCAGCGCGAGGGCTACGCCGATGAGTTATGTCGATCCGCGTCCGCGATCAAAGATTGGACAAGTACGCATCGCGCTGATGATATTGCTGGACGAGCATTTGCGCGACCAAGCCATCCCGACGTCCGTCCGTTTCCTGTTCTACGAACTGGTCGCCCGTCGCATCGTCGCCAAATCTGCTGAAGGCAAACGCACCGACCAGATCGTGTCAGAGGCGCTGACCTGGTTGCGCGAACACAAGACAATACCGTGGTTCTGGATTGTCGACGAGACGCGCTCAGTCGAGGACTTCACTGGTTCGGCTACCGTTGCTGAAGATTGGCTCGCCTTTCTCGGTGCCGCCCGTCTCGATCCATGGCGCGGCGAGCCGCCGTTCATCATCACCGAAAGCCGCTCCTTGGCTGGCGTGCTGCGCGTCATGGCTCGCGAGTATCGCATCCGCATCGCCGCAACTAACGGGCAGGTCGGCGGCTTCCTGCACACCGATGTGGCACCGAAGTTGTATGTCGGCGCCCGCGTCGGTTATCTCGGTGACTATGATCTGGCTGGCGGCGATATCGAAGATAATACGCGTCGCGTGTTGGAAGGCATCATCGGCGGCGAACTCGATTGGGAACGTCTGGCTCTGACTAAAGCACAGGTCGATCAGTACGACCTGCCGTCGATCATCAAGACCGACAAGCGCTTCAAGGATGGTGGTGGCCGCCACGAGGCGGTCGAGACCGAAGCGCTATCGCAATCCGTGATCATCAACATCGTACGTGACTGGCTCGACGATCTGCTGCCGCAGCCGCTCGATCGCTTACTTGTACGGGAACGCCGGCAACGCAATCGCCTGCGCCGGCTCGTCGAACAGAATCTGTAATCAGAAGGTGAAGCAACGTCATGACCGCGGTTAAAAAGAAAATCTCCAAGAGCAACATTCCGTCTGCTCGGGCGCCGGGCGCGCTCGAAGTCAGCCAACACAATATCGCGACGGGCACCATCGTGCGGCACCGCGGCACGTTCTACGCATTCGATCACCGCAAAATTCTGCTCGGTGAGTTTCCGAGCCTCGCTACGGCCCTGCATGCGTTCCGGGAAATTGTATTTGACGAGGTAATACCGTGATTATCGGGTTGAGCCTCGGTGACAAACAGATCGTGCTCAAAGTATATCGCGCACGCTAGAGCACAAATTCGAAATCTTATTCACGCAACTAAAGGAGCCCGACACAGCTACGAAATCAAGATGGAGGGAGAGACATGACAAATAGACTATAGGCGACCGCGGTTATCAGTGGGCAGCGCGCTCGTCACACTTCATCGCTCACAAAAAGGAGATTGCTCATGTCTGAGCAAACCAAGAAGAAAATCGACGTCGAGTCAAATGAACCCGAAGTCGAGAAGGTTAATGAGACACCGGCGACTGAGCCCAACAAGGCGGCACCGGACCAGTTCGATGTTGCAAAACTGCGGCTCGATCAGTCTTTCGTGGAAAGCGCTGGAGTTAAGAAACTTCTGACAACCGTTCCGGTTCGCAAGCCGCACAAGCAGGAGTGGGTTCGCGTGCACCCCGATCCGGCGTATCGCGATGCTTTCGCGGTGATCGAGTGGAAGGAGGACAGAGAGTTTTACATACTAACTCCTTCCGTTGCACTCGCATTACCCGGCGAATGTGAGATGGTCCGCTTGTTCACGACTATCAACCGTCAGGGTGTTCTGACTCTGTGGCCGGTAAAATTACCCGGAACAGATGGTCGCACTATCCGGTGGCATACGTCGGCAGCGGAAGCCGTCGAACACGCGATGTCGTACTGGACCAAAGTGGGGGCGAACATGGGCCTCGGTGCCTATGAGTGGGCCCCCGCGCCCGGCGTAATTCCCGAACCCGTATGGCCCGAACTTTCGTTCGCGGACATACTTCGCATCGCGTTCAAGGATCGGTACGTCAGCGACCTCAACCACCCCGTGATCAAGCGTATGCACGGTTTCTGATCGTCCGATGTTCGACGCGTTACCATATCGCTACATCGTGGCCGCCGACTCTGAGTTTGAGTTCGGCGGTCACGCCTCTTTTGAAGAAGCCAACCGCTCCGGCGAGCGTCAGCGGCCGGTCTGTGTGGCGGCGAAAGAATTACGCTCCGGACAAGAGTGGCGACTATTTCGTGGAGAGTTCGACTCTGCACCACCGTTTCCTGTTGGACCCGATGCATTGTTCGTCGCCTATTACGCCAGCGCTGAATTGGGAGGCTTCAAAGCGTTAAGTTGGCAAAAACCCACCAATATTCTTGATTTGTTTACAGAGTTTCGTAATCGCACCAACGGCCTCACAACACCCGCCGGTGCTGGCTTGGTCGGCGCTTTAACCTATTTTGGGCTCAACGCCATCGCCACAGAGGAAAAAGATCAACTGCGCCTACTCATCCTACGTGGCGGCCCGTGGTCGGAAAGTGAACGTAAAGAAATCCTCGACTACTGCGCAACTGACGTAGACGCACTAGAGCGGCTGCTACCGGCAATGTTACCGCGCATTGACCTGCCGCGCGCTCTGCTGCGCGGTCGTTACATGGCCGCCTCGGCCGCTATGGAGTTCTACGGTGTGCCGATTGATACGGCGACGCTGAGCCTTCTTCGTGAACACTGGACCGATATTCAAGACGATCTCATCCACGCCATCGATGTCTATGGCATTTACGATGGACGCACGTTTAAAGCCGAGCGCTGGGCCAATCTACTTAATCGCAACAACATTCCTTGGCCGTTGTTAGAAAGCGGCAACCTGGATTTGGGCGATAACACCTTCCGTCAAATGGCGAAGTCCCACCCGTTGGTATCGCCCTACCGTGAACTGCGTAGCGCTCTTTCAGATCTGAGATTGAACGATCTCGCCGTAGGCCATGACGCCCGCAACAGAACGGTCCTTTCCGCATTTCGCGCCCGCTCCGGCCGGAACGCTCCGTCAAATACGCGTTTCATCTTTGGTCCTAGTGTCTGGTTGCGCGGGCTCATCAAACCGCCGCCGCGTTACGGCGTGGCCTACGTTGACTGGTCGCAACAAGAATTTGGTATTGCGGCCGCCCTATCCAACGACGTAGCGATGCAAGAAGCTTATCGGTCTGGTGATCCCTATTTGACATTCGGTAAACAGGCCGGTGCTATTCCGCACGATGCAACAAAAAATTCTCACAAGTCGCAACGTGAATTGTTTAAAGCATGCGTACTCGGTGTTCAGTATGGTAT
The DNA here is from genome assembly GCA_049286035.1 of Xanthobacteraceae bacterium. Taxonomy (GTDB): domain Bacteria; phylum Pseudomonadota; class Alphaproteobacteria; order Rhizobiales; family Xanthobacteraceae; genus BOG-931. The sequence continues at coordinate 45,809 of JBAQBC010000065.1, forward strand.
GGAAGCTGAATCTCTCGCATTGCGCATCGGTCAGCCGCCGATAGTGGCCCGTGGTCTGTTACGGGCCCACCACGAAACCTATCCGACTTTTTGGCGCTGGTCCGATGCTGCCGTCGATTATGCGATGCTCTACAACTCGCTCCACACTGTATTTGGTTGGTACGTCCACATCGGCGAAAATCCTAACCCGAGGTCGCTACGCAATCACCCGATGCAAGCGAACGGTGCCGAGATGCTGCGGCTGGCATGTTGTCTCGGCATCGAACGCGGTATCGAAATCTGTGCACCGGTACATGATGCCGTGCCGATCTGTGCGCCGCTCGACCGTCTCGATGACGATATTGCGAAGATGCGTGAGGTCATGGCCGAAGCCTCACGGATTGTACTCAGTGGTTTCGAACTCCGCACCGACGTGAACATCGTCAAGTATCCCGACCGCTACATGGATGATCGCGGCACCGTGATGTGGGATCGCGTCATGCGCCTGATCGCCAATCGCCAATCGATGAAGGTGAACGGGGAGGTAGCGTGATGGCAACCGATCCGTTCGATTTAAAAAACCTCCGTCTTCCACCCGAGCAAGTTGCCGAATTAGCACCGCTGCAGAAGAAGCAGTCGAAGTCACGGTCGGGGGCGTCGGGCGTCGAGTTCGTGATGTTGCCTTACGAGCAGACCCTGGCAGCGGCGGGACGGGCTAGGAACGCTCAATTGGCGGTTTTGGTTGAACTCGCCCACCGGCGGTTCGCAACACATGAAAATCCGGTACTGCTTACCAATAAGATATTAGAGGCAGTCGGTATAAACCGCTGGGCGAAATATGAAGCCTTATTCGGATTAGAGACTGCGGGGTTGGTTTCTGTCACCTGGCAAAACGGAAAGAGCCCTCTAGTGACGCTCTTGTGGGACTAAACCAATCCCTTGTTCCCTTTTTGTTACCTGTGATAGATACGCACAGGTGGCCTGTGAGAAATCCTCACAGGTACCTTCGGTAGGAGCCCTCAAGAAATTCAACAAAATTGGGAAATTTTGGGATCGATTTGCCTTCTTCTTCTTATACTACTTCTTAATAGTAGTATGGAGCTTACATGGCCAATACGAAAACCGGCGGGTCGGACCTAAAGGACGACGAGGTCTTCTTGCGTACGGTTATCTTTCCGGAGGAAGAGCGGCACCTGTTTACGACGGCACCGTGGAGTGGCGGGTTCAGGTGGTTTCGCTCCGCCAATGTCGTGCCGTTAGAGAGATATCGAAAGAAGGCTAAATCCCGAACTACGACCGGGCCATATGGCGCGACGGGCTGACGTTTGTTGGTTCTAACCTCTTGCCTATCGCCTCTCACCTCTCGCCTCTCGCCTCTCGCCTCTCGCCTCTCGCCTCTCGCCTCTAGCCGATAACCGACAACCTGCCGCATTTTCGAGTCCCCATCTCTCAGCCAATTATGATCTGATCTTTGTTTTGTACGATACAATTTCATCGCGCATCTTTCAGATAGCGCAGCGCAAATAGCGCAGCGATAATTGAGTGGCTCGTGGCTATCGGCTATCGGCGAGTGGCTATCGGCTAGAAAAACTAAGGCGAAAGTCAATCTCCTTTTTGCAGAAAACTTTCTGCGATCATCATAACGCTTAAGGTCCAAAACCCCAGCCAAATTGGCATTTCTGGCCCCTTGGCGCGAGAACCGCGGTTCTCGCGTGACAAGCAGCGAGCCAAACTTAGCCCCATATTCCTTGGCATTTTTCACTTGCGGAATGTCCCCAAAGGGGCCATATATGGGACATTGACGAAGCAAAAGCCAATGAAATCGCTGAAAAAGCCACATCTCGCGTTGGTCACGCCGCGCACTGATAATGGGACAATTGAACCTAACCGGCCGCCAATCCGGCGGCCGAACCGGGAGACCCGCAGCCGCGAATACCTCACCCAGGCTGAGGTCGAAAAGCTGATCGAGGCCGCTGGCGACAACCGCTTCGGGCATCGCGACGCGACCATGATCCTGGTCGCCTATCGCCATGGCCTGCGTGCCGCCGAGATTGTGGACCTGAAGTGGGATCAGGTCGATTTCAACCACAGTCGCTTGCACGTCAACCGCGCGAAGAAAGGCTCACCAGCAGTTCATCCGATATCCGGGCGCGAGCTGCGCGCACTGCGGCGGCTGCAGCGTGAGCAGGAGCCGAAGTCGTCCTTTGTCTTCACTTCAATGCGTGATGCGCCGTTCACCACGGCAGGCTTCCGCAAGATGGTCGCCCGATTGGGTGTGGAGGCTGGCTTTGACTACCCGGTGCACCCGCACATGTTCAGACACGGGTGTGGCTACAAGCTCGCAAATGACGGCGTCGATACCCGTTCGCTACAAGCGTATCTCGGTCACAAGAACATCCAGCATACGGTGAAGTACACGGAGTTGGCACCAACACGATTTAAGGACTTTTGGCGAGATTAGTGATGGGCAAATGTAAACGCGTTTTAGCGTGAAGGTGATTGATTCTGGCGCGATTGCGCATTGTTTGAGATGGGAGGAGTTAGGGAAAATGAATGACAATTGTGGAATTGAAAACAAAGAAGGTTAGGCGCGACCCGCGCGCGCTTCCGCTCGATCAGGCGACGGGCGCTGGACGGTTCCTCAACAAGATGGTGCGTGACATCGAAGTCGATCTCGGTGGACGGCGGCAGCTGTCACGCATTCAAGGTGAGTTGATCCGTGCTTTTGCCGGTGCAGCGACACACGTTCAATACTTAAATCATCAAATCGCGCTCGGCGAAGGCAGCGAGATCGATCTCGCCGGTTATTCGCAATTGGCCAGCACCATGTTGCGCCTTGGCTCCAAACTCGGTCTATCGCGTCGCGCCAAGACCGTGACGACACTCGGTGAACTCATCCAACAAGATCAAGCGGCCGAGCGCGCCCGCCTCGCGCGCGAGCGCGAACAGCAGACCGAGGCGTCGTCATGAGTAAGGCTCTGCTTAATACACCATCGCTAACGCGCTATCGCGCCGACCCTTGCGCCTTCATCGAAGAGTGTTTGGTCTCGCCCTACACCCGCGAACCTTACAAGCTCAACGATGCCGAGCGCGGTTTCATCAAGCACGCCTTCACGCTCGACAGCGATGGCCGTCTGCTCTACCCACTCATGATTTTTTCAGCGATCAAAAAGAGTAGGAAGACCGAGTTTGCTGCACTGATCGTCATCGCAATGATCGTGCTGCTCGGTGGCGAGTACGGCGAAGCCAACATTGTCGCCAACGATCAAAAGCAGGCAGTCGATAGGTGCTTCACCGCCTGCTCACGCATTATCGCGGCATCATCACTGCTGTGCAATGAAGTCAAATGTACGAGCGATAAAATTACCTTCATCGCGACCGGATCAACAATCTCGGCGCTCACTAATGATGCCGCTGGCATTGCCGGTGGACATCCAGTCATCAGC
>JBAQBC010000066.1:0-45282 GCA_049286035.1 Xanthobacteraceae bacterium
CGTGTGACCGATAAGCTCGATCGTGTTGCGCAGCCCGCGCGGCAGCTGATTGTTCACGATGTCGATGCGGATGTGTTCGTTGTCGCGCAGTGTCCATGACGCACACAGAAGAAACACGGCGCTGAAGAGCACCCACTGCAACTCGAGCCAGGAGTTCGATGACATGTCGAACACCTTACGCACGGTCGCATTTACGGCCGAGACTGCAACAGCGGCCAGGATCGCCCACGCGACCCACTTGCCGATTTGAGTGTTAATGGCGTCGATAACGCCGCTCAGCTTAAGAAGCGCGCGCACTCTATTCCCGTTCCCCTCAGCGCCTGGCACCGCCCCAGCGACGCCGCCCGACCCGGCAGTCGCCATGAGGTCCACCCTGCCGAAAGAGTGCGGTTTAGGTCAAGTCGCCGTTGACCAAAAACCGGCGAACTTTGCTCAAGAACTGGAGCGGGCGAAGGGAATCGAACCCTCGACATACAGCTTGGGAAGCTGTCGTTCTACCACTGAACTACGCCCGCGCGGGATCCAGCATAGCGAAGCCGCGCCGCCAGCAGCAAGGCGCGAAAGCGCGACCGCGGACGATCAGTCGCGGCCGAACTGCTTACGCAATTCGGCTTTGGCACGTTGCAGGGTTCTGCGCCGGCTGACCGGCAAGTTCTTGCCGGCGCGATTGATGGCAGAAGGTCAACATCGACAGCGCCGAGCGGTACGGATCGGCTTTGCGCCGGCGGCTGCGTTCCGCCGAGCGCTTCAACGACGCCGCAATCCGCTTCGGATCGCGTTCGGTGAAGACGCCGCGATCGAGATCGAGCGCATCGCTTTCGCGCGTCACACGCGCCGACCAGCGCCGGCCGCGCGATGCGCTGCGCGCGGATTTGTGCCGCGAGGTTTTTCGGCGGGATCGATGCGCCGATTTTGCCGCCGATTTCCGAGCCGATGTTCGCGTCATAGCTAGCATCCTTTCGAACTTTCGGAATCGGGACACTAGGTGGCTTTCACCAAGCAATCATCGGCGTGGCGGCTTTGTTCCAGCCGATGTAGCGGTCGTTATTCGGCGGCGATGGCGTGCACGGGGTTTGCCAGGCCAGCGAGACACTTTGCCAGGGCCTCGCCCTCCGGATCGAGCAATGCCGCGGTGCGTGCGCTGGCAATGCCGTCGATTGCCTGCGGCAGCGGCATGGCGCCGGCCAAAGTGGGCGTCATGACGTGCTTGACGATCTGATCGTAATTGCCGCTGCCGCGCCGATGCGTATCGCCATAACCTTTAATCAGTCCCGCGCATTCGGCGATTTCGATCGCGAGCTCGGCGGAGCGCGCGGCCGATTGCACGATCAGCCGCAGCCACGCCTCGATCGCTTCCTGCTCGTTTTGAAAGCGGAATGTCTTGCGCCGGAACGAACGCAGCTTGGCGAGTGTGGCGAAGCGCAAGTATCCGGAAATGGAGCGGCTATTGACGGCCATGGCGATATGGGCGCGGCCGAACGCCGGATAACGATCCGCGATCCTGAGGATCCGAGTGGCCAGCCAGGGCGGCAGAATTGAGCACAATTCATCGATGCCGGGTTTCAAAAACTCGGTCACCGCGATGGTCTGCCCCGGCTGCACCCCGAGCTCGCCCGCAATGCGCGCAAAACGCGCCGGATCGATCTTGGCCTCGGCGACGCGGATCACGTCTTCGTAGGACATGCGCAGCGCGAGTTGCCGTGCAGTGGCCGCCAGCAATCGCCCATCAGCCGCTGCTTGCGCATCCGCGTCGCGGATCGAATTGAGCCGGTCGAGGTAGAGGCGCGCATAGTCGCGGTCCTGATAAGCGCTCAAACGGCGCACACCTTCGGCGACAACGTCTTGCGCCGCGGCAGGCATGGCCGCGATTTCGGTTTCCAGATTAGAGGTCAACGCGACCGGCGCCTTGTAGGGCTGGGCCGATTCGGCGGATGCCTGTGACCCCGCCGTCGCGGCCTCCCATCCGACGCGGAAGCCGCTCAGATTCGCCTCGACCGCTTTGCCATCGGCGCGGATTGCCGCTTCGAATGCCTCGGCCGGAATGGGCAGTGTGCGCGCGCCGGCGATCGCGCCGAGCAGCACCGCATTGATCATGGCATTGGCTTGCCGCGCGAGTGTTTCGAAATCCAGGAGCAGCGCCTGGCGCGAATTTTTCTGTACCGCCGCGATCGGGCGCGGTATAGCCGCCGGCGACGGCACGGCCGGCCTCCATCAATTCGCTCGCGACCAGGAGGTCGACGCCGCCGACCGCCGGCGCCAGCGCCAGAACGGGCCGTCGGGCGGATCCGTTACCGCTTCCTGACATCGGCGCCGGCGCCATTTCAATATGATAGGTGGTCGCGCCGGTGCGCTGCGCGACGCCCGGAATCGAGGTCGATTGCACGGGAAAGCCCTGGCTCGCCGCCGCCGTTACGATCCAATCGGTGAGCACGCCGCCGCCTTCGCCGCCGAGCGCGGCGATCAGGATCGTGATCGGGCGCATCTGCTCCCTCCCCCCTTGTGGGGGAGGGAAAGAGGCGCTTCGCGACACCTGTTGTGTCGCGAAGCCCTCGGGGAGGGAGGTGGCGATCTCGCGCGTGGAGATGGCACCCCCCTCCCTAGCCCTCCCCCACAAGGGGGGAGGGAACACTGCTCCGCCTTCTCGGCTAATCAGTCCGATAATCAGCTCACGTAGCCGGTCCAGCGTGCGATCCCACCAATTGGGATTGGTGACGATGTCAGCGCGATAAAACGACGGGCACAGCACGGCGGCATGGGCCACCTCGCCGCACAAGCCACAGCCGACGCAGCTTTCGACAACGGCGGCAACCGGATCGCGGCGCAGCGGATCGGGATTGGGCTTCACCGTCAGTGACGGACAGCCCGACAGCCGGATACAGGAATGGTCGCCGGTGCACAGCTCGTCGTCGACGCCATAGCGCGTCTTCACCACCCGCTCGCCGCGCTTGAGCTTGTCGGCCTGCTCGACGCGGACGCGGCGCTGCCGCGCCAGCATGCATTCGCCGTCGGCAATGATCACTTTGAGCCCGCGCTCGGCGCTGCGCATGGCCTCTTTCAACGTCGCCGCCATTTTGCCGACGCTGTAGCTGCGCACCGTGCGCAGCCAGGTTACGCCCAGCGAGCGAAGCGTTTTTTCGATGCTGATCCCGGTCGATGCGCCGGCGCGATGCGCAGTGCTTGACGGCAAATATTGCTGGCCGGTTGCCGAGGCGTAACCGTTCTGCATGATCACGAGCACGCCGTCGCCCTTGTTGAACACGTTCGAGGCGACGCCGGTAATCAACCCGTTGTGCCAAAAACCGCCATCGCCCATCACCGCGATCGGACGTTTCACCATGTTTGGAGCGACCGCCGCCGCGCTCGCCAGCGACATGCCGTAGCCAAGAATCGAATTGCCGAGCGAGAACGGCGCAAAGGTCGCGAAGGAATGGCAGCCGATATCGGCGCTGATATGGACCGGTCCGATTTCGCGCTGCGCCAGCTTGATCGCGGCAAAAACCGGGCGCTCCGGACAGCCGGTGCAGAAATTTGGCGGTCGCGCCGGAATATCTTCGAGCGCCGCAAGCGCGCTCGTGCGATGCGCAACGATTTCTTCGACGTGGCGCGAAATGGATTGAGCGGCGATGCCGTCCGGCTGCGCCGCCGCGACGAAGGCCGCGATGCCGCGCAGCAGCACCTCCGACGTGTAATCGCCGCTCGCCGGCAGACAACCTTTGCCATGGACGCGCGTGTCGGCGCCGGCATTGCGCAAAATCACGTTGATCTGCTGCTCGACGTAGTCGGGCGAACCCTCCTCGACAACCAGCACCGCGCGTTTTCCGGCGCAGAATTCCCCCACCTCTTCCGGCACGAGCGGATAAGCGACGTTGAGCACATAGATCGGGATGCGCGAGGCGCCGTAGAGATCGGCGAGATCGAGCCGCGCCAGAGCGCGCAGCAAGCCATTGGTCAGTCCGCCGAGAACGATAATGCCGATTTCGCCGATCTCGCCGGCAATCAGCTCATTGAGCTTTTGCTCGCGAATGAATTTCCGCGCCGCCGGCAGACGCTGTTCGATTTTCATCCGTTCTTGCGCGAAGGTCGCCGGCGGATGCGCAAGCCGCCCATATTCGAATCGGACCGGTCCCGCGAGCCGGCGCTGCGCGTTGTAAAGCCCGGGTTTGTTGTCTTTGGCGGTGAACTCGCCGGTGAGGTGACACGCGCGCACGCGCAGGTCGAGCATGACTGGCGCGTGGCTCGCTTCCGACAGCTCAAAGCCCTGTTCCACCATGTGCACGATGGCCGGCAGATCGGGCCGCGGATCGATGAGCCAGATCGAGGACTTCATCGCGTAGGCGTAGGACCGCTCCTGGATCACGCTCGCGCCTTCGCCGTAATCCTCGCCGAGCACGATCAAGGCGCCGCCAATGACGCCCGGCGAAGCGAGGTTCGACAGCGCATCGGCGGCGACATTGGTGCCGACGATCGATTTCCAGGTCACCGCACCACGCAGCGGATAATTGATCGAAGCGCCGAGCATGGCCGCGGCGGCGGCCTCGTTGGTGCAGGTCTCGACGTGCACGCCAAGCTCGGCGAGCAAGTCCTTGGCTTCAACCATGACATCCAACAGATGCGAGACCGGCGCGCCCTGATAGCCGCCGACATAGCTCACGCCGGATTGCAGCAGCGCCTTGGTGACGGCGAGGATGCCTTCGCCGCGAAAAGTCTCGCCGGCGCCAAGCCGCAGCGCCTCGACTTCTTTGCTGAACGAGCGTTCCATAGCTGACCGAAATGTGTGACCGCGACGGGCGGCCGGGGACCTACCTTCGCGGCAGATATTACCTTCGCGGCAGGTATAGCTGTTTTTGCCAAACCCCAGCAGACAGGCGCAGCGTGCAGCGGCGACTTGTGTCCGCTATGGCTCCGGCTAAAGCGAAATGATTTTAATTGAATCACCATTTCGCTTCAGCTTCTTGTTTCAGCATGATCTTTTCGGAAAACCGGTGTCCATTTTTCCCGATCATGCTGTAGGGTGCCGCCTGCGGCGCGCTTAAAACGCCGGATGGGCGTAAGGCGGCAGAGGTGAACGGGCGCAGGAATGGACGGGCAAAGCCAGATCGTCATCGAGCGCGTGAACCACACCTATCGGCCGCCGCGCCGCCGGCCCGTACTGGCGCTGTCCGAGGTTTCGCTGGAGGTGCGGCCGCGCGAATTCCTGGCACTCCTCGGTCCCTCCGGCTGCGGCAAGTCCACCCTACTCTATCTCGTCGGCGGGTTTCTGCCGATCGAAGCCGGCCGCATCGCGGTGAAAGGCAAATCGGTCACGGCGCCAGGGCCGGACCGCGGTATCGTGTTTCAGCATTTTGCGCTGTTCCCGTGGAAAACGGTGCGCGCCAATATTCTCTACGGCCTTGAGCGGCAGGGCATGCCGCGCGCCGAGCGCGAGCGGCGGGCGCAAGCGTTTATCGATATGGTCGGCCTGAGCGGATTTGAGGACAGCTATCCGTCGCAGCTTTCCGGCGGCATGAAACAGCGCGCCGCAATCGCGCGCACGCTGGCGTTCGATCCCGACATTCTCCTGATGGATGAGCCGTTCGGCGCGCTGGACGCGCAGACGCGCGCGCTGATGCAAACCGAGCTCCTCAACATCTGGAATCGCACGCCCAAGACCGTGATCTTCGTGACCCATGACGTGCAGGAAGCCGTGTATCTGGCGCAACGCATCGCGGTCATGTCAGCGCGGCCCGGACGTATCAAGGCGGTGATCGAAACCAAGATCGACCATCGCGATCCGGGCGTCACCCGCAGCAAGGAATTTGTGGAAAAGGTCGACGAAATTTGGAACTTAGTGCGCGAGGAAGCGATCAAGGCCGAAGCAAAAAAGCCGAGCGCCTGATCGCATCGAGACGAAACGCGCAACGAGCGGGACGCATCATGCAAGCCGTCATGCGAGCAGGCCTCCGCTATCTGCCGCTCGTGCTCCTGGCGCTGGCCTGGGAAGCCGTCGCGCGGCTCAACCTGGTCGATACGTCAGCGCTGCCGCCCTTAAGCAAGGTGGCGTTCGCTTGGGTTGATCTGATCCGAGGCGGCGAACTCATCGATAACGGGAAGGCTTCACTCTATCGCGGATCGGTCGGGCTTCTCCTCGCTGTTTTTGGCGGCGGCGGGCTCGGTTTGCTCATGGCGCGCTGGCGGCTATTCGATAACTTCGTCAATCCGCTGGTGGAACTATTCTATCCGTTGCCAAAGTCGGCGCTCATTCCGGTCACCGTGCTGTGGCTCGGCTTTGGCGACGGTTCGAAGATCCTCCTCATTTTCCTCGGCTGCATGATCCCGGTCACGATCGGCGCCTATAACGGCGCGCGCGGCAGCGATCATGCACTGGTGTGGTCCGCCCGTAGCATGGGGGCGAACCGGCTGCGCATGATGTGGGACGTGATCGTGCCGAGCGCCCTGCCGGAACTGCTCAACGGCATCCGCACGGCGCTCGCACTCGCCTTCATTCTGCTGGTGAGCTCGGAGCTGATCGTGTCGCAGCAAGGCTTCGGTTATTTGATCGGCTATCTCGGATCGACGGGGTCTTACGAGGGCATGTATGCCGTGGTACTGACCGTCGCGTTCCTCGGCTTTGCCGCCGACCGGATTTATCAGCTCTTCATCCAATGGCTGCTGGCATGGCGCGAGTAGACGATACCGCTTCGCTCGCCGCCGCCGAAGCCGGGATTTCCCGGGATGCGGCGCGGCGTCTGGATATCGCCTTCCGCAGCGGCGCAGGAATTTTCTCGATTCTCGTGCTGCTGATCGCCTGGGAGGCGTTTGCCCGCAGCGGCAAGGTCACCGCGTTCATGCTGCCGCCGTTTTCGGCGGTCGCACAGCGCATTTACGCCGACGCCATCGGCGGCGAACTCTGGCACAATCTCGGCGTCACGATGTTTCGCGCATTGACCGGCTTTGCGATCGCCGCCGTCGGCGGCGTCGCGCTCGGCGCGATGATGGCGCGCAACAGGTTGGTGCGCTGGTTCTTCGATCCGATCATATCGGTCGGATTTCCGATGCCGAAGATTGCGTTTCTGCCGATCATCATTCTTTGGCTTGGCCTCTACGACGTTTCGAAAATCTCCGTCGTCGTATTCGATGCCATTTTCCCGGTGGTGACGGCGACGCTTGCCGGATTGGCCGGCGTGGAAAGGGAGCTAATCTGGTCGGGACGAAACATGGGCGCGAGCGAACGCGAATTGATGTGGCAAGTCGCTCTTCCGGCGGCATTGCCGCAAATTCTGACCGGGCTGCAGGTCGCGCTGCCGATCGCGCTGATCGTCGCCATCATCGCGGAGATGGCGATGGGGGGCTACGGGCTTGGCGGCGCCATGATGAGCGCCTCGCGTTTTGCCGATTCGCGCGGCGTTTTTGCCGGCATCGTCGAGATCGCAATCGTCGGCTATGCGCTGATCAAAGCCATGGCGCTCATTCGCCGCCGGCTCCTGGTCTGGCATCAGGAGAGCGCCGAGCAGCACTAGTCGATTTGCCGCGATCCCCGAAAGCCTTGCCTAGCGCCGCCGTTTCCGCCCACAATCGCGCCAAATCCGCCGTGCTAATCCGCGTTCGGCGCGCAAATAGAAATGCATCCTGGAGGACGACCATGCGTGGGAAAATCATCTCAGCCGTTATCGCGCTTCTCGCCATGGGCGCGGGGTTGGGCGCGGGATTGGGCGTCGGCGGAGGGGGCGCAGGCGCACAGGCAGAACCGCTGAAAATCCGCGGCGCCTGGGTGGCGCCGCTCGCCAATCTTAGTTCGGTCTGGTTGCAAAAGAAGGATTTGGCCGTCCATTTCGGCCAGTCGTACGTGTTCGAGTCGGTGCGCTATGCCGGCACCCCGCCGATGATCACGGCGATCGCCAATAACGAGCTCGAGATCGGCAATCTTGCGTTTTCGACCTTGCCGATCGCGATCGAAAACGCCGGCATGGACGATATTCGCGTCATCAGCGACGATTTCCAGGATGGCGTGAGCGGCTATGTGTCGAACGATTTTGAGGTGCTTGCCGATGGCCCGATCAAAAAAGTCGAAGATCTCAAGGGCAAGGTGGTTGCAACCAACGCCGCCGGCGCCGGCGTCGACATTGCCATGCGCGCCATGCTGCGCAAGCACGGGCTCGAACCCAATCGCGACTACACGATCATCGAGGCGCCGTTCCCGGGCATGAAGTCGATGCTGATTGAAAAGAAGGTCGATCTCATTCCGGCGGTGCTGCCGTTCATGCTCGATCCTGAGCTGAAGAAAAACGCGCGCTCGCTGTTCAACATGGAGGCCGCAATCGGCCGATCGCAATTTGTGATGTGGTCCGCCCGCAAACCGTTCATTGACGCGCATCGCGCGGCGCTGGTCGACTTTCTGGAAGATTCGCTACGCATCCTGCACTGGTATCTCGATCCCAAGAACCACGATGCGGCGGCCGAAATCGCTGCCCAACTCACCAAGCAGCCGGCCGAGCGCTTCGGCTGGATCTTCAGCAAAAACGATTATTACCGCGATCCCAATCTGATGCCGGACCTCGATGCGCTGCAGAGAAACGTCGACATGACGCATGAACTCGGCTTCGCAAAGGCAAGCTTCGACGTCAAAGCCCATTCCGATCTGAGTTTGATCCAGGAAGCGGCAAAGCGGCTGAAGTGATTTGCAGCGGGTGCGCGCGGCGAATGCCGCGCGCGACAATGCTGGCCTTCAGCTCACCAGCACGTTGCTGAACTGCCAGGGATCGTCCCGGTCCAAGTTCTCCGGAAATAGCCGCCCGCGGTCCGAAAGCGGCGTCCAATCCGTGTATTGCCCGATGACTGGACCCAGATACGGCCGCTGGATGCCGAGGCAGCGGCGGAAGTCCATCTCGTCGGCCTCGACGATCCCGCAATCCGGATTTTCCAGCATCCATACGATGCCGGCGAGCACCGCCGAAGTGACCTGCAGGCCGGTCGCGTTCTGATAGGGGGCAAGCTTGCGGGTCTCTTCAATCGAGAGCTGGGAGCCGTACCAGTAGGCGTTCTTGGCGTGCCCGTAGAGCAATACGCCAAGCTCGTCGATGCCATCGACGATGTCGTCCTCGCTCAAAATGTGCCAGGTCTTTTGCGGCACCCAGCCGAGACCGGCCATTTCGTGCAGCGATAGCACCGCATCGTCGCAAGGGTGATAGGCGTAGTGACAGGTCGGACGGTAAATGACCTTACCGTTCTCGCGCAGCGTGAAGTAGTCCGCGATCGAGATCGACTCGTTGTGCGTGACCAGAAAACCGTGCTGGGCTTGCGCCGTCGGCGTCCACGAGCGAACCCGCGTGCCGGCGCCGGGACGGGTCAGATAGATCGCGGCATCGCAGCCGAATTTATGATGGTGAGCGCCAGGCGGCATGGTCTTTTCATGTGTGCCCCAGCCGAGTTCCGACGGCTGCAAGCCTTCCGAGATGAAGCCTTCGACCGACCACGTGTTGATGAACTTGCCGCGCGGCCTTGGCGTATTCGCCCGTTGCGTATCGCGTTCGGCGATGTGGATGCCTTTGACGCCGACGCGCTGCATCAGGCGGCCCCATTCCTCCCGCGTCCCTGGCTCGACGAAATCGAGCTTTAGGTCCTTGGCGATGTCGACCAGCGCCTGCTTGACCATCCACGACACCATGCCCGGATTGGCGCCACAGCAGCTCACGGCGGTAATACCGCCCGGCCGCCGTCGCCGCAGGTCAAGCACGCCTTCGCGCAGCGCGTAATTCGATCGTTCCGACAGCGAGCGCGTGCCGTCGAAATAAAGCCCCGGCCAAGGCTCGACGACGGTGTCGATGTAGAAGGCGTCGGTGTCCTTGCAGAACTCCATCAGGTCAACCGAGGACGTATCGACCGACAGATTGACGACCATGCCCCGGCCAGGACCGCAGCTCACGAGCGGCTTAAGCACGTCGCGATAATTGTCGGGCGTAATCGCCAAATGCAGGAATCTGATCTGGCGTACGTCAAGCAGCTCGCGATCGGCATCATCCGGCGCGATGACGACGAATTTTTCATGGTCGAATGCAAGGTGCCGCTCGATCAGCGGCAGGGTGCCCTTGCCGATCGAGCCGAAGCCGATCATGACGATGGGGCCGTCGAAGCGGGCGAGCAATGCTGAATCTGTCATCGTTCTATCCAAAGTGAATTGGATCAATATGAGCCGTCAAGCGGACATCGCCGCTGGCGCTGTGTAATAGTGGGAAACTAATTTCGCAAATCCCCCGGAGCTCCCGAGATGCCTGCCCTGCCAATCACGTTTGCCTGCGGTCACTACGACCGGATGCTGGCGCTCCATACCGGCGACGTCAAACCGCACGGCATCGATCTAAATTTTGTCGTCCTTGATAATCCGCGGGAGATCTTCGATCGGATGACGGGCCGGCTGGAATTCGATGTCTGCGAGATGTCGAGCTCGGAATATATCAGCCGCTTCGCCGCCCAAAAGTTGCCCTTTGTGGCGCTGCCGGTATTCGCATCCCGGGTCTTTCGTCATGGCTTTATTGTCGTGAACCGCCGCCGCGTGAACGCGGCCAAGGAACTGGCCGGCAAGCGCATCGGCGTTCCGCTTTACACCCAGACCGCCGCAATCTTCGTCCGCGGCCTGATGCAGCACGATCTCGGGATTGATCTGTCCGGGATCGAATGGGTGCAAGGCGCCGTCAACGAGGCTGGAAGCTACGGACATCCTTCGTTGATGCCGCTGCTCAAATCCGTCAAAATCACGCCGAACACCACCGGCAGATCATTGAGCGATCTCCTCGAAGCCGGCGAGATTGATGCCATTATCGGCTCCAATTTGCCGCGCGCGCTCGGCCGGCATTCCGACGTGGCGCGGCTATTTCCGGATTTCCGCACGCGCGAGTACGATTACTTTCGGCGCACGCGGATTTTCCCGATCATGCATCTGATCGTCATCCGCAAGGACCTATACGAGCGGCATCCGTTCGTAGCGACGAGCCTTTATGACGCTTTCTGCGCAGCCAAGGACTGGGCATGGCAGAAGATGCGTTACCCCGGCACGCTCCGCTACATGCTGCCCTGGCTCGCGGCCGATATTGAAGAGGTTGACGCGCTGTTTGGCGGCGATTGCTGGCCCTATGGCGTCGAGCCCAATCGCCCGACGCTTGAGGCGCTGGTCGCGTATATGGCCGAACAGGGGCTCACCGCCGCGCCGATTCCGATCGATGAGCTTTTTGTGTCGACCTACGGCTAGGTCTCTTCATCCGCTCGCCCCTCGCGACCCGCCCTACACGGCTTTGAGGTGAGCGTCCTTGCGCTTGTAAAGGTCATCGTCGGCATAGCCCATCGTGTCCGGCTTGCCGCGGCCGAGCATGACCTGAAAATAAACCGGTTCAAGCGAGTCATTCTGATAACCGTGGATGACACCGGCCGGGCAGGAAATGCATTCCCACGGCCCAAGCCGCGCCGTGACACGCCGGCCGCTGTCGTCCTCGACGAAGACATCGAGCAATCCTCGCAGCACGAAGAAACATTCCTCGACCTCGTGGGTGTGCGCGGCGTTGCATTGCCCCGGCTCGACATACATGATCGACAGCGTGAAATTGCCGGCCGGGATAACGCTCGGATCGCCGTGCTTGCCGGAACCGCCGGCGCCGATGAAGCGATGCTGCGCCCGCTTGTAACCCTCGATCTTGGCATCCTCGAACGCGGCCCAGTCCGGCCTCTTGTCTTTGAACCGGCCGACGTATTTTTTCATGATCTCTTCGGGCGGAACGCCCTCAAGCTCTTTGGGGCGCGGATGGCGTGCAACACTCATGGCGGATACTCCCTGCTCGCGATCTGAAGCGAACGTCGTAGATACCCAGGTCTCGCCCAAGTCTCGGCCAAGTCTCGGGCAAGTCTCAAGCAAGTCTAGACAATGGGCCTGCCAGCCGCATCGCGCAACGCGCGTTCGACCATCACCCCGATCAACGTCTTCCGGTAGGCCGCGCTGGCGTGAATGTCGTCGGCCGGATCGACCGCGGCTGACGCCGCGGCGGCGCAGCCGGCGATGGTCGCCTCTGTCATTTCGCCGCCTTCGAGCGCGCGTTCGGCCGCGGCAACGCGCATTGGCCGGTCGCCAATGCCAACGGCGCCGACACGGACGTTGCGAAATTTTTTCTCTATTTCGTCGAACGTCACCGCGGCCGCCGCCAAGGCAAAATCGCCGCGGCGGCGGGCGAATTCGCGAAACCCGTAGCGGCACTGGCGCGGCCAAGCCGGGAAACGGATTTCAGTGACGATCTCGTCGGGTCGCAATGCGGTCATGAGCGCGCCACGGAAGAAATCCGCCGCGGCAATCACGCGCGGCCCTGCGCTGCCGAGCGCAACGATGCCCGCATCGCAGGTGACGGCGATACCGGGCAGCTCCGCGGCGGGATCGGCGTGCGCCAGGCTACCGCCGACCGTGCCGCGATTGCGGATCTGATAATGGGCGATGTGTTCGACCGCCGCGACCAGAAGCGGATGCGCCTGCCGCAGCGGCGGTTCATTGAGAATATCACACCAGCGCACCATGGCGCCGAGGGTGACGCCTGCATCGGTGATCTTGATTTGGCGCAATTCGGAAAGCTTGCGCAAATCGACGAGCAGCGTCGGCGCCGTGAGCCGAAACGCCAGCATCGGCACCAGACTTTGGCCGCCAGCGATCGGCTTCGCCTCGCCGCCATGCGCGGCCAGAAGGGCGATGGCCTCGGCGATTGTGGCCGGACAGGCGTAATCGAAGGACGGAAGCTTCATGAGCGTTCGAGGGGCCCGACTACGGCATAGACCATGGCTTGGTCCGTGGCCTGGTCCAAGGTGCGGTCGATGGCGCGGTCCAATCCACCGAAACGGCGGAAATTCGGTGATTTCCGTAGCTCTCGCGCCGGGGCCGGTCAATGACGGCCCACGCGATGGCAAAGCCTCCGGGTTCTGCTAGTTTTGGCGCAACAGCGAGGGCTTCAACACGCCGCTTCGCTCCCGTGGAGGAAAACCGATGCTCAAGCGCACGCCGCCCAACGGCAAGAACGGCAAGAAACACAATGGCAGCGGCGGCAAAAACGGAAAAAAGGCGGCGCGCGTTCGAGAGCTGCCGAAAATCAGCATCCAGACCGACACGCGCGAGATCCTGGCTCATGCCGCCAAAGAGAAGCGCGACGACTACTTTATCGTGGACGTCGATGCCCATGTCACGGAGACCGCGTTCTGGTCGGAAATCATCGACCGCATGGACAGCGACGTCTATCGGCAGATGGCGCGCGCGTTCAAGGATCGTGGCGGCTCGCCGCCCGGCCTGATCAACGCCACACCCGGCTTTCTGCATCAGGACGTGTTCGGGCGCATTCCACACCAGCAACGGCTCGCTGAGAGCGTGCCGGGCGGACGGACCCACGCTCAAGTGACACTGGTGCAGCGCGCGATGGATTCGATGGGCATCGACTACATGGTCGTGTTCCCAACACCGATGCTGGTGCTGGGCATGCACCCACAAGTCGAAACCGAGGTTGTCGTCGGCAACGCCTTCAACAAATGGCTGGCGGAAGAAATCCTGCCGCGGGACCATCGCATCAAGGCGATGCTGTACCTGCCGTTCAATCATCCGGAAGCCTGCGTGAAGGCAGTTGAGATGTACGCCGACAATCCCGGCGTCATCGGCTATTCGGTGACTTCAACGCGTTTTCGCGCGGTCAATCACGACAGTTACATGCCGCTTTACTCGGCGATCCAGGCAAGCGGGAAGCCGCTTGGATTCCATTCCGGATTCCACTGGGGTGACCAGTCGATGCAGCAATGCAACCGCTTCATCTCCATGCACTCGATCTCGTTCGTTTATTACAATCTCATTCATCTCACGAATTGGATCATCAACGGGCTGCCGGAGCGCTTTCCCAAGCTCAAGGTGTTGTGGATCGAAAGCGGACTCGCGTGGGTGCCGTTCCTGATGCAGCGCCTTGATTCCGAATACATGATGCGATCGTCCGAAGCGCCGCTGCTTAAGCGCCGGCCGAGCGAATACATCGCCGACATGTATTTCACCAGCCAGCCGCTCGAACGTTCAAACCTCAAGCTCACGGAGGCGGCGTTCGATGCGATCCACGCCGAGACGCAGCTATTGTTTGCTTCCGATTGGCCGCACTGGGATTTCGACCTGCCGAATTCAATCACCAGCCTGCCGTTCCTGAACGAACGAGCCAAGCGCAACATTCTGGGATTCAATGCTGCTCGGCTGTTCAATTTGGAAGTCCCCAAACACAAGCTCGCCAAGGCGAAACCGGCGCCGGCCGGCCGCGTGCCGGTAACCGCCTAAGCCGGCAATGCCTGCACCAACAAAGCGAAGAACCGCCAAACGCGCGATCAAGCGCCCGGCAAAAATGGCCGAGCCGGTAACCGTCGCTGACTTCTGCGCGCGCGCGCGCCAGGCGCTCAAGCGCGGCGCGCCGGATACCATTACGGACAAGGCCCTGCAGCAGGTGTTGACCGCCGCGGTCAAAATCTATGCCGCCAAGGTGGAACGGCGCGGACACGATGTGGCGCCGTTTACGCCCGGTACGGTGACCGCAACCGAAACGGTCGTGACCGCGTGCGGCATGATTCGCGCCGCGGATCTCAACATGTTCGACGTGGCGATCTGGTTTCATCGACCGCCGGGGATCGAGTAACAGCGAGCCGAAGCGGCTGCGGCGCGGCGAAAACTTGAGACGGAGATTCGGATGCAAGAAGTGGAAATTGGCAAACTGGCTGACATCGCCGATGGCGATTACCGAGTCTTCGCTGTCGACAAGCTCGAGGTCGGCATCTTTCGCACTGGCAGTAAGGTGCTTGCCTACGAGAACGTTTGCCCGCACGCCGGCGGGCCGGTCTGTCAGGGCAAGATCTTCAACCAGGTTAAGGAAGTGATCACGCCGGACAAGAAAAGTGCCGGCCTGCGGTTCGGCAAGCAGCGTCACATTGTTTGCCCTTGGCATGGCTATGAATTCGATCTCGCCACCGGCTGCCATCCGGGCGATCCGTCGATGCGCCTCACCCCGGTTCCGGTCGCTGTCCGCAACGGGCATATTTATGTCAGCATCGGCTGATCGGAGCTGATTGCCGTTCTGCCGGCACACAACACGAACGCGGCTTGAGACGGCGCGCGTTGGCTCGCTAAAGCGAAATGATTTTAGGTTGGTTCGGTATTTCGCTTTAGCTTGTTGTTTGAGCATGATCTTTTCCGAAAACCGGCGTCCACTTTTCGGGATCATGCATTAACCCGACGTCACGTTTGTTCGCGTAGCATTTCGGCGGCAAGCTTTTCGGCGATCATTATGGTCGGAATATTGGTGTTGCCGCGCGGAATCGTCGGCATGATCGAAGCATCGATCACGCGCAGGCCAGCGACGCCGTGAACGCGGCCCGCGGCATCGGTCACCGCCGCACGATCGTCGGATTTGCCCATGCGGCAGGTGCCGGTCGGATGAAACGTGCCGGCGACGTTTTCCTGGATGTGCTCTGCCAGCGCATCGTCGTCGGCCGCCAGCGCGGCAAGATCTACTTTGCGATCGGCCAGTGTGGCAAAGATCGGCGAAGCAAGCGCCGGCACGGCATCAATGAGCGTGGCGATGGCCGCACTTTTGAACTTGTTTGCCGGCGTGATGCGGTTGAGTGCCCGCAATCGATCGTCGAATTTTACCGGGAACGCCAGCCGCGTGATGGCGCGCACCGCGTCATGCGCCAGAATCTCCACGCAGCGGCGAAAGCCCTGCATGAAGCGCTTGCGATCAAGTTCGTGGCCGGTGAAATTGAACTCGACCAGCGGACGAACCGCGGGATCGGCCGCCAACAGCGACACGCGCCCGCGCGCCATCGGCTTGAGCAGTGATGGCGCCAGATTTGCGACCTGATGCCCAAGCGGACTCCACGACGTCTTACACTGCACGTTGATATACATGTCCGCCGCCGGGGCGCCGGGCAGCCCGGAGGAGTAACGGAACGCCGTCATGGGATGCGGCCGGATGTTGTTCGATTGCCGCGCGCCGGGCTTTTGCAGAAGCCCGACGAAGACAATGGCGTGGTTCGACAGATTTTCGCCGACAGCGGGCAAATCGGCGCGCACTGCAATTCCGAGATCGCGCAGCGCGGCCGCGGCTCCAATCCCGGCGCGCATTAGAAAGGTCGGCGAATGGATACCGCCCAGCGCCACGACAACCTCGCGGGCGAAAAATTCCTTTTGCTCGGCGCCGATCGTGGCGCGCACGCCGGCGACGCGCCGGCCGTCGAACACAAGGCCGGTCACGAATGCATTACATGCGATGCTGAAATTGCCGCGGCGCCGCACAGCGGAATCGAGATAACAGATCGCCGCTGATGCGCGCTGCCGCGGCCAGTTGCTCATCGGAACCGCGCCGTAGCCGTCGCGAAAATCACCGTTCATATCGGCGATGAACGCTATCTGCCGTTCCTGCGCGAAGGCATGCACGGCCTTTGCCAACGGCGCCCATTCTTCCGGTTTGGTGCGCCGGATCGGGACCGGACCGGTTTTGCCATGCAGTGATCCATCAAAATCCCAGTCGTTTTCCAGCTTGCAGTAGTAAGGAAGGACGCCGTCCCAGCCCCATCCTGCCGCACCAAGCGCTTCCCATTCGGCGTAATCGTCAGGCGTGCCACGATGGGCGACCATGCCCATCACCGTTGAACCGCCGCCCATGACGCGCCCTTGAGAAAAACCGACCGGCGGCGAGTTGTCCTTGCGCCGCCAGTGCACCTTGAGGTCGGGCCAGAAATAAGCGTCGTTGTAATAAGACCGCGGATAGGAATCGAGCACGTCAGCAGGCTCGCTGCCGGGCGGTGTGTCGCGCCCGGCCTCCAGCAACAGCACGCGCGTTGCGGACCGCGCTGAAAGCCGGTTTGCCAATACGCAGCCGGCCGCCCCGGCGCCGACAATGATGAGGTCGAATTCCGCCGTCATCGCAGGACTTCTCCCGGCGCCGATGCGGGGGTGATCCGATTGAACATGCCCGCCTCATGCTTTACTTGGTCAGGCGAGACAAGCCACTCGAAACAATGTCGGTAGGATCGGAAAGCGGTAGGGTCGGAAACATGGCGGGCAACCTCGATCAGGCGCAACGGGGCCTTCACGGCGTGATCGCCGCGATCGCGACGGCCGTCGACCCCGGAGGCGAGCCCGACTGTGCGCGATCGATCGCGCTGGCGCGCTTTCTTCTGGCTAATGGCTGCGATGGCTTGAACGTGCTTGGCACCACAGGCGAGGCCACATCGTTCTCGCTCGATCAGCGGCGCCGCGTCATGAACGCCTATGCCGAGAGCGGTTTGCCGCTCACCCGGATGATGGTCGGAACCGGAGCCGCCGCGCTCGCCGATGCGATCGCGCTGACCAAGCACGCCGCCGAGCTTGGCTTCGCCGGCGCGCTCGTCCTGCCGCCGTTCTACTACAAGGGCGTCCCGGATGACGGTCTTGTCGCGGTCATCGAGGCTATTCTGTCGGCAACCGCCGCGCGGCCCATTCCGCTTTACCTCTATCATTTTCCGGCACAATCGGGACTGCCCTGGCACGTCGCTCTCGTCCGCCGGCTCGTTCAGAGCTTCGGCGAGCGCATTGTCGGTCTGAAAGATTCCTCTGGCGACATGGCTTACGCCCGCGAAGCGGCCGCCATTGCGCCGGGCTTTCGGGTGTTTCCGTCCACCGAAGCGGCCCTGCCGGAAGCGCGCACGGGTCCGTTCGCCGGCTGCATTTCGGCGACCGCCAATCTCAATGCTGACCTCTGCGCGCGCGCTTACCGCTCTGGCGACAGCGCAGCTCTTTCCGAAGCGGTGGCAATCCGCAAATTATTCGACGGCAAGCCCTTGGTGCCGGGAATAAAAGCGCTGCTCGCCCACATCCACGGCGACCCGCAATGGGCGCGCGTCCAGCCGCCCTTGTTCGGTTACCCGGCCGCCGAGCGCGCGGCCGCAATTGCCGGCTATGACACGGTACGCGCCAAGCGCGTCGCCTGACCCGCACGCTGGATAGTGCAAGGCGCGCCGCTTCGCCGCCGCCGTCTCCCTGCCCTGCTTTTGGCCGGCGCCGTTGACGGTATCGCGCCAGGACCCTATAAGCCCCGCTCCCAGTCACCATCTCTTGTGTCCAGCACGTATGGCCAATACGAAATCCGCAAAGAAAGCCGCCCGCCAAGCCACGCGCCGAACCGTCGTCAATAAATCTCGGCGTTCGCGCATGCGCTCCGCGCTCCGTGAGGTCGAGGAGGCGATTGCCGCTGGTGATCGCGGACAAGCAACTGCGGCGATGGCGAAAGCCGAACCGGCTTTGATTCGCGCGGCGCAAAAGGGCATCGTGCATCGCAATTCGGCGCGCCGAAAAGTGTCTCGGCTCTCGCAGCAGATTGCGAAACTCGAAAAGAAATAAATTTTTTCGCACCGGCGCCGACAAATTTCCCAATCCGAATTGTGGATTGCAATCAATCTGTTGCATTATTGTCACGTGGCTTCGGAATATCTCAAAGCGCGATCGTGATGCGACTTGCGCGCAGCGACGACGATGATTCTTGTTTGCTCCCGTTTCGCGTGGCGACGGGTACCCCGTTTCTGCGCGCAGAAGAATTCATGCACTATGAAAGGGTTATCGCACATAGCGTCGCACGGACTTGGAGTTTGCGGCATGACATTGTGCGTTTTTTTATTTGTTGCTTTGCTGCATCAAACCGATTTTGCGCGCGCATCACATATGGCAGAAATGTGAATCGTCAAATTGACTCAATGTCTTGCTCACGCACGCGCGCTGCAGGCCGCTCTCTGAAGTCGCCGCACAATGCAGAAAGTCCAATGTTGACGCGGTTTTTGCGGTTGCGGGCCGCAAATCGCGTGCTAGCCTTCTAACTCCCTTCCGCTCTGAAGGTCTTCAACAACGAGGCAGGCGGAAGCCCATCGAAGAATGGGCGCGGGAGAGGTGCGTCCGGTTTATCGAGTTAAACCGCAGCGTATTCGTATAGCGGATCGTGCAGCCGCAGTTTGCTACGCGGCTAAAACATAGAAAGAGCGGGTCTCGTTGCCAGACGCTTCGGCACGCGCCGCAGCGTTGAGAGGATGATACGAGCCGCAAGCGGTGGAGTGGGGGGCATGACAACTGCAGTTGCAACGGCAATCGATCGATCGCCAAACGCGCCTAGCGCGGCTCGGCCTGAAGCGCACTGGCCTGGAGTGTACCAGCCTGGCGTCCCGTCAGGCGGTTGAGGTCGGCCGCGGCGGACCACGTCGGTTCGTTCAGGCGGCTGCGCGGCTCCTTTCCTACAGCGCATTGTAGAGCGTCTTCGCGAAGTCGAGAGCGTCGGTCTGACGTGCTCGCTTCGGTTCCTCCTCAAAACAAAAAGCATCGACATGACAAGCACCGATCAGGAGCGATGGCGAAGGGTCAAGGACCAGTTGCGGTCTGAACTTGGCGAGGATGTCTTCAGCAGCTGGTTCGGGCGCATGGAGCTTGAAGCGGTGGAGCAGGGGTCGGTGCGGCTCTCAGTGCCGACACGTTTTCTCCGCAATTGGATCCAATCGCATTACAGCGAAAAGGTGCTGCTCAAGTGGCAGTCCGAAGAGCCGGACGTCACGCGCCTGGAATTGACCGTCCGTTCTTCGACGATCCGGCTGCCGGCCGCGAAGCCGAAAATGCTGGAGCCGCTGCCGGCAGCGCGCGACGGCCGCGAAACATCGCTCGAGATCGTCGGCGCGCGCGCCAGCATTCCCTTTATGAACGTGCATGAGGCCCTTGGCGGTTCGCCGCTCGACCCGCGGCTGAGCTTTGAAACCTTCATCGTCGGGCGGTCGAACACACTTGCGCACGCCGCAGCCAAACAGGTCGCCACCAGCCGGCGTGGCGAGCCGCTAATGTTCAATCCGCTTTACATCCACGCCGCTGTCGGATTGGGCAAAACCCATCTGTTGCAGGCGATCACCTGGGCCGGCAACACCGCCGCTGACCGCAAACTACTGTATCTAACAGCCGAACGTTTCATGTATGGGTTTGTCTCGGCGCTGCGCAGTCAGAACACACTCGCTTTCAAGGAAGCTATTCGCGCGATCGACGTGCTGGTGATCGATGATCTGCAATTTCTGCAAGGGCGTTCGACGCAAGCCGAGTTTTGCCACACGCTCAACACGCTGATCGACGCCGGGCGCCAGGTGGTGATCGCCAGCGATCGGCCACCCGCCGATCTTGAGAGCCTTGACGATCGCGTGCGCTCCCGGCTGGCCGGAGGTTTGGTGGTCGAGATCGGCTCGCTGGGCGAAGAGCTACGTCTTGAAATCCTCAAGAGCCGGATTTGCGCCGCGCGGGCGCATCACCCCGGCTTTGAAGTGCCGCAGCCGGTGCTGGCTTTCATCGCCAAGTCGGTCACCCACAACGGCCGGGACCTTGAAGGCGCGGTCAATCGGCTCTTGGCCCATAGCAAGCTCACCGGGCAGCTGGTCACCATCGAAATGGCGGAACGGGAGATGCGCGACCTGATCCGTCCGGCTGAGCCGAAACGGGTGCGAATCGAGGACATTCAGCGCATCGTCGCGCGCCAGTACAATGTGAGCCGCGCCGATTTGCTGTCGTCGCGGCGGACCGCCAATGTGGTGCGCCCGCGGCAAGTGGCGATGTATCTGGCCAAGGTTCTCACGCTGCGGTCGTTGCCGGAAATCGGCCGCCGCTTCGGTGGACGCGACCACACCACCGTGCTGCATGCGGTCCGCAAAATCGAGAATTTGGCCGGCACTGACAGCGCCCTTGCCGAGGAGATCGAGTCACTCAAACGCCAGCTGCAGGACTGAGCCAAGTCTGAGCCAGGACCGATTGCTTGCCGTCCAGCAGGCCCACAATCCGGCAAACCCCTAAAAAGACATGGAAAAGCCCCGCGGGGCCGCGGGGCCGGGCTTGCCGAAAGCCTCGCGGCGCGCCACCCTTATTGTCCGCGTTTCGGCTTCTTTTCGGATTTGGCGATGAAAGTCACCGTTGAGCGTTCGGAATTGTTGAAGTCCTTGGGCCATGTCCATCGCGTGGTCGAGCGCCGCAATACGATTCCGATCCTCGCTAACGTGCTTTTGCACGGCGACCGCTCCAAGCTTTCGCTCAAGGCCACCGACCTCGATATCGAAGTCATCGATACGATTGCCGCCGAGGCCGCCCCCGGCGGCTCGACCACGGTGCCGGCGCACATGTTCTTCGATATCGTCCGCAAGCTACCGGAAGGCGCGCAGATCGCCCTGGAATCGTCGGGTGATCGCGCCGCTTTGGCGATACGCGCCGGCCGCTCGCGTTTCACGCTGCAGACGCTGCCGGAGAGCGACTTTCCCGATCTGTCGGCCGGCGAGATGACGCACAAGTTCACGCTCAAGGCCGGCGAACTCAAGCGTCTCATCGACAAGACGCAATTCGCGATCTCGACCGAAGAGACCCGGTATTATCTGAACGGCATCTATTTGCACGCGGCTGGCACCGCCAAAGCGCAGACGCTTCGCGCCGTCGCCACCGACGGCCACCGGCTCGCCCAGATGGAAATCGAACTGCCGAAAGGCGCCGCCGGCATGCCGGGCATCATCGTGCCGCGCAAGACCGTCGGTGAAGTGCACCGGCTGGTGGAAGACGGCGAGACCGAGGTCGCGATCGAACTTTCTCCCGGCAAGATCCGATTCACGATCGGGCAGACCGTGCTGACCTCGAAGCTGATCGACGGCACCTTTCCCGATTACGCGCGCGTAATCCCCGTCGGTAACGACAAGGAATTGGTGGTCGACAAAAAAGAATTCGAGGCGGCGGTCGATCGCGTATCCACCGTTTCGAGCGAGCGTGGCCGTGCGGTGAAATTGTCGGTCAACGCCGGGCGGCTATTGTTGTCCGTTACCAACCCGGACTCGGGCAGCGCCAACGAGGAGCTTGAGGTCGAATATGGAGCCGATCCGATCGATATCGGTTTCAATTCGCGCTATCTTCTCGATATCGCGGCGCAGATCGAAGGCGAAGCCGCCGTGCTGAAGCTTGCCGATCCGGGATCGCCGACGCTGATCCAGGACAAAGAGCAGCGCGGCGCGCTCTATGTCCTGATGCCGATGCGGGTTTGACAGCGATCGGCAATCGGTCGTCAGGTATTGGGACCGCCCGAGGCCTAATCCCAAACCGATGCCTGCACTCGTCCGCCGCCTGAACCTGCACAATTTCCGCAACTACCATACCGCCTCGCTCGAGGCCGGTGCCGGGACGATCGCGCTCGTTGGACCGAATGGCGCCGGCAAGACCAACTTGATCGAAGCGATCTCGTTTCTGGCGCCCGGCCGCGGCCTGCACCGCGCCACTCTCAACGAGATCGCGTTCAATGAAGGCGATGGCTCGTGGGCGGTTGCTGCGGAAATCGAGGGCGCGCTCGGATTGGCCACGCTCGGCACCGGGATCGATCCGCCGCCAGAGGACGGGGCAACCACTGCGCGTCAATGCCGCGTCGATCGCGAACCGGTGCCCTCGGCCGCGGCTTTCGCCGATCATTTGCGGCTCACATGGCTCACTCCGGCGATGGACAACCTGTTTACCGGCGCGCCGTCGGAGCGCCGGCGTTTTCTCGATCGTCTGGCGCTCGCGGTCGACGCCGAACATGCAAGCCGCGTCAATGCGCTCGAGCGATCGCTGCGCTCGCGCAACCGGCTTTTGGAGGAAGCGCGCGCCGATGCTCACTGGCTGGAGGCGGTCGAACACGAAACCGCAGAGCTCGCGGTGGCCGTCGCGAGCCTGCGGGTGGAGACAGTTCGCCGCCTCGCGGCTGTGCTGGACACGCGCAAGGAGACGCCGTTCCCGCCTGTCGAAGTCGCAATCGATGGCTGGCTCGAGCAACTCATCCCGGCGTATCCGGCCAGTGACGTCGAACAGCGCTACCGCGCGGTGTTGCGCGACAATCGCGACCGCGACGCCGCCGCCGGGCGCACGCTCGACGGACCGCATTTGAGCGATCTGAAAGTGGTCTATGCCGCAAAGGACATTCCCGCCGCGGATGCATCGACCGGCGAGCAGAAGGCGCTTCTAATCGGGCTTGTGCTTGCGCATGCCCGATTGCTGAGCGAGATGACCGGAGCGGCGCCAGTCCTGTTGCTCGACGAGGTCCTCGCGCATCTCGATCCCGCGCGCCGCCTGGCGCTGCATCGCGAACTCGCCGAGCTGGGCGCGCAAGCATGGATGACGGGTGCGGATCCCGCGCTGTTCCGCGAAATCGAATCGCCTGCCAGCGTGGTTGAAGTGAAATCCGGAACACTGATCGCGTCGCGGACCGGTCCGTGAACCGCATTTCAAGCCTGCGAGCAGTCGCGGCCTTCGGGAACAAGACCGCGGGCCGCCTCTTAACCCGAAAGGAGCCGCAACGCCGGGTATGAGATCGAGGCCTCGCAATGCCGGAACCGGCAGCAGATGCGATCGTAAGAAACTTGATCGAAGCGCTGGAGCGCTTGCGCGGCGATTTGGATCGCATGGAACTTTGGGCTGCGGCACTCGACCGTTTTCAGCTTCCGATCCCGGATTACCACCCAGGCGACCAGCATTTGCTGACTTCGGACCCGAAACGGGGGCGGCGTCCGCCGGCTTAATCAACGCTTTCCGACCTTCTCCCGAGCGGCGGCGCGTTATTTGCGCACGGGGCCGAGAAGCGTCTCTGCCAAGGCCAATTTTGGGCCAAAGGACGGTTGCTTTTTTGCCCAGCCAAAAGCTTGAAAAACAGCGATCTGACAATATGTTAGTCTCACCCCTTTTGTCCTGTACGGATCGCCTTTTTGGTGTACAAGATTCACCGATTCACACATATTTTTTGAAAGTGATTCGAAAGCCCCAACATGGCTGAACCCGTCCGCAAGAAAATTCCCACACCGTCCGATTACGACGCTGAATCGATCAAGGTCCTCAAGGGACTCGATGCGGTTCGCAAGCGTCCGGGTATGTATATCGGCGACACCGATGACGGCTCGGGCCTGCATCACATGGTCTACGAGGTCGTCGATAATGCCATCGACGAGGCGCTTGCCGGTTTCGCCAAGGAGGTGACCGTCATCCTCAATCCGGACGGCTCCTGCACCGTTCGCGACGACGGCCGCGGCATTCCCACCGACATCCATAAGGGCGAAGGGGTATCGGCCGCCGAAGTCATTATGACGCAGCTCCATGCCGGCGGGAAATTCGACCAGAACTCGTACAAGGTTTCGGGCGGCCTGCACGGCGTCGGAGTCTCCGTGGTCAACGCGCTATCGACGTGGCTGCGGCTGACGATCTGGCGCGACGGTCAGGAACATTTCATGGAATTTCGCGACGGCGAAGCGGCTGCGCCGCTCGCGATCGTCGGCGCCGCCCGCGACAAACGCGGCACCGAAGTGACGTTTCTGCCGTCCAAAAAAACCTTCACCATGACGGAATTCGATTTCGCCACGCTGGAGCATCGGCTCCGCGAATTGGCGTTCCTCAATTCCGGCGTGACCATCGTGCTGTCGGATATGCGCCATGCCGTCGAAAAGCGCGAGCAACTGCGCTATGAGGGCGGCGTCGAGGCGTTCGTCAAATATCTCGATCGCAATAAAACGCCGCTGGTACCGCAGCCAATTGTCATCAAATCCGAACGTGACGGCGTCATGATCGATTGCGCGATGTGGTGGAACGACGGCTATCACGAAACGGTACTTTGCTTCACCAACAACATCCCGCAGCGCGACGGCGGTACTCACCTCGCCGGCTTCCGCGGCGCACTCACGCGCCAAGTCACTGGTTACGCGGACTCGGCCGGCGGCGCCCGCAAGGAAAAGGTTGCGCTGACCGGCGACGATTGCCGCGAAGGTTTGACCGCAGTTTTGTCGGTTAAAGTGGCCGACCCGAAATTTTCCTCGCAGACCAAGGATAAGCTCGTCTCGTCCGAAGTCCGGCCGGCGGTCGAGGGCATCGTCAACGATATGCTCAATGCCTGGTTCGAGGAGCATCCGTCCGAGGCCAAGATCATTGTCGGCAAAGTGATCCAGGCTGCCGCCGCGCGTGAAGCCGCGCGCAAGGCGCGCGAAATGACCCGCAAGAGCGCGCTGGGAGTCACTTCCCTTCCGGGAAAGCTGGCGGATTGCCAGGAGCGCGATCCGGCAAAATCCGAACTGTTTATTGTCGAGGGCGACTCCGCCGGCGGCAGCGCCAAGCAGGGCCGCAATCGCGAATTTCAGGCGGTGTTGCCGCTGCGCGGCAAGATTCTCAATGTCGAGCGCGCGCGCATGGACAAGATGCTGTCCTCGGAGCAGATCGGCACCTTGATTACCGCGCTGGGCACCGGCATCGGCACCGACGAATTCTCAGCCGATAAGCTGCGCTACCACAAGATCATCATCATGACTGACGCCGACGTCGATGGCGCTCATATTCGCACGCTGCTGTTGACGTTCTTTTATCGGCAGATGCGCGAGATCATCGATCGCGGCCACCTCTATATCGCGCAACCGCCGCTCTATAAGGTGACCCGCGGCAAGTCCGAGCAATATCTTAAGGACGAGCACGCGCTCGAAGACTACCTCATCGACGCCGGCCTCGAGGACACCGTGCTGCGATTGTCGTCCGGCGAAGTGCGCGCCGGCAACGATCTGCGCAAATTGGTCGAAGAAGCGCGCAGCATCCGCAATCTGCTGCGCGGGTTGCACAGCCGGTACAATCGCCAGGTCATCGAGCAGGCCGCCATCGCCGGCGTGCTGCGCCCGCAAGTCACCGGCGATCCGGTCAGCGCGACTGCGGCGGCTGACTATATCGCCCGGCGGCTTGATGCACTCACCGACCCGGCAGAGCGCGGCTGGAAAGGCCAATTCAGCGAGGCCGGATTCCAGTTCGAGCGCACGTTGCGCGGCGTCAAGGAAGTCGCGGTCATCGATCAGGCGCTGCTCGGCTCCGCCGACGCCCGCAAGCTCGACGAATACGCGCCATCCCTGCAGCAGACTTATCCCCGGCCAACGCCGCCGGCCACGCTGCGGCGAAAGGACGAGGAGGTCCCGATCCATGGTCCAGTTGGCCTGTTCGAGGCGGTAACCGCCGCCGGCCGCAAGGGCGCGGCTCTGCAGCGCTACAAAGGCCTGGGCGAAATGAACCCGGAGCAACTCTGGGAAACCACGCTCGACACCAATGCGCGCTCGTTGCTTTGCGTCAACGTCAAGGAAATCGACGAGGCCAATACGATTTTCGACGAGCTGATGGGCGACAAAGTCGAGCCGCGCCGCGAGTTCATCGAACAACACGCGCTGACCGCGAGCGTCGACGTCTGAGCGGTCAAAACCGCCCTGGCAGCACCAGGACCTTGGGCGTGCCGGGCAGTGTCGCCTTCGAGACTACGACCGAGGGAATTTCCGCCGTTTCGACATCCCAGAGCTTGCGCGCCCGGTCGAGAAACCGGTCGAGGATGTACTGGCTGTAATAGTGCATCGGGATGATCAGCGGCGCCTTGAGCGCGCTCAGCACGTCCATCATGCCGTCGAGATCAAGCGTGTAGCTGCCGTCCACCGGCGCCATGACCGCATCGATGCGGCCGATCTCGTTAAGCTGCTGCTGCGTCAGCGTATGATGCAGATGTCCGAGATGCGCGATGCACAGATTGGCAATCTCGAAAATGAAGATTGAATTGCCGTAACGTTCGGTCGTGGTGCTGCCGTAGAAGCTGCGAATATTGGTGGGCACGTTGCGCACCCGCACGTCACGATATTTCAGGTCCCAGCTGGCCGGCTGATCGGGACTTTCACCCCAACCGCGCAATACGTATTTGATCGCCGGGTCAGGACGGTCGGTGTAATGCGTGTCGTGCGCATGATTCATGGTGACAATATCCGGCAACAATGGCGTCCTAACGTAATCATTGTAGTCGGTGGCAATACGCACGAGCTGCGGGCTCTCGATCAGAAAAGTCGCGTGACCGAGAAAGGTCAGGCGGACCTGATCTGAATTCAGCGCTGCCAGATGAAAGGTGCCCGAATCTAACGCGTCAACCGGCGCGCGCATACGCCACGCCGCGGGAATTACGGTTGCGTGGTCGGCGGCGACCGGCCCTGGACAGACTTGCATTATTTCCGCGCCTGGCGGCGCCGCCGGTTGCGCGATCGCAAGCGAAGACAAAATCGATTGCGCGATTGCCGCCAAGACAAACCGGACGATCCATCGCGAGATGTTCATCCTCACGCGTCCCGCTTCAAGCGCTAAAGCGAAATGATTGAATCACCAATTCGCTTTAGCGTCTTGTTTGAGCATGATCTTTTCGGAAAACCGGCATCCACTTTTCCGGATCATGCTGTGGACGATAGCAAATCGGATGGCACGGCGCGCCTACGCCGCCGCACGATTTACGTTCGCGATTGGTTGAAATCGCTTCAGCGCGCCGAGGTGATGGTTCCGCGGGCCGTCAGCACGACCCAGTGGCCGTCTTGGCGCTTGATCATATCGACCCGCCCAATACCGGGCAGGACACTGCCGGCGCTGACCGCGAACAGTCCGCCGTAGCGGCTCTCGACCAAGGCATGGCCGTTCTGCACATCGTGAACGATCCAATCCTGCAAAATCCGGTCATTCAGTTTTGGCGGTTCTGCGGAAGTAACAACCGCGAGCGCCGCGTTTTGACCCGGCGACGAAGCCGCCTGCGTTGCGGGCGGCAATGAAGCCGTCGTCTCGGCCGCAGCGGCGCCGCGCTGATCGATCCGGTCCAGGCGGTCGGCGATCTTGGCAAATTGGTTGGTAGTGTTGCGGGCCGCGTTATCGAGACTGGATTTGAGCCCGGCAATGTCGAGATTCGATTTGAGCGCGGCGACCTCGGCAAGCTTAAGCTTGATTTCGCGCATGGCGGCGATCGTGTTCTCCATGCCGCTCATGGGTGCCGGCGGTGGCGGCGGTGGATAAATGAACCGCGCCAATCCCGAGCCCGACACCGAGCCGACGAATGAACCGAAGCCTGCGGCAAAGGCTACGCTCGCCGCCAGCATGACAAAGCGTTTGGAGCGCGCCGGCGCCGCTGCGGTTTTGATTTGCTCCGGCTCGTCTGTGCCGCCGTTCGCGGCTTGATCTGCGGCGGCGCTCAATTTCGGCGCCACGACCGCGGGCAGATTGATGCGCATCGCGCCGGCATCGTTTGCGGCTGTCTCGTCGGCCCCGGCAGCATGATCGGACGTCTCGGCCATTTCGGATCTCCGGCATTTACGGTTGATCAATCGTTAACCAGCTTTGGTTAGCGTTCGGTAAAAGCCGCGCAACAAATTGATCCGTCATGGTTTTTTGGTGAACGTTCGTAAGGCGGCTGGCGCTAGCGGTGTCGTCAAGACATCGAACAGCCACGTCTTGATCGACTGCTGCCGCGATTACCTGGCGGGTACTAGCTGCTGAGCGCGCGGATACCTGCTAATGGCGAAGCGGACGTGGCGCATGGATTAAAATCTTCGCCAAATGCTTTGGGGTGTTTTTAGCGAAAGCAGAGTACCTCCCAGTAATCGAGGGTTTTCCGTTAGTGGAACCGCCCTCGTCGCGGGGTGGAGATCAACATGGATTGGACTGGCTTCGTTACGATCGGCGGGGTCTGCATTAGCGTTGCCGCGTTTGCATTTGGCTTGATTTATGTTCTGCCGCGGGCGCGGACGGCCCGGCGAGGTTCGGCTGACGAGGAACGATGCAATGGCCTGCGCGAGCTTTGCATAGCGGTCGTTATCGGCGGAGTCGTTCTCAACTCGGTCGGCACGATAGCCAATGGCGTGCGGTTCGCCTCCGCTCCGGTGAATCCGGCGATTTTACTTGGTGCAGGGGCTTTCGTTGTTTGGCAATGCGGTTTCTGGCTGGGTCGCGCAAGCCTGCGGCTACGGCCATCGGTGACTGATGTTGCGAACTCGCACAGCGAGACGTGAGTGCGTTCGCGCGCAGCAAAAGAGCGAAGAAGCTCCGAGCGGCTGACAGCGCCCGGATCGGTTACCGCGCACGCGCTCCGAAAACCGCCCGAAGCGGCTTAATCCTGCAGCGCCAGACCGTTCCCTTCGGCCAGCTGGCGCAGCGACGCCTCGGGGCGGGCGCCGAGATGCTGGATGACTTCCGCCGCCGCCATCGCGCCGAGCCGGCCGCAGCTGCGGTCGTCAGCGCCGCGCGCAAGCCCGTGCAAAAATCCGGCGGCGAACAAATCGCCCGCTCCGGTCGTATCGACGACGCGCTCGACCGGAAATGCCGGCACTGCCTCGATCCCTTCCGGACCGATAACGAGGCAGCCCTTCTCGCTCCGCGTCACGACCGCGGCGCCGATATCGGCGCGCAGCGCGGCGATGGCGCCGTCGAAATCCGATGTCTGATACAGGCTGTGCAGCTCGGCCTCGTTGGCGAAGACGAGATCGAGAGTGCCTGAGCGCATCAGCTGCAGGAATTCGTCGCGCCAGCGGTCGACACAGAAAGCATCCGACAGCGACAGCGCAACTTTGCGGCCGCTGCCGTGCGCGATCTTGGCCGCTTTGAGAAAGGCTTCCTTGGCGTGATTGGGGTCCCACAGATAACCTTCGAGATAAGTGATGGCGCTTGCCGCCACCGTCTCCTCGTCGACGTCCCGCGGATGCAGGTCCTGCGCCGCGCCCAAATAGGTGTTCATGGTGCGCTCGCCATCCGGCGTCACCAGCACGTAGCAACGACCGGTCGATGGGCCGTCCGATGCTGGCGGTGTGCCAAAGCTTACGCCGGCGGCGCAGATATCGTGACTGAATGCGCGGCCGAGCTCGTCGGCTTTGAGCTTGCCGATGAACGCCGCCCGTCCGCCGAACCCGGCGACGCCGACCATCGTATTCGCCGCCGATCCTCCGGATATCTCGACCGCCGGACCCATGGCGTCATAGATCGCTTGTGCCCGTGCCTCGTCGATCAGCGCCATGCCGCCCTTGCGCATGCCATGCGCCAGCAGAAAGTCATCGTCGGCCCGGGCAAGGACATCGACGATGGCGTTGCCGATGCCGAGGACGTCGAAACGAGCGGGGGTCATGGCTGGCATTGAGTTTCGGCGGGCTGACGCGGGTCGCGCACTATAGCGGGCGCCTCTTGCACGGCAAGCTGACGGATGGCATGGGGACGTTATCGAGTGGCATCACATCAAGCCGGATTGGCCGCGCTCGGGCGAGGTCTCGACAGATGAAGTTCAAAGAACTGATTTTCTCCGGCGTGCAGCCGACCGGCAACCTCCATCTCGGCAATTATCTCGGCGCGATTAAGCGGTTCGTCGAGCTGCAGCACCGTTTTGATTGCATTTATTGCGTCGTCGATCTGCACGCCATCACGGTGTGGCAGGAGCCTCGCGAATTGCCGCGGGCGATCCGCGAGGTTACCGCTGCCTTTCTCGCCTGCGGGATCGATCCGAAAAAAAATATCGTATTCAACCAGAGTCAGGTCGCCGAGCATGCAGAGCTCGCCTGGATATTCAATTGCGTGGCGCGGCTGGGTTGGCTCAACCGCATGACGCAGTTCAAGGAGAAGGCCGGCAAGGATCGCGAGAATGCTTCGGTCGGCCTCTATGCCTATCCGACGCTGATGGCCGCCGATATTCTGGTTTATCGCGCCACCCATGTGCCGGTCGGCGAAGACCAGAAGCAGCACCTGGAATTGTCGCGCGACATCGCCCAAAAATTCAACAACGACTTCGGCCAGTCGATCAGGGAAAAAGGCTTTGGCGACGCTTTCTTTCCATTGCCCGAGCCGTTGATCACCGGCGAGGCGACCCGCGTGATGTCGCTGCGCGATGGCTCAAAAAAAATGTCGAAATCGGACGCTTCCGATTTTTCCCGTATCAACCTCACCGATGACTCCGACGCGATTGCGCAGAAAATCCGCCGCGCCAAGACCGATCCCGAGCCGCTGCCAAGCGACGAAAAGGGGCTGGCGGCGCGACCCGAGGCCGACAACCTCGTCGGCATCTATGCGGCGCTTGCCGACATCGACCGCGCTGGCGTGCTCAGGCAATTCGGCAATGCCCAATTCTCGACGTTCAAGGCCGCGCTGACCGACCTTGCGGTGTCCAAGCTTGGGCCGATCGGCGCGGAAATGAAACGACTTCTTGCCGATCCGGCGTCGATCGACGCGGTTTTAGCCGAGGGGGCCGGACGCGCACAGAAATTGGCCCGCCAAACCATGAATGCGGTCAAGGACGTGGTTGGCTTCGTGCGAAGCTAGTTCGTGCGAAGCTAGAATGTCGCGACGGTGCGGCCTATTCATCGATCCGCGCCCTTGAAGTTTGCGAGCAAATTCGCCACCTAATAGGGTAGTTTGACGCGAGTCACAGACGCCGCTTCGATTTCGCTGAAGCGCGCCGTGATGGAGGGCACGATGTTTATTCAGACCGAGGCCACGCCGAACCCGGCGACGATGAAATTTCTGCCCGGACGTTCGGTCCTGGAACACGGCACGCTCGATCTGCGTGACGCGGCCCAAGCCGAACAGTCGCCACTCGCCGAACGGTTGTTCGGCGTCCCTGGAGTGAGCGGGGTATTCTTCGGCTCCGATTTCATTACCGTGACAAAAAGCGTCGGCGAATGGCAGCAGCTCAAGCCGATGATCCTGGGCGCGATCATGGAGCACTTCATGTCGGGCGCGCCGCTCATCACCCCCGGCAGCGCCGAGGTCAAAGACGGCGAAGAATTCTTCGACGAGGCGGATGCCGCCACGGTCGCCACCATCAAGGAATTGATCGAGACTCGGGTTCGCCCCGCGGTCGCCAATGATGGCGGTGACATCACTTTCCGCGGTTTCAAGGATGGCGTTGTCTATTTGAACATGAAAGGCGCTTGTTCTGGCTGTCCGTCGTCGACCGCGACGCTGCGCCACGGCATTCAGAATTTACTGCGCCATTTCGTTCCTGACGTTACCGAAGTCCGCCCGATGTGATTCGGCGCGGTTGGCGCCGGCGATCAACTCTATCTCTGTGACGCTCCATGCGTGTGCTTGCCATTGATACGGCGCTCGCGGCTTGCGCGGCTGCCGTTCTGGACACCGACCATGGGATCCTCGCAAGCGAGAGCCTGCCGATGGTCCGCGGCCATGCCGAGGCGCTGATCCCACTGATCGC
The DNA here is from genome assembly GCA_049286035.1 of Xanthobacteraceae bacterium. GTDB lineage: Bacteria > Pseudomonadota > Alphaproteobacteria > Rhizobiales > Xanthobacteraceae > BOG-931. Next base: position 32,037 of record JBAQBC010000066.1, read on the forward strand.
GCGGGTCATGAAGCAATCCGACATGACTTTTCAAAACCTCGGCCGCGTTGCGGTAACCACCGGGCCCGGAAGTTTCACTGGCGTACGTGTCGGTCTGGCCGCCGCCCGGGGATTCGGCGTCGCCACCGGCGTGCCGGTTGTCGGCGTTTCAACGCTGTCGGTCTATGCCGCGCCTTATCTGGCCGGCAACGGCAAGTCTCCGGTGGTCGTCGCGATCGATGCCCGGCACGAGCATGTGTTTCTGCAGGTGTTCGGTCCGGGCGGGCAGACTCTCGTCAGCCCGCGATTGGCGCGTTTGAGCGAGGCGATACGTGCAGCATCCGAAGCGCCGGCTTGTCTGGTCGGCTCGGCGGCACGAGCGGTCGCCGACGGATTGGCGAAGAATGCAGCGCCGCCGCGCGCCATCGATCCACGCGATGCGCCTGACATCATGTGGGTGGCGCAGATCGGCGCCGTTACGCCGCAAGCGCAATCGGCTCCTCATCCGCAATATCTGCGCGCGCCGGACGCGCAGCCGCAAAATGCCGCGCAGCTGCCACGCCGATGATGCGGTTCGTGTCACGCCTTTTCAGCCGCAAAAGGCCGATCATTGCGCAAGCGCGGACGACCGACGCGGCGGCCATTGCGGCGCTGCACGGCGTTTCGTTTCGGCGCGGCTGGGGCGAAGACGAGATTCTGCGGCTGTTGCTCGAACGCAATGTGGTGACGGAACGCATGACGGCCGGCGGCAAGCTGATCGGGTTCATTATGTCACGCCTAGCCGCAGGCGAAGCGGAGATCCTCTCGGTCGCGATCGCGCCGGCGTGGCGCGGCCGCGGCGCGTCACGGCAACTGCTTGATCTGCACCTGCGGCGCCTGGCCGGTCTTGGCATCCGCGCCGTCTATCTGGAAGTCGGGGAGCACAACGCGCCGGCTTGTCGACTCTATCGCCGCGCCCGATTCAAGGAAGTCGGCCGCCGGCACGGCTATTACGACGACGGCGCGAGCGCGCTGGTGCTGCGCCGTGACTTCGGCTGATGATCCAACTGTAGCCGCGAGGAGACAGATGCCTATATGACATCCGCCGTCGTTAAAGCCCCGGGGCATTGGTTTCGGCGTGTATATTGCGCGAATATCGGTAAATCGGCTGCGCGGCCTGATCGCTGCCGCGGATTGCCGGCCGGAGCTAATTCGTGATCTGCAACAGAAGCTTAGGTTAGCGGTAGCGGCATGACGCAAACCCGCAAGCTCTACGTCAAATCGTTCGGCTGCCAGATGAACGTCTATGATTCGCGTCGGATGGCGGACACCCTGGCGCCCCACGGCTATGTCGAGACCGGCGCAGCAGAGGATGCCGATCTCGTCATTCTCAACACCTGCCACATCCGGGAAAAAGCTGCCGAAAAGGTCTATTCCGAACTTGGCCGCATGCGCCGATTGAAAGAAGCCGCGGCTGCGGAAAACCGCCGTGTGCTGATCGCGGTTGCCGGCTGTGTGGCGCAAGCCGAGGGCGAAGAGATTATCCGCCGGGCCCCTGCGGTCGATTTGGTGTTCGGGCCGCAGAGCTATCACCGGCTGCCCAGCTTGTTGGCACGCGCGGCGGATGGACGGCGCGCGATCGATACCGAATTTTCAACGGACGACAAATTTGCGGCTCTTGCCGCGCCAACGGCAGCGGCGACCCGCGCGCGCGGTGCTTGCGCTTTCGTCACGGTGCAAGAAGGCTGCGATAAGTTTTGCACGTTTTGCGTCGTGCCCTATACGCGCGGCGCCGAACTGTCGCGACGGGTCAATGGTATTGTTGCCGAAACCGAATCGCTCGCCGAAGCCGGCGTGCGCGAGGTGACGCTGATCGGGCAAAACGTCAACGCCTATCACGGCATGGGTCCGGACGGCCGGGCCTGGTCGCTGGCGCGCCTGCTGCAACGCGTCGGGCAGGTGCCGGGCGTCGAGCGTCTGCGCTACACGACCAGTCATCCGCATGACATGGATGATGATTTAATAGCGGCGCATCGCGATTTGCCGAAGCTGATGCCGCAACTGCATTTGCCGGTGCAATCCGGTTCGGACCGAATCCTCGCCGCCATGAACCGCCGGCATACGCGAGCCGATTATCTGCGCATCGTCGAGCGTCTGCGTCGCACCTGCCCCGCGCTTGCACTGACCTCCGACTTCATTGTGGGCTTCCCCGGCGAAACGGAGGAAGACTTTATCGCAACACTGGATCTGGTCGCAGAGGTCGGTTTTTCGGGAGCATTCTCGTTCAAATACTCGCCGCGGCCCGGCACGCCTGGCGCCGAAATGGCGGAGCAGATCGACGAAGCGATCAAATCGGAACGGCTGGCGCGTCTGCAGCGTGCGATCGATGAGAGCCAAGCCAAGTTCAATCGCAGCTGCCTGGGCCGTACCTTCGACGTGTTGTTCGAACGGGAAGGCCGCCATGCCGGCCAGCTGGTGGGCCGCTCGCCCTATCTCCAGCCGGTGCAAGCCACCGCGCCGCAATCGCTGGTCGGCGAGATCGCGGCGGTGACGATTACCGAGATCGGCAGCAATAGTCTGTTCGGCACGCTTGCCGACCGCGCCGCCGCGACCGCGCCGCCGGCGCCCGCCGAGACGACTTTGGTCGCAACAGGAGCCTGAATGCGCACGCCCGAAACGGAAGAATCGGTTTTTATCGCGCCAGACAATACGGCACAGATCGTTCTTACGTTTGACGACAACCGGCGCGCTTCGACACTGTTCGGCCAATACGGCCAGAATCTCGCGCTGATCGAGCGACGACTCGGCGTAGTTGCCAATTCGCGCGGCAACCAAGTGACGGTCGAAGGCGCGCGTGAAGCCTGCGATCAGGCGCGGCGCGTTCTCGAAAGTCTCTATGAACGGCTTAAGCGCGGCGACGATCTGGTGCCCGGCGATGTCGAGGGCACGATCCGGCTGGCGCTGTCACAAGGGTCGCTGTTCGACTTCGACCCGGCGGCGGCCCGCGAGAGTTTTGAGGAAATCAACCTGCGCAAGCGGCGCGTGCGCGCGCAAACCGCCGCGCAGGACGCCTATGTCCGCGCGCTCAAACGGCACACGCTGGTGTTTTCCACCGGGCCCGCCGGCACCGGCAAGACATGGCTCGCGGTCGCCTATGCCGTGCAATTATTTGAGCGCAAGGAAGTTGATCGCATCATTCTGTCGCGCCCGGCTGTCGAAGCGGGTGAACGGCTCGGCTTTCTGCCCGGCGACATGCGCGAAAAGGTCGATCCTTACCTGCGGCCGATCTACGACGCGCTTTACGACTTGATGGATGCGCGCATTGTCGAACGAGCTTTGCAGACAGGCGAAATCGAGATCGCGCCGCTCGCCTTCATGCGCGGGCGGACCCTGTCGAATGCCGCGGTTATTCTGGATGAAGCCCAAAACACGACGGCGATGCAGATGAAAATGCTGCTGACCCGGCTCGGCGAGAACAGCCGGATGGTGGTGACCGGCGATCCCAGCCAGGTCGATTTGCCGCCCGGCCAGACTTCCGGGCTCGCCGACGCGGTGCGCCTGCTTGGCGGCATCGAAGGCATCGGACATGTCAGCTTCACGGCGGCGGATGTGGTTCGTCACGAGCTGGTCGCGCGCATTGTTGCGGCTTATGACGAGGAGGCCGGACGCAAGCGCGAGCGCCGGGAATGAAGCGGACGGCGGCGGCCGGACTGAAAATCGACGTGCTGGTCGATTCGGAACATTGGAAGAATGCCGGTACGGCAAAAGCCGTGGTCCGGCGCGCGCTCAAGCAAGCCGCCACCGCGTTATCAACAAAATCCGCCGAGCTCGCCATCGTTTTGACCGACGATGCTGCGATGCGCAGGCTCAACCGCAATTGGCGCGGGGTCGATGCGCCGACCAATGTACTGTCCTTTGCAACGAAAAATCCCGGCAACCGGCACATGCGCGATCGCGTCAGCGACGAGCTGGACAAACGGCTTGGCAAGCATCTGGTTGGCAAGCACCTTGGCGACATCGTGCTCGCCTACGAGACCGTCAAGCGCGAGGCCCGCCGCGAGGGCAAACCGTTCGATCACCACCTTGCCCATCTGGCGGTGCACGGCTTTTTGCATCTTCTCGGCTATGATCACGCAAGCAGCGCGCAGGCACGCCGCATGGAAACGATCGAGCGCGCGGTCTTACGTGATCTCGCGGTGCCAGATCCCTATCGTGCAAACCACTCGACCGCCGGACATGGCGGCCGACGGCCGGCAAAGCGCCCTGGCAGAGATCGAGCGCGCGCCGTGCAGAACGCGTAAAATAGCCTTCCCGATCCTGCTCCCGAGGATGCCCAATGGCTGAGCCTTCACCGCGCCCAGAACCGACCGAGGGCGAACGTCATTCGCTCTCGGTCGTGGCGTCGGCGCAAACCGATCGGCCGGAAAGTTGGCTCACGCGCATGAAGCGCGCACTGTTTGGTTGGCGAGCGCCGTCGCCGCGCGCGGATCTCGAGCTCGTTCTGACCGCCGAACCGGCGCAATCGGATTTTTCGCCCGAAGAAGCGGCGATGCTCAAGAACATTCTCGCTCTGCGGGAAACCCGAATTGAAAGAATCATGGTACCGCGCGCCGATATCGTCGCGGTCCAGCAAGACATTAGGCTTGGCGAGCTCGTCAAAGTATTCGAAGTGGCGGCGCATTCGCGCCTCGTGGTCTACAACGATACCCTCGATGACCCGGCGGGGATGGTCCACATCAGAGACTTGATCGCGTTTATGGCGGCGCGCGCATCGCATGAGGAGACCGCAGCGGATGGATCCGCCAAATCAAAAACCGCGGCGCTTAATTTCGCGAATATCGACCTTTCTACGCCACTGACCGTAGCGAAAATCGTCCGCGAAATTCTCTACGCGCCCCCGTCCATGCCGGCGCTTGACCTCTTAGCCAAGATGCAGGCTACCCGGATTCATCTTGCACTTGTGATCGACGAATACGGCGGTAGCGACGGATTGGTCTCGATCGAGGATCTGGTGGAACTCATCGTCGGCGATATTGCCGATGAACACGATGAGCAAGAGAGCCCGGCGATTACGAGGCAAAGCGACGGCTCGTTTCTGGCCAACGGCCGCGCCAGCCTCGATGATGTGCGCGCCGCGATCGGCAGCCAATTCGACGTCGGCGACGTCGCGGAGGAAGTCGACACGCTTGGCGGTTACCTCGTCACCAAAGCCGGCCATGTGCCCGTTCGCGGCGAACTGGTGCCGGGGCCGGAACCATTTGAGGCCGAAGTGCTGGACGCCGATCCGCGCCGGGTCAAGCGCGTCAAGATTTATCTGCGCAAGGATCGCCGGCCGGCTGGTCCGCGCGAAGCAGTGCTGCCGTTGCGGGCGGTGGCGCCTCGCCCCGCGACGCAACGCGACGAGACCGCTCGGTCCAATCCCAACCCCTCGCGTGGACCGTGAAGCTGAACAACCTGGTCCACAGCGTCGTTCTGGCCTGGGGTTGGCGGCGCCGTTCGATCGCGTTCACCGCCGGCGCCGTGTCGGCTCTGGCGATGGCGCCGTTTAACGCCTGGCCAGTCTTGTTTTTGACCTTCCCTGTCCTTGTTTTCCTCATCGATGGCATCGCTAGCCGCGGCTTTAGCGGCTTGATCGCGGCAGCCGATATCGGGTGGTGGTTCGGGTTCGGTTATTTTCTTGCCGGTCTGTATTGGCTCGGATACGCGTTTCTCGTCGATGCCGCGACCTTTGGCTGGCTCTTGCCTTTCGCGGTCTTCGGTCTTCCGGCGATTCTCGCGATCTACATTGCGCTAGCGGTCGTGCTGGCCCGCCTGTTGTGGCAGCGCGGCGCAATGCGCATCTTGGCCTTGGCCGTCTGCCTCACCGCGACGGAATGGCTGCGCGGCCATGCCTTCACGGGCTTCCCATGGAACGCTTTCGGCTATGCGCTGACCGCGCCCTTGACGCTGGCGCAAGCGGCTTCGGTGCTCGGCCTGTGGGGAATGACCTTCATAGCCGTCGCCGTTTGCGCCAGTCCGGCGACGCTGCTCGATCAGGATGCGAAAAAGCGGCGGCCTTTGCTGCCGTTCGCATTGGCCGCACTCACGCTTGCCGCGCTCGCCGGCTTTGGCGCCGTCCGCCTGGCGCGCACGCCAACCCGGCTCGTTGACGGCGTTCATTTGCGCATCATGCAACCGAATCTGCCGCAGGACGTCCGCTTTAATTACGCGGCCAGGCATGAGGTGGTGGACCGCTATCTTGCGTTATCGGCGCGGCAAGGTCTTGATCAGGTCACGCATCTGATCTGGCCGGAATCGCCTTTTCCGTTCTTTTTGACACGCGAGGCGGACGCGTTCGCGCAGATCGCGCGAGCCTTGCCGCAAAATACTCTGTTGTTTACTGGGGCGATGCGGCTTGCCGATCCTAACAATCCAGCGCGATCCGGTGTGTACAATTCGATCTATGTGATCGATCACCAAGCATCTATTCGCTCCGTCTACGATAAGGTGCACCTCGTTCCATTCGGAGAATATTTGCCTTTCGAAGATATCCTGGAGCGCATCGGCTTGCAGACGCTGACCGAGCAGCGCGGCGGATTTCTTGCCGGCGACCGGCATCGCCTTATCACCGTAGCTGGTGCGCCGAGCGCCTTGCCCCTCATCTGTTACGAGATCATCTTTCCCGGCGAACTGAGGTCCTCTGACGAGCGTCCAGGCTGGATCGTCAATGTCACCAATGACGGCTGGTTTGGGAATTCCAGCGGACCTTACCAGCATTTGCAGCAGGCGCGCGTGACCGCGATCGAGCAAGGTCTGCCGCTCGCTCGTGCCGCCAATACCGGAATCTCGGCCGTGATCGATCCACTCGGTCGCATCGTTGGTTCCTTGCCGCTCGCCAGTGAAGGCGTGTTGGACGCGCCCTTGCCGCGCTCAATCGGCGCGCCGATCTATGCGCGCTTTGGCGACATCCCCGCCGCCGTCCTGATTTTGATCGCATTTGTTCTTGCCATCCGCGGCCGGCTACGTGCCGGCGTTGGTCAGACCTGAGCCGGACCGGGAAGCAAACAAATTCGGGATCACAGCGATACCACCCTGCGCTGCAACCAGTGCGAGCAAATTGTGTGATCGCTTATTCCGTGAGAATTGGCGCGTTGCGCAAGAAGACCGCTGCCTGTGGTTCCCGCTAACAGGAAAGCAGTTTCAATTGTGACGGATTTGCTATCTATCGGCATTGAGCTAAAAAGGGGAGGAGCCCCATGGCTACGCTAGCAAAAAAGGCGCCAAATCCGACCGACAAGCATGTCGGAAGCCGGGTTCGCATGCGCCGGATGATGCTGGGAATGAGCCAAGAGAAGCTCGGCGACTCGCTCGACCTGACTTTCCAGCAGATTCAGAAATACGAGAAAGGCACCAACCGGATCGGTGCCAGCCGTCTTCAGCAGATTTCTCACATTCTCCAAGTTCCGGTCGCCTTTTTCTTCGAGGGCGCGCCCAATGCTCAGACTTCGGGCCGCCATGAAGGCTTGGCCGAGGCGCCCTCGCCCGCTTACGTTTCCGACTTCCTGGCAACCGCCGACGGCCTTGCTTTGACCAAAGCCTTCATGCGGATCGAGGATTCAAAATTGCGGCGCCGCATCGTCGATCTCGTCGAGCAAATTGCCAGCCGCGACAAGCGCTGAAGAATCCTCAAACAATCGCCGCAACGCCGCGGGCTAGAACGAAGGTAGCCGCCCACCTTTCGCCCACATCTTGACCGCGCACGGCGACGCTGCAACAACCCTGTCAACAAACCGACCCCGCGCGTGTTGCCACCGCGCTTACTGGCAGAGACCCGCACATTAATCAGCTTCGAGGGGAGTGTTTCGCTTTGCGCCGCGCCAATTATCTGTTCACCAGCGAGTCCGTGTCAGAGGGTCATCCCGACAAGGTTTGCGATCAAATATCAGACGCCGTACTTGACGCGTTTATCGAGAACGATCTCAAGCTCGGCATAGCCGACCAAAGCGCCGTGAATACTCGGCTCGGCTGCGAGACATTGTGCACCACCAACAAGATCGTCATCGCAGGCGAGGGCCGTGGCCAAGCCCCGCTGTTTCACAAACACGGCGCCAAGGCCGTCGTGAACCGGGAAATGATCACGGAAATTGCGCGTGGCGTCGTCAAGGACATTGGCTACGACCAGGACGGCTTTTCCTATTACGGTGCCGATGTCGAAGTGCTGCTGCATGGCCAATCGCCCGATATCGCCATGGGCGTGGACGCGAAAAAGAAGAAGGATGGCGACCAGGAAGGCGCCGGCGACCAAGGCATGATGTTTGGCTTCGCCTGCACCGAGAGCGAGGTCTACGAAAAGGGCTCGTTCATGCCGGCCCCGATCTATTTCGCACACAAGATTCTCAAAGTGCTTTCCGAAAAACGCCGCTCCAGCGCGCTGTTTGACTTGCAGCCGGACGCCAAGAGCCAGGTCACTATCAGGTATATCGACGGCAAGCCGGTCGGCTGCACCAAGGTCGTGGTCTCGACCCAACACAACGCGCAGAATCGCAACGGCAAGAAATATTCGCCCGGAATGATCCGAGATATGATCGAGGATACGGTGACTTCGGCGCTGCCGGGCGGCTGGATGCCGAAGCGTCCGAGCGATTTTCTGGTCAATCCCACCGGAAATTTCGTCATCGGCGGACCGGATGGCGATTGCGGTCTTACCGGTCGGAAAATCATTGTCGACACCTATGGCGGCTATGCCCCTCATGGCGGCGGCGCTTTCTCCGGCAAGGATCCCACCAAGGTCGATCGCTCGGCCGCTTATGCGGCGCGTTATTTGGCGAAAAATGTCGTCGCGGCCGGACTCGCGGAGCGCTGCACAATTCAGATCGCTTACGCCATCGGGGTGGCCGACCCGATGTCGCTCTATGTCGACACCCACGGCACCGGCAATATCGAAGAAGCAAAGCTGCAGAAGCTACTGCCTGAATTGTTTCCGCTGCGGCCGACTAATATCCGCCGCGCTTTGAAGCTCAGCCGGCCGATCTACCGCCGCACCGCCGCTTACGGTCATTTCGGCCGCGCGCCGGAAAGGGATGGCGGCTTCTCTTGGGAGCGAACGGATCTTGCCGATTCACTCAAGCGAGCCTTGCGCTAAGCCGCCACACGATCCGGGGCACGGCCTGCGTCGTCGTGCCCGTTGCCGGCGCGTTTGCTATACAGGGCGTACAAGGGGCTTACAAAGAAAGACGTCGATCGTCGCGGTGAACTGCGATCAGGACGGCGATGGATCCCGCACTCCAAAACGTCCGTGCATTCTTCGGCCGCCGTAAAGGACATAAGCTGCGGCCGCGGCAAGCTGAGCTGTTCGAAACGCTGCTGCCTCGCCTTGCCCTCGATCTTGCCCGGCCCGCGCCGGCCGATCTCGCCTCATTGTTTGTCGAACCGGTCACAGCGATTTGCCTCGAAATCGGATTTGGCAGCGGCGAGGCGATGCTTGCCGAAGCCAAAGCACATCCGCGCATCGGCTTTATTGGCGTCGAACCGTTCGTCAACGGCATGGCCAAGGCGCTCGCAGGCATTCAAGCCGAAGGCCTTCAGAATATTCGGCTGTATTTCGATGATGCGCTTGGCTTGATCGCGTGGCTCCCCGACGCTTCGCTCACGCGGATCGATCTCATTCATCCTGATCCCTGGCCGAAGCGGCGGCATTGGAAGCGCCGATTCGTTCAAGATGAAACGGTCGGGCAACTGGCGCGCATTGCGCGCCCCGGCGGTGAATTTCGTTTTGTCACGGATATCGCGAATTACGCGGCCTGGACCCTGCAGCGGCTGTTGCGCTCTCCCAATTTCGAGTGGCAGGCGCAGTGCGCCGACGATTGGCGCAATCCTTGGCCGGACTTTCCCGGCACCCGTTATCACGCCAAGGCCGCACGCGAACAGCGCTCATCATGTTTTTTGGTATTCCGCAGGATTTAAGGCTGCCGAGGCGCTGGCCCTGCCGACGAAAAAAGTTGCCGACCTGGGCGCTTCCGTCTGCGGGCCCCGCTCTTGCAACTGACGGGCAAAACGCTATATTTGGACTGTCCGTCAATGGATACCTCATAACGGTCGGATTATCCGAACGGTTTTGAGAGTGGGCCCCCCGGGACCCGCTCTTTTTTATTACCTGAGGCCAGACGGCTTTGCGAAGAACATGGAAGGTGGATCGAGCAACTTTGAGGACGTGGCTTTTGCCGAGGAGCCCCGGTTGATTACCGAGCCGGGACGAGCGGCGCGCGTCGCTGTGCTGGCCGAGCCCGTGCTCGCCAGCCTCGGTTATCGTCTGGTCCGCGTCCGCATTTCCGGCTTTGCCGGTTGCACCGTACAAATCATGGCCGAGCGTCCCGACGGAACGATGAACATTGATGACTGCGAAGCCGCCTCGCGCGCGCTCTCGCCGGTCTTCGACGTCGCCGATCCAATCGAAGGCTCGTATCGGCTGGAAATCTCGTCGCCCGGCATCGATCGGCCATTGGTGCGCCGTTCCGACTTCGACCGCTACGCCGGCCACGTCGCTCTGATCGAAATGCAGGTCCCGATCGACGGGCGCAAACGGTTTCGCGGTGAACTGCAAGGCGCCGACGGCGAATGTGCCCGCATCCGTTGTGACGAGACAAACGACATTTTGCTGCGCATCGACGACATGGCGGAGGCCAGGCTCGTTCTTACCGACGCGCTCGTTGCCGAATCGCTGCGCAAGAGCAAACAGAGATCTAACCAAGGAGACTGACCAATGGCGACCGTTAGCGCCAATAGACTCGAACTGCTGCAGATCGCCGACGCGGTCGCGCGTGAAAAGGCGATCGATCGCAAGATCGTGCTCGGCGCCATGGAGGATGCGATCGCCAAGGCCGCGCGCTCGCGATACGGCAGCGAGACCGAAGTGCGTGCGGAAATCGATTCGAAAAGCGGCGAGCTGCATCTGTCTCGCCACATGCTCGTCGTCGATACGGTCGAAAATTCCGCGACTCAGATCAGCCTCGACGATGCGCGGCGCCGGCACCCGGCGGCGCAAATTGGCGACACCATCGCCGATCCGCTGCCGCCGCTCGAATACGGGCGGATCGCCGCACAATCGGCAAAGCAGGTAATCGTGCAGAAAGTCCGCGAGGCCGAGCGCGATCGTCAATACGACGAGTACAAGGATCGCATTGGCGACATCGTCAACGGCATCGTCAAACGCGTTGAATACGGCAATGTCGTCGTCGATCTCGGCCGCGGCGAAGCCATCGTGCGGCGCGATGAAATGCTGCCGCGCGAAGTGTTTCGCAACGGCGACCGCATCCGCGCCTACATTTACGACGTTCGGCGCGAGCCGCGCGGTCCGCAGATTTTCCTCTCTCGCACGCACCCCCAATTCATGGCCAAGCTATTCGCGCAGGAAGTGCCGGAAATCTACGACGGCATCGTCGAGGTCAAGGCGGTGGCCCGCGATCCGGGCTCACGCGCGAAAATTGCCGTCGTGTCGCGCGATTCTTCGGTTGATCCAGTCGGCGCCTGCGTCGGCATGCGCGGCTCGCGCGTGCAGGCGGTCGTCAACGAGCTCCAGGGCGAGAAAATCGACATCATTCCCTGGTCGCAGGATATCGCCACATTCGTGGTCAATGCGCTGGCGCCCGCCGAAGTTGCGAAAGTCGTTCTGGACGAAGAGCGCGAACGCATCGAGGTCGTCGTTCCCGATCAGCAGCTCTCGCTTGCCATTGGCCGGCGCGGCCAGAACGTGCGGCTTGCGTCGCAGCTCACAGGCTGGGACATCGACATCCTCACAGAGCAAGAAGAATCCGAACGCCGTCAGGCCGAATTCGAGAATCGCACGCGGATGTTCATCGACATGCTCAATGTCGACGAGGTGATCGGCCAATTGCTGGCTTCGGAAGGCTTTAACTCGGTCGAGGAGGTGGCGATGGTCGACGTCAAGGAAATTGCCGGCATTGAAGGCTTTGACGAGGATACCGCGAGCGAACTGCAAACCCGCGCGCGTGAATATCTCGACCGGATCGAGGCCGAGCTTGACGCCAAGCGCCGCGAGCTCGGCGTCGAAGACGCTCTTAAAGAAATCGAGGGCGTCACCACGCCGATACTTGTGCGTTTTGGCGAGAACAGCATCAAGACCGTCGAGGATCTCGCCGGCTGCGCGACTGACGACCTTGCCGGGTGGACCGAACGCAAGGACGGCGAGGCCGTACGCCAAGCCGGCATTCTCGACGGCATGGACTTAAGCCGGGATGAAGCCGAGGCGTTGATCATGCGCGCTCGCATCAAAGCTGGCTGGATCAGCGAGGCTGATCTTGTCGCGCCTGCCGCGGCCGAGGAGCCGGCAGCGGAGCCGGTACAGCCTTAGACCAGAGAGAGATCAAAGGTCACGGATGCTGGCACAGTCGGACGCTATTGAACTCGATGATGGACCGCGATCGCGCGGCGCCGAGCGCTTTTGCGTGGCCACCCGCGCCGTGCGGCCGGTCGAACACATGATCCGCTTCGTCATCGCGCCAAATGGCGAAGCCGTCGCCGATCTCAAACACAATCTGCCCGGGCGCGGCGTGTGGGTAACAGCGACGCGAAACGCGCTGGATCAGGCGCAAAGGACCAACGCTTTCGCAAGAGGATTTCGGCGCGATGTTCGGCTTGCCGGCGATCTCGTCCCTCGCACCGAACGGTTACTCGAAAATGCCGCACTCGATGCCTTGGCGGTGGCGCGAAAAGCCGGCTCGGTTGCCATGGGCTTTGCCCAAGTCGAGATGGCTCTCAAGCGCAACGCCGTCATTGCGCTTCTGCATGCGGTTGAAGCGGCTCCGGACGGAGTTAAAAAGCTCAATTCCGCCCTAAGACAGAGCCAACAAAGCGGATCGGTGAGGATCATTCGAATATTGACGACCAGCCAATTGGATTTGGCACTGGGCCGCCCAAATGTGATACATGCAGCCCTGCTTGCCCGCCCGGCGAGCGAGACGTTTATGGCGCGTTTACGGCGCTTGGAACGATTTCGGAGCGCCGAACTGGGCGAAGGTCCGGAACTCGATGAAGCCGGACCCGGACAAGGTGTTCAAGACTAATGCGTACGGAACTGGATCGGGATGAACGAGACCACGAAAAATAGCGGCGAAAAGCTGAGCGTCACCCCTACCAAGACGCTGACGTTAAAGCGCGGCGGCGTTGAGCAGGGCGTGGTGCGTCAGAGCTTCAGTCATGGCCGCAGCAAGGCCGTTGTGGTCGAGAAGGTTAAACGCCGCATTTCCGGACCGGGCGAGGCCAAGGCCGAGCCGGCGGCGCCGGATCGCAGCGC